>CASCZI010000010.1 GCA_949156565.1 uncultured Alphaproteobacteria bacterium | reverse complement strand
GCGCAGAACGTAATTAGACTATGCCTAATCCAAAGGGACAGTTTTTTTAGGCATAGTTGGGGGGGAAAGCAGGTGCAGAAATCAGGGATTTTTAATTTAATGATTATGCCTAAAAAAACTGTCGGCTTTTGTGGCACGATCGCGACCATGCTGATCTGGGGCGGGGCGGTATTTGCCGCCGGTTACACATGTCCAACATACAAGAAATACACATCCTGTTCATCGGGCTATTATTTAAACGGAACCAACGCCGGAAATTCATGTACCCCATGCCCATCGGGTTGCACCTGTGCCGGTGGGACCGCCGCCCCGTCCTGTACCCCGAAATGCCCGGCGGGCCAATACTATACCGGTTCAACATGCAGTAATTGTGGCGGACCCAAGTGGTATTGTCCCGGTGACAACAAATGGTACACCGTTTCATCCGGCTATTATTCCACGGGCGGCACACTAACCACCCGAACAGGACAATCGCAATGCACGGGCACAACCTATTGCAGTAACGGCGTTAAATATAATTGTCCGAACGGGTACAATGCCGATACGTCCGCAGGCAAAACCAGTGCATCTCAATGCAAAATCAGTATTTTGGGCGGCAAGTATCTGGGGACTGCCAATGGAACATCCGTGTCCGAATGCCCCACTGCCACATACAAAGAAGCACACACGGTTTCCTATGGCGGCACCAGCACCTGTACCGCATGCCCCGATAAATACACCGGATCGGACAACGGCCGAACCAGCATTCACGACTGTTATACCTATGACACGGCGTTGGTGACCTGCAAGCCGGCGAATGCGTACAGTGGGACTGGATGGGATTATTATGACAACAATGACAATGGTGGAACTGGACACGACAGGTGCCTGTATACAGTAAAAAAATGTAATAGTGGATATTACCTAACGAACAACACATGCGCGCAATGTCCCACCGATTATCCCATAACGGACCCCCGGAACAATTTATATTCCGACGAAACATCGATCGAAGAATGCTGGCGCGATTGTGGCGTATCAGACATACCCCATGCAACGGCCGTGTCTGGATGGCGTGAATACGGGGGACGGAACACCTGTGTGGCAACGTCATGCGAAAACGGATATTACCTAAACAACAGAACATGCACACAATGCACCGGGGCCACATATTGCACCAACAGTATAAAATATGAATGCCCATCGGAATTTGATGCCAACACGGATCCTGGGAAAACCGCGGCATCCCAATGTCAAATCATGGTAAACCCAGGATATGCCGTTGAACGGGGTGCATACACCCAAACCCCATGTGATCCAAATTATTATTGTCCGGGCGGTCTGGTGGCATATGGCGCCCATGGCGTTTGGTCACATTGCCCTAAAAACTATTCATCGCCACGTGGATCTTCTAAACTAAGTGATTGTTATAAAACATGTACACAAGAAAATGAAAACAATGGCACCTTGGTCCCAGATGACACAACTGTTTATTATCCGGACGATTGTACATATAAACGAGTATGTAACGACGGGTATGCCCCGACAAATAATTCTTGTATGGCATTGTGCCGTTCTGGGATAACCCAAATACGATTGGGCAATACACCAACCCCCATACCCTTGTTTGATGAACGGCAAACCACCCCAACCGTCGTCATACGTACCCCATCGGGTGGGTTGTGTTATGGAAATTTATCAAAGGGCAATGGAAAAACCAACACCATTAATCTTAATATTATGGGCACAACATACCACATGCCTATAGAATAGGGGGCAGAATTCACACATCTACATATTGCCGCAATAATTGGCATGTTTTTTATAATATATAAATAATATATTTTATAATTTCATCAATATATTAATTTATAATGTTAAATTATTTTCTTAAATCCATATTTTCTTTCTGGCACCCGATCAGAAAATCAGAAAAATTCATGTTTTCACAAGATCGCGGCCAAGGTATTAAAAAACATATTTTTCCAACAAAAATCAACACATTACGCATATCAGATAAACATTATGGACAGTTTTGCTGAAAATTAATTTATTTACTTAAATCAATAACATAGACCAAATTTAAAGACATTCCAAACCCACATGACCAAAAATAACATACAAAAACCCACAATTCATTTATTTGATCACCACCAGAACAAACCGATCAAAGCAGGGCACATTGAAAAACATACGATTGCACATTTAATAAAAACCATCCACAATAAAACCCAGGTATTATCTCCACCGCCAAGGGTATATCAAAACCAGTTACACACAGTCATTGACAGACAGCCCCAAATATTAATAATTTGGTTGAAAGCAGGGCTAAATCCACCTGTAAAAAGAACAAATTTTACATTATTCGATTTAAAGCATCTGTGCCGCTATATGATAATGCAACAACCTTAATAAAATATTTGAATGCGGAATAACACGTTGATTTAACCCATGATATTTATAGGCAACAATCGTTTTCATTGAACCGCAATGTAAATGATACAGCCACACACAATACCTTTTTCATAACAAAGAAAGATAACAAGCACACACAACCATATAAAAATAGCCAACATTTAACAAATCCAAAACTCTAAGTATAAGGATAAAACAGAACACAAAACTATACATAATACCGCGTTATGTGCACACAGGTGCACCATATTGCCATTAATGCTGTTCATTTTATGCATGAAACAGGTTCCGCCCACAACGTATAAAATGCCACCCAGTTGCGGCACACCATTGAATGTTCAATTGTGACAACCAAGCAAAAAATTATTACGCGCATAGCATGTTACAACACAGAACATTGGGCGTTGCGCCTGTCGATGATCGAATAACACACATCAAAGCATCATCCACAAGACACGAATTACGACGCAATTTGCGTGCAATCCGCCCAGCAAAACATGTCGCGAAACCTATACCACAGCAAAATCCATTGTCGCAATAATAATAACATTATGATCAACAATAGACATCCCAGGCCACGACCAATACTTTTCCAACAAAGACATGCGACCAAATAAGTTGTCACGAACCACGGTTGATACTTTTAAAATTATTAAACACACCAACACGTGCCGGAGATTACGCACAACACCCAATATTGATGCATCGCATGCCAAAATAATTTAGATAACACAATAACAAAGCCACACAGATCAAAAAAAACATATAAAAACCAACATCAAATCATAAGCAACACATGATACAACAACACAAAACTATACATAATATACATTATGCGCCTTTTGGATATACACACCCTATCAACAAAATACGTTCAGAGAAATAGTTAAAAAACATCACAAAATTCAAAAGACAAAACAGATTTAATGAATTTAATTCTTAATCAAACAAAACAAACCATCGAAATAAAAATTTCCGGCATAATTTTATTACCATATTTATTATTCGTAACTTTACACAAACTTGAATTTTCAAAGTTTTACACAAAAAAAATAAAAAAACGATTAAAGAAATTTAAATAACATCTCGACAACGGCCCTTCGACAACATCGTACCCATCCCCAGACAGCGACAATATTCGTAGATTTTGCACCACATAAAAACACCGTACCCCACACATATATGAACCCCCACATGAGAGAAAAAGACCGCCCTGGCCCATTTTTCCCCACCACCAAAAGAAAGAAACAGACCCCATAAACCCAACCATTCGAATCTGGAAATACCGCATTCTCAAAAAAAACCGATCCATAATAATGCCGGCCGCATTATGACAAAGACAAATGCAGCCGGCCATTTTCATATTTAATTAAATTATTAAATTAACGCCCTATTTCTTTGTAATTTTTTTGATTTTCTTAATTCTATCTTTGGTAATTGTTTTCAGTTTTTTTATTCCCTGTTCCAATTCACTATCACCGGGAACGACCACCTCTATTGGTTTAACAACCGAACAACAATTGGGGCATTTTGTGGCCGCAACATTAATGGACGTTTTGCAATATGGACATGTCCGCGTTGTAACCGGCTTTTTCCGACGCACCTTGTTCACCGTCCGAACAAACAAGAATATTGCAAACATGGTGATTAAAAAGCTGACCACGGAATTTAAAAACACCCCCAGATTTAGCGTGGTTGCCCCCGCCGCCTGGGCCGCGGCGACCGTCGGGTAATCTGCGCCCGGCGCCCCACCCGCCAAAACAAAGAACCATTGGGAAAAATCAACACCACCCAATAACAACCCAATGGGCGGCATCAACACATCCGACACCAACGAATTAACAACACCTGTCATAACACTGCCGACAATGATACCGACCGCCATATCAATGGCGTTTCCTTTGTTTATAAATTCTTGAAATTCGGATAAAAATTTTGGTTTTTTAATCATTTTTTTCTTCATTTTTTTGATATTGCACAATGGCACGCAACACCTTGCCCAAGGTTTTACGCAAACTTTCATCCATGGTCTCTACAGTAATATCTGCCGTGGCGTAAATTACATAACGCTCTTCGATCAATTGGGCCAAAATTTTCTTGCTATCTGCATTCAACAACTGTGGACGTGTATCACGAAAATTTGTTCTTTTTACAAGCAAATCCAGCCCAGCCTTTAACCAAATTGTTAACGCCTGATCCCGCAACATATCGCGTACCGCCGGTGTGATAAATGCCCCCTCGCCGGTGGAAATAACCTTGGCCACAGGGGGCGTTTCCATTAAACGCGCAATCACACGTTGTTCTACGCGGCGAAATTCTTCTTCGCCATACATGGCGAATATATCCACCACGCTGCAACCGGCGGCGGCCTCTATCTCCTTGTCTGTATCAACAAAGGGCACCCCCAACCGGCGCGCCAATGCACGCCCAACACTGGTCTTGCCCGCCCCCATCAGTCCCACCATCACAATCGGACGCGACAATTTAATATCAGTAGATTTGTTTATCATATACCCATAATATCACGAAAACCATTCAACACACAATAAAAAATGGGACACACGGCCCCATTTTTATTCCTATTACTTGTAATGACACTGATTATCGGTGGCAGAATCTTTGAAATGCCCTTCGCCAGTATTGTCTTTAAATGTCTTGATATAACACCGATCCCGCGTGGTAGACCATTCCGCACTGGTCCCGGGCGGCGGACATGGGGTACACGTTGTCCCCGGCCCATAATACCCCGCCGCACAATGATATTGGGGCGTTTCTTCGCATTCGTTACAATTACACCGCCGCTGGATTTTACGCAAACGTCCCCCACCCAGGGATTCAACAGGCCCATCAACACAGCTGTCACTACATCCCCCACAAACACAGGTTTTAACCGTTGGCATTGGTGATGGATAATCTAGATTTCTACAACACGGCAAAGACGTATGAATATATTCCCCAATACTAACATCAGCAATCCTATATCCCGTCGGGCACGATGATGCAGAATAAAGAATAGCACTAACAATAGGAACATCCCCCGCCGCATTTACAATTGCAAACGATTTCCCTTCGTCATAAACCGTCCCCTTGGGCATTTCCATTAAATCTTTGACATAGGTATCAATACCCAACATATTTGGATCACATGCCCCATAATACGTATAATCCAGACAAGACACAACCTGACACTTCGCGGTACCTAGGCCGGTCTGGGTACATGGCGCAATGGCATAAACACCACCATGAACCCCCATTAAACCGATCGAAATTATATACGCCAAAAAGATCTTTCTCATATCCTAAATCCCTAGCTCTTTTTTAATTAAAAACCACCATTTTTGGTGGTCAGGAGGTTGAGAACAATCTTACGAATTGTGTTGCGGATTGGATATTACGCAACCCTCCTGGCCCAATACCGGACAAATTCAGGAGTTTTTATTCCACAACACCCCATTTCTGGTGCGTTATGCGTAAGAATGGGTTCTCACACCCCGTTAACGGAACACCCGTCAACTTTAAAAAGTATAACACACTCAAAAATCCATTACAACATGAAAAAAAAGGGCCATCGCCCCGAAAAAAGAACAAATATAAAAACTGCGCCATGCGCGGTTATTAACGAACATTAACGTTTTTGGAAACCAATTGCCGCGATATAAGGATATTGTATCCCGGGATATTTTCATAAACAAAACCACTGATGCCATTTTTCAAGATATACGCCCTGTGTCCAATAACAACAAAACACTTTTTACTTTCATCCATATACATCGACACATTGGCACCAATATAAACGACATTTTGGCCACGCATTTTTATTTGCATGTACACATCAGCCGACAGAATATAATACGACTCCATCGCCCTATTCTTTTGAAACCCATCCAAATACTGAAACATCAGGGGAATTAAAAAACAATGGATCTGCCGATATAAACCTGGGCATTGCACCTCTTCTGGTGCCAAACACCCCAGCATCGCCAATCCCCACGGCAGTGAGACCAAGGGAAATGATTTCGTCGAATTATTTTTTATAATTACCATCTAATCCCAGAGTATCCAAAACAATTTTGTTTTTTGAAAATCCCCCAAATTCTGGGTTGACGCATTCCCCCGCATCGCAATACAGACATGACAGAAATCCCGGCAATTAATCCCAACTCGCTCAACATTGTTTTTGACTTGCTCAATTCTTGTCCCCCATTTCAAGTTCCTTTACCCCCCGACAGAACCGTTGGTATTACACGAACATAAAAAAATCCGCCGGCGGCGGATTTTTATTAGGCCATATTGGCCAACTGTTCCAGCTGATCGGCCGCAATTAATGCATCTATCATTTCATCCAGCCCCATCCCACCGGCCAAAATGTCATCCAATTTATACAACGTTAACTTTATACGATGATCCGTTACACGCTGTTCCGGAAAATTATAGGTGCGGATTTTTTCACTGCGATCACCAGAACCCACCATTGTTTTTCTTGACGCATTACTTGCATTCATTTGTTCAAGTCTTTGTTTTTCATACAATTTTGAACGCAACACAGACATCGCAGAAATCTTATTTTGCAACTGTGATCTTTCATTCTGACACGTCACAACAATACCCGACGGGAAATGGGTAATACGTATCGCACTGTCGGTCTTATTTACATGTTGCCCACCGGCCCCAGATGCCCGAAATATATCAATACGAATATCCTTATCATCAATAACAACATCAATTTCTTGGGCCTCTGGCATAACCGCAACGGACGCCGCACTGGTATGAATGCGACCGCCGGCCTCGGTTTCTGGGACACGCTGAACCCGATGAATCCCAGATTCAAATTTCATCCGCCCGTATGCCCCCGCACCGTTAATCTTAAAAACAATTTCTTTGTATCCACGTAATGACGTCGCATTTTCTTCGATTACTTCTACCTGCCATCCATGACGCAACGCATACGATTTATATTGATTATAAAGATCGCCCGCAAATAATGCAGATTCTTCGCCCCCAACACCGGCACGAATTTCCATAATAACACTGTTATCATCGGCATCGTCACGGGGCAACAATGCAATCTGAAGCTGTTTTTCAATTTCCGGCAATACCTTGTTCAATTCACTTAATTGTTCGACAGCCAATGATTTTAATTCTGGATCATCTTGCATTGCCATCGCATCGGCAATACCCTGGGTCGTTTGGAAATATTTTGCAATCAATGGCAATATTTCAGACAGTCGTGAATACTCCTTGGACAAACGGGTTAATTCACCACCAGAAACATGACCAGAATTCATCTGCTCTTCTATTTCACGTGCGCGCGTTTGTATATCACGTAATTTTTGTTCAATAATCATTCATTCCCCCATGATCGATATCGCCCCATCCAAAGAAACAGATTGCTGATCCCCGGTTTGCATATTTTTTATAGAAACGACATTATTTTTAACTTCATCTTCACCAATGATCACACTGAATCTTGCGTTAATTTTATCGGCAAATTCAATTTGATTTTTAAACTTTTTATTGGCATCTAAATATGGAACCGCCACAATATTCGCCGCACGCAATTGGGCAACCACCGCCATGGCACGCACGACACATCCCGCCCCCATAACCAACACCGCGGCATCAACAGGATGCATAAAAGACGTCAAATCAATTCGATCATCATCCAGTAATGCCACCATTAAACGCGAAAAACCAACAGCAGCACCCACACCAACGATTTTTGTCTTGGAAAACTTTGACACCAATCCATCATACCGGCCGCCGCCACCAATCGCCCCCAATTCCGGAAACCGCGTCAAAAAGAATTCAAAAACAATACCGGTATAATACGCATGCCCACGCATTATCCCCAGATCAATTTCGGCATTTTTAATTCCCATTACCCCCAACAAATTCATAAACGAATCCAGTTCGTCAATCGCAGAATTTAAGTTATCAGATTTGTTTAAGAAATATTTATACCCGTCTGTAAATACTTTATTTATTTCATTTGCATTCTTTTCCCCGACAACATCACACAGTGCCCCAACAAAATCGTCAAGTTTATCTTTTTTATCGATTAAAATAAATGCAGACCGTGCAGATTGATCATCCATATTCAGGTATTCAAATACAGCGTTCCAATACCGACGATTTCCAATTTTAACGATCGTCGGACCGATAAATTCCGATACAGATTCATACACCCGTGCCAGTGTTGCGACAACTTCGGCATCATAATTTTGGGATAATTCCCCCACCCCCAAAATATCCATATCCATTTGATAAAATTCGCGATATCGACCGCGCTGGGGGCGTTCCCCGCGATAATTTCGCGCCAACTGATACGCACGAAACGGAAATACCAAATCATTCATATGACCCGCAACATAACGGGCCAATCCAACCGTCCCGTCATATCGCAGCCCCATTTTCGTGTCACCTTTTTGAAACAAAAACATCTGGGTTTCAATTTCATCCCAATTATCTTTATCGGTCAACACTTCGGCCCGTTCGATGGCCGGCAAATCCAAATGATTAAATCCCGCCGTACGCAGAACCCGCGTCATTCGCGCCGCACATTCATCAACACATCGCTGTTGCGCGGGCAACAATTCTATAAATCCAGACATAGGTTTGGTTGGTTTTAAATCCATTGTAAAATTTCCTTTGAAGATATTATACCACAAATTTTGAAAATAACTAATACGTCGCCCGATGGGCATGATGACGAATAATGAAATGAATCTTAAAACATATCATATCAATCACTTTATCCCCAATTCCTTGAATTTTCAAGTAATTTATCCACCGGAAACAATATGACGCGGTGTGGAAGTATTGATATTTCCTAATAAAATTAAAATAACCATTTTTCAATGGGATGTGTCACCTGTGATATCTTGCCGGGGAAAATCAAGGCGTTCGAAAATATTGGTATTTATTCAACGATATTAAATCCCAATTTTTATACCTATCCCCGGAAACCCATGGCGACAATAAACATTTCCACGCTGTCTTTGCGCGACGATGGAGGCTTAATATGATACACACGTTCAAACTTTTCTTTGATCTGCTTTAAAAGATCCCCGGTCGTCCCGCCCGTAAAGGATTTTGCAACAAACGTCCCGCCCGGTTTTAATGCCCGCAACGCAAAATCAAATGCATATTCAAGTAATACCATCTGACGAATATGATCGGTCTTTTTATGCCCGACGGTATTGGGCGCCATGTCTGACAACACAACATCAACCGTGCCCCCCGCCGCGCCATCCGGCCCCAGCCCCAGTTTTTCTTCCAGCCATACCAACGCCGCATCCGTGGTAAAATCGCCCTGATAAAATTCGGCACCAACAATGGGTTTTACCGGCAACAGATCCATACCAAAAACGCGACTTTTGGGGAAATCACGCGCAATATATTGGGTCCATGAACCCGGCGCCGCCCCCAGATCCACCACAACCTGGTTATTTTTCAAAAAATGAAATTTTTCATTCATTTCAATTAATTTATATGCCGCGCGCGCGCGATAGCCGTCTTTCTGGGCACGCGCAACGTATGGATCGGACGCCTGGCGTTGCAACCAGGCCACAGACGATTTTTTTGCCGCAATTTTTTTATTAAGTATTTTCATTTTGTGCGTTCACGATGTCCGTATTATAAATTTTTGCCGCTTTTATTTCGTCTTTTCACTGCGTCTACGCCCAGGCCGCTGTGAATTCTTTTTATCATCCATAACGCTGATATATTTCAATGCACGTTGACGCGCATCTTCAAATCTCTTTACACGTGATTTATGATCTTCTGTGATCGGATCATGACGCACATTACGCGCAGGCTTTTTAACCTTGAAAAAGCGCTTTTTCTTGTGTGTCTTGTATGCCACTTCGACGCTATACCCTAATAATATCCGACGTTCCTTATCTTCATCCAGATAAAGAAATTCCTGTTTCGGATATCTACTAACATTGGTAATGGTCCAATCAAACAAATTTTTCCATTTCATCATTATTGATCACTGCCCCCATTGGCTGCACCGGTCGTGCCTTGTTGAATTTTCTGCATGACGGCCTCCATCCCACCCATACGCTGAATCATGGCCATTTGTTGCTTCATTTTAGAATACTGTTTAATCATATGTTCAACATCACGCACTGTACAACCGGCGGTTTCGGCAATGCGCGTCTTGGCATTGGCGAAAATCTTTTCGGGTTCGGCCCGTTCGGCGGGGGTCATGGCCTCTAATATTTTAATTTGGGCATCGACACTGCCGTCTTTGATCTTTTCTTTCATCGCAGATACGGCCCCGGACATCCCTGGGACCATTTTTAGTAACCCGCTAAAATTACTCATTTTTTTAATTTGTTTCAATTGCGCCAGCATGTCATTCATATCAAATTGACCCGACATCATGCGTGCGGCGGTTTCTTTCATTCCCGATGGCATTTTAGCATCAGGCATTTCCATTTCTGGGGTTGTATCTGTATTTGCTTTTTTCTTACCAAAACCAAACATTCTATTTCTCCTTGGGTATGGTGATGTGATTACTTTTTCTTTTTGCTTGTGGTTTTAACTGTACCAGATTTCAGGTACTTTTTCAAGTATTTCCCAGTTAATGATTCTGGATTTGCCGCCACATCTTCGGGTGTACCTGCGGCGATAACACGCCCACCACCGGCCCCACCCGTCGGCCCCAGATCGATGATCCAATCGGCGGTCTTGATGACTTCCAGATTATGTTCAATAACAATAACTGTGTTTCCTTGGTCCACCAATTCATGCAAAACCGACAA
The DNA here is from genome assembly GCA_949156565.1 of uncultured Alphaproteobacteria bacterium. Classification (GTDB taxonomy): domain Bacteria; phylum Pseudomonadota; class Alphaproteobacteria; order Rs-D84; family Rs-D84; genus Enterousia. Next base: position 13,167 of record CASCZI010000010.1, on the reverse strand, counting down.
CAACATTTTAATATCTTCGAAATGCAACCCGGTGGTTGGTTCATCCAGAATATAAAGTGTCTGGCCGGTTCCACGTGCCGCCAATTCTTTGGATAGTTTTATTCGTTGGGCTTCGCCCCCCGACAGATCCAATGAACTCTGCCCTAATTTAATGTAATCCAGCCCGACCCGCTTTAACAATTCCAATTTGCGGGCAATTTGCGGGACATTGATAAAGAAACGATACGCTTCGTCCACGGTCATATTCAATACATCGGCGATTGATTTACCCTTGTATTTCACCGCCAATGTTTCATCATTATACCGTGCGCCATGACATTTATCACATTCGACGTACACATCGGCCAAGAAATTCATTTCAATTTTAATCTGGCCATCACCTTGACACGCCTCGCAACGACCACCTTTGACATTAAATGAAAACCGACCTGATGTATATCCGCGCGCCTTGGCTTCGGGTAATGCGGCAAAGAAATCCCGGATATTCGTAAAAACACCGGTATACGTGGCCGGATTACTGCGCGGGGTACGACCAATGGGCGATTGATCGATATCTACCACCTTATCAATATTTTCCAATCCGGTAATCATATCATGTGCGCCGGTTTCCATCTTGGAATTATAAAGCGCGCGCATCATTGCCGGATACACCGTATTTAATAATAATGTTGATTTTCCCGATCCTGATACCCCGGTCAAGGCGATAAATTTTCCCAATGGAAATTCAACGTCCACATTTTTCAAATTGTTTTCATGGGCACCACGAACCGTAATTTTCGCCCCGTTACCCGAACGACGCTTTTTCGGGACGTCAATCTGCTTTTTCCCTGATAAATATTGGCCGGTCAAAGATTCTGGATTTTTGATCACTGCATCGGGCGTCCCGCATGCCACAATATGACCACCATTCACCCCGGCATTTCGACCGATATCCACCAAATAATCTGCGGCGCGCATGGCATCTTCGTCATGTTCCACAACAATGACCGTATTATCTTTGTCCCGCAACATTTTTAATGTTTCAATCAATTTGTCATTATCACTTTGATGCAGACCAATTGATGGTTCATCCAAAACGTAAAGAACACCGGACAACCCACTGCCGATTTGTGATGCCAAACGGATGCGCTGGGCTTCGCCCCCAGACAGGGTCCCAGACGTCCGCGCCAGTGTTAAATATCCCAACCCAACATTTTGCAAAAACTGCAAACGACTGGTAATTTCGCGCAGAATCATCCGCGCAATGTCATTATCTTTCTGGGACAGTGCCCCCGGCAAATCCACAAACCATTGCAACGAATCGTCCACCGACATGTTGCAAACATCCATAATATCCATTCCATTGATCTTGACACACAGTGCCTGGATATTTAATCGTTTCCCATGACACACGGGACATGGCGTTTGGGATTGATATTTGGCCAATTCGGCACGCATTGATTCTGATTCAGATTCACGCCACCGCCGTTCAATATTCGGAATAACGCCTTCGAACGGTTTTTCATAGACAAACCCATTCCAGTTAATTTTAATGGGTTCATCACCACTGCCGTATAAAATTAAATTCTTTTGGGCATCGGTCAATGTATGCCACGGTTTGGACAATGGAATCTTAAACTTTTTATGTAATGCATCCAACAAATGATCAAACTGGGTCAACATCCCCCCACGGGACCACGGGGCAATCGCCCCATCCAGAATTGATTTTGACGGATCCGGAATAACCAAATCCGGCGACATATTTAATTGCACCCCCAATCCATCACATGCAGTACACGCACCCGCCGGGGCATTAAAAGAAAACAAACGCGGTTCAATTTTTGGCACGGTAAACCCACTAACGGGGCATGCGTAATTTTGCGAATATAAAATATCTTCGTTCGTGTCCAGCCGCCGCACCAATACCGATCCCGGAACCAGGCGCAAAGCCCCCTCAAACGACGAATACAGGCGGGAATTAAATTCTTCGCGTTGGGCATCCGTCATATCTGCCCCCGGCATGGCCAAGCGGTCAACAATCACGAAAATATTGTGTTTTTTATTCTTGTCCAATGGCGGTACCGACGCCAAATCGTATAATTCGCCGTCGATGATGGCGCGCTGATACCCCTGCTTGATCAAAAATGCAATTTCTTTTTTATATTCACCCTTGCGATCACGCACCAGTGGTGCCATGATATAAATCTTTGTCTTTTCTGGGATTTTATTAGTCCAATCAACCATTTCTGAAATGGTCTGGGATTTAATTGGCAACCCCGTCACCGGTGAATGTGGCACCCCAATACGCGCCCATAACAACCGGAAATAATCATATATTTCCGTCACCGTTCCCACCGTTGACCGTGGATTTTTAGACGTTGTTTTTTGTTCTATTGAAATCGCCGGTGCCAACCCTTCGATCATGTCGACATCTGGCTTTTTCTGCATGTCCAAAAATTGACGCGCGTACGAAGATAAAGATTCAACATAGCGTCGTTGACCTTCGGCATAAATGGTATTAAATGCCAATGATGATTTTCCCGATCCGGATACACCGGTAAAGACCACCAATTTATTCTTTGGTATGTCCAGATCTACATTCTTAAGATTATTTTCGCGGGCGCCCCGCACTTTTATCGTATTCATACATTAAAATATAGGGCAAAAAACGAAAATTTCAATCAAAAAGGGCGAAATTTCTTTCGCCCTGGTCCAAGAACGTTTTCCGTTCTTTGTTATTGTGCCGACCCCGGCATTAATTTATTTGGTGCCAAGGATATGCCCGCCCGGCGCACATGATCACCGCCCTGTTTGGGGGCCAGAACACCATTTACCCATACATCAATCCCACCGGCATTGCCAAATGTTGCCCGATGGCGATCACCCGCCGGCACATAATAGATATCGCCCGGAACCAAAACCCGGCTAAATACCGTATTACCACGTGCATCTTCAACCTTGACCCATGATTCTTGGGTTGCCTGAAGAATAACATTTGCTGTGGCCGCGTTTTCAGTACCAAATTGTTCACGCACCGTTACCGTATATGCCGGTCCCATAGGCATTTCCGGGGTCGGGGTATCTGTGACCACAACTGTTTGATCAACCGTGGGTGTCGGTGCATCATGAAACGCGACAACAATCGCCGCGGCGGCCGCAACCGCCACCACCAATGCCCCAAAAAACCACATCCAATGACGCACCATATAACGCCATGCGCGGATGAACCATGCCTTTATCCCACCACGACCGGCCGATTGGGCCATTGTCACGGCATCTTCGTCATCGGAATCACCGGTATTCACGTCCGGTGCCAAACCCATTTCCCGCTTGATTTTTAATACAATTTCGTCCGGATCCAAGCCCAATTCCATGGCATAATTACGCGCAAATCCCAAGATATAAATCACCTCTGGTATCTTATGATAATCACCCGATTCCAAGGCCTCTAAAAATTCTTCACGAATACAGAGCAATTTTGCAATCGTTTGAATTTCACGTTTGCGCCGGCCCGTTGTCCGGGCATTATGCAGCATTTGCGCCGCCGTCATTTCCACACTGTTGTTTGTTTCGTTCATATCCTTCCATCCTTGGGCTATTCTTTCTTTGTCTGCATCATAGAAATTATCATGCATCAACGCAACCCCAAAATTCAGAAATTATTTTTTTCAACATCCCCGCATCCGATGTCGTATTGACCCGAATACGAAATTCCGAAGAATTGGGCATACCCGCACTGTACCACGCCGCATGTTTACGAAACAATGGCACACCGGTGCGCGTTCCATAATACGTCAGTGTACGTTCCAAGTGTTCCAAAACAATCGGTCCAACCTTGGCCGGCATATGGGCGGTACCCAAAATATCCCCAATAATCCATGGCCGCCCCAATATGCCCCGACCAATCATGGCCCCGGCATACCCAATAGACAAAACATGATCCACCGTGGCCCGATCTGAAATATCCCCATTGGCGATAATTGGCAATGGACAATCGGGCCCAATGATCGGTAATCGTGCGGGCCCAACATATAATTGGGCCCGGGTCCGCCCATGCAACGTGGCAAACCGCGCCCCAGAATCCGATGCAATATGCATTAAATCCATCCAATCCCGATGATCATCATCCCACCCCAAACGTGTCTTGATCGATACCGGGATATTTACTGCACGCACCACAGCCGATATGATTTTTCCGGCCAATTCATGATCGCGCATTAAATGGGCACCCGCACCGGCACGCGTCGCCACCTTTGGCACAGGACAGCCCATATTTATATCAATCCATGTGGCCCCATTATCTTCCAAAATCCGGGCCGCATCGGCCATTATATCTGGTTCTGCACCAAATATCTGGGCACCCACAGGTCCCAACTCGTCCCGATAATTATCAAAATTACGCACACAACCACGCCGCATTTGAACCAAACTGTGGCATGAAATCATTTCCGTCACCAACGGGGCATCCGGGGCAAAGCGCCGCATCATGGCGCGAAATGGCCGATCTGTTATCCCCGCCAACGGCGCAGCAAAAATTTGATTATTGGTAAACATTTGTGATATAATGCCATCGATGAAAGAAAAAATCAAAAATTTCTTTGGTTTTATAGGGCGCGCATGGCGGGCGGGTTGGCGTGGCAAATTGGGATTGGCCATGTTGATGTTCGCCCTGTTTATGTTTGTCCGTATTTTTATTGGCGACGTTTGTGTTCAAAAATTTATTATGAATATCTGGGAATTAAACAAGGAACAACAACAATTGGCCACCGAACGGCAACGCCTGGACATATTGAACCAACATATTGAATTAATTCAGGGTTATTCATCGGATTATGTCGAAGAATTAGGATTGCGCTATCTAAACATGGGCGACCCCGAAACCCGCATTCTGAAATATTAATTCAAATTGACGATTGCCCCATTCAAATACATCGCAAACACCAACCACCCAATATATGGCCACACCAGATTACCGGCCGTACGATTAATGCCCCGAAACACCCGCATCAACCATATCGCTACGATAATTAATGCCATGGAAACATACAAGCTTAGTTGTGGCATATGCAGCCCAAAGAACCAATACGTCCATAGCGCGTTCAGAACCATATTGATACCAAACGGAATATAGGCACGCAATTTCTGCCGCGTGGGCCGGGCGTCACGCAAAATCAAATACAACGCCACCCCCAACAGAAAATATAAAATTGGCCAAACAACACCAAACACCCATGGGGCCGGTGTTAACATCGATTTTTCAAGTGAATCATACCATTGCGACGCCCCGGCACGCGGCGAATAAATAAATCCTGTGACACCGGGCAAATAAGATAAAACCATCGCCCAAACAAATAATACAAACTTTTTCATGCAAAAACTCCTTTGGCCCCATTATACTGCACCCCACCCCAAAAACGCATAGGAACCATTGCCCTTTTGCCTTTATCTTTTTATTGGAATTTGGAAAAAGATCATGTATAATCAGGCTCAGTGCGCCCATAGCTCAGCTGGATAGAGCATCGGATTTCTAATCCGCAGGTCGCAGGTTCGAATCCTGCTGGGCGTGCCATAAATTTAAACCGGCCTTGTGCCGGTTTTAATTTATGTGTCTCGGCCCAGGATTTGAACCGTAAAGGTTCGATTGCGTTGTTGGCGAAAACAAGCCCATGCGACGTTTGAGCCATACAAGCAGAAAGGGGCCCATCGCATCCAGCGATGGGAATTACAATCCTGCTGGGCGTGCCAAGTTCATAAAAAATACCGCCCTGTGCGGTATTTTTTATGAACCCGCATTTGCGGGTGGATACGAACCGGCGCAGCAGGTTCGACTACGCCGTCGGCAAGAACGAGCAAAGCGATGTTCGCGCCGTACAAGTGCCCCGCAGGCATCATTGATGCCAAGTGAATCTGCTGGGCGTGCGCCCCGCTATCCTGCAACCGTCAGAATGCATCCAACGATAATAAAAATAAACGAAATCATTTTTTTGAAAACCTCTTGCCGGGTCAAATTTTCACGGAACTGATCACCAAAGATTTTATACAACACAAATCCCAAAATTAATGTAAAGATGGCCTGGGTCGATTCAATGGCATCTTGGACCAAAACCGGCAAATGCCCCAAGGCAATCAACACCGCCAATGTTCCCAATTGGGACAAAATTTCTTGGCCAATAAATAACTTAACCGATTTTTTATATTGGACAAATTCTGATTTGATATCACGCCGAAAGGCGGGAATTACCAACATTGCGATGGCCATCACGGTCGTCATAATGACAATCCAAAAATAAACCGTCAAAAAACTTTCATTTTCCAAAGAATATTTTTCCAAAACTGTTCCCAATGACAATATCAATGACACGAACATCATCAAGTAAAGCGCAGAATTGATTTTTAACTTTTTCAAATTAAGATTTAATAAAATACTGGGCAATAAAATCAAACCAAACCCGACATATTGAATAAAATGCAACCGTTCATTTACAATAAACCATGCTAAAATTGGGATGGCGATTTTACCCAGCGAAAACAAGGCAACCGAAATGGATGTATCAACACGCTTTAACGCGGTATAATATGGAAATAGATACAACATATCAATGGCCGCGATCGTCCCCAGTACAAGAAAAACGTGAAACGACGGAATTGCCGGCGTTCCCAAAAAAAGCAAGAATGGCACAATTATGGCATTTGTAATAGATGCATAGAAAATTAATGATGATGTCCGACGAAAAACATTATTTGAAAAGTGTGCGTCCAAAATACACGCCAACCCATGCAAAATCGGCGTCATAAATGCAATTAATATATAAACGATATCCATGCACTTATTATAGGCAAAAATTCAAAAAAACACAACAAAAAACCACCGCTTGGCGGTGGTTTAATTTATTGTTATTCGATTATTTCCCGTTTTAACCGACGCAGTTCAAAATACATATATATATTTGATAACGCATAGATCAGCAATGTAATCGCAATATAATAAATCATCGTCACCAATCCCGCCACCGGATATACCAAGATCAAAACCGCAATCGCGACCAATGCAATGGCCACAATCAAATCCCAAATATAATGACCGAAACGTGCCCGGAACATATTAATGGCAAACAATAATGCCTGAATCGCGCGGACCATAAATAATACCGCGAACACATAAAAGAATCCAATCATTGTCCCCGTGGGATACACACAAAACAATACCCCGATTAAAACATTTACCAACCCGAACGTGATGTCCAGACCCCGACTGGTCCCTGGGCGACCGTCACCGACCAATCCAATTAATACTCGATGTAACCCGAACAGCCCAATTACAATCCCAATAATCAATGTTAATGTGGCCAAAAATCGTACCGGCCAGAACAACATCACCACCGCGGCAATCATGAACATGATCCCTTCGCTGATCAACATCGTTGCACTTTTGTTATAAAGCCGGCGTATATAATTCAATGCCGGATTTTGCGACACCGCGCGGCGTGGATTTGATTTTTGCTTGGTTGCCATTTTCCATCCTTTGGTCATATAAAATTATTTTATCACATCGTGTGATCAAATTCAACCGCAACCAATGGGTTTTGTTTCGTCTTGGGGACTTGTCATCGGTCTCAAAATCCCTATATATAAATACGTGATTTGATTATAAAAACAAAGGATTCATCATGACGCAACGCAATCCTATGGATATTTTTCCCCATGCCCCATCCAACGCGGGGACACCCAAACCAACGGATATTTTATCCCCAGACATACGTCGGGACATTGACCGCGCCATGATGCGAATGTTTGCGGGCCTGTCCCTGACTAATTGGTTGCGTGGCATGACACTCGGGGCCGGATGGTACGAATCCATGCGCCAAATGGAATCTTTTGTTGCAACCAAGACCCCCACCAATCCCGCCGTGGCATACATGCGTGAACGGTTCGAAGCCCATCGCACACATATCGCGCGCAACGCCATGACGCATCCAAATCGTGAAATGATATTAAATTGTGACGACAACGTGCGTGGGAAATTATCGACCATTGCGGCCCAGATAACACGCGACGCCATGGGAAAATTAAACAAGAAATTTGCCGATTTCCACCAATCCAACACGGCCGACATTGGGGACACACAACATGTCTTTTCGGACGCGATGCGACGCATGTACGCACAAATGAAAAATCGCGCGAACACATACGGGGCATAGGGTTTCACGCCCCCTAACCCTTTATCACCGATATGGCCGTTACTGGCATATGTGATCTGTTCCGCATTCATCATCAATATTCGATGCATTGGATTTATTATAAATAAAAGATACCGGCCCCGGGCCCCGGTCATCTTTTATTGATTTCTGTAATCAACCCCGTTCGGCGCCGCGGCCGTTGCCGCTAATCCCATCAAAAAATACGATCATTTCATTCATTTATTCCCCCACCCTTTGGATTATACATAAACAGACCCCAAAAAAATCCCAGCACAGTTTTTATTGACAATTTGCATCCTTTGTACAATAACCATAACAATAACAGGAGAACACATGTACACAACCGTTGAAAGACATCAGTTTGGTGTTGACAAAAGAACCGATATCAACACGGCCATTTTGGAAATATTAAACAATGAAAACAACGAACCCGCGACGGTTATCCATGCGGATGGGAGCACCTATTTAGTGGAACATGATTTGGGTAAAAAATACAATCTGGACACAGCGCGATTGCTGTATCAAACACGATATTTATCCAACTTTGAACAATTCATGAATGGCGCTTCCCCAAAACACCTGTGGGGTCCGCGGGCATTTCTCTTGGATACCGCAACCGGATTGTGGTTAAAGGCCATAAATGATGTTTATGACGAACCACACGAACAACGAGAGGTTGCCCGGATGTTAGACAAAATAGACAATCCCGCCCCAGACGTCATCAGAAGTTATTACCGCCCGTTTCCCATAGATTCTTACATACTAAATGCGGATATAAATAATATATGGGAGGGTGACGAAGACTATGATTTCTCCATCATCCAACACAGATTTAATGCTGTATTCCAGACAGCCAAAAATCGCTGGCAATATAAAAAAGCACCCACCCGTTAAAAAATCCCGCAATCGCGGGATTTTTATAAATTAATTAGAATGTGCCAAATGCCCCGTTGCCCCGAAATGCGACGTGTACAAATACAACACGTGTGCGCGGGACAACGGTGCAGATGGGCCGTTATAAGCAGTTTTTACCCTTCGCCATTTTCCTTTTTGGTCGGTTTGGCCTGCATCGCAAAATGGGCAATGTATTTTTTCAGTTCTGCTTTGTACTGATTATTTTCCTGTGCCATATCAACCAATTTATCAAAGTTCGGATTTGCCGCACGCGCTGCACCAAAACGACTTTCTGTTTTCAAGAAATCTTCCAGTGGCGTTGGATTATCCGTCGACGAATCCATCATCAATGGGTTTTGCCCCAATTCGATTAACCGCGGATCAAACCGATACAATGGCCAGGCGCCTGTTTGCACCAATTGCATTTGGTGCGCCGGACCGTTTTGCAATGGGAATCCATGGGCAATACATGGCGCATACGCCAGGATGATTGACGGCCCAGGATATGATTCCGCATCCCGAATGGCCCGGATTGCCTGGGCCTGGTTCGCACCCATGGCGATTTGCGCCACATATGCACCCGACATCATCGCAATCATCCCAAGATCTTTTTTGGCATGTTCTTTGCCCCCGATGGCGAATTTCATACTGGCGCCGAACGGGGTTGATTTTGACTGTTGACCACCGGTGTTCGAATACCCTTCGGTATCCAGGACCAAGATGTTCACGTTTTCCCCGCTGTGCAGAATATGGTCCAATCCGCCATATCCGATATCATACGCCCAACCGTCACCACCGATAATCCACACAGATTTATCGACAATTTCACCAATCAGACTTTCGGCCATACGTGCCCGTTCACCGGGTATGGCTGCAATTTTCTGGCGTAACATATCGGCCGTTTTGCGTTGTGCAACGGGATCGGTTTCGTCAAACATTTCTTCGACGTTGGGGATGTTTAATTCAAATAACAACGCTTTTAACGTCGCGCGTTTCTGATTTAACGCCAATCGCATTCCCAATCCGTATTCTGCATTATCTTCGAACAGCGAATTTGACCATGCCGGCCCCCGGCCATGGACATCCGTTGTCCATGGCGTCGTTGGCAAATTCGCCCCATAAATCGACGAACATCCGGTTGCATTGGCAACCACCATCCGATCACCAAATAAATGGGCCAGCATCCGCACATACGGCGTTTCACCGCATCCCGCGCACGCCCCAGGGAATTCAAAGTAATGGGGCAATAATTCCACATGCTTGGGAATATTTAGATTTAATTTTTCCCGCGGTAAATCTGGCAATTTGACGGCCGCATCAAATGCCGCCTGTTGATCCACAGTGTCTTTTAACGGCACCAATGACAATGCATGCACCGGGCAATTATTGACACACACATTGCACCCAGTACAATCGGCGGGTGAAATATTTAATGTAAAATACATATCCGGCCCCAATTCAGGTGTCTTCATCGGCACCACTGTAATACCGGCCGCGCGTGCCGCGTCAATTTCATCACGTGACAAAACCTTGATCCGAATGGCACCATGCGGACACAGGGATGCACATTTACCGCATTGAATACATTTTGACAAATCACATGTGGCAACACGTTCGGAAATGGCACGCTTTTCATATTTCGACGTACCCACCGGATATTGTCCCCCACCAAAATCACCATCAATACGGAATCGTGATACCGGAATGGCATCGCCACGCATTGCCGCCATTTCACCCAGTGTTCCGGCAATTTCGGCCGGGGCATCCGACGTCATGGCCGGCACAAAATCCGGTGCAAAATTCGATACCCCCGACGGCAGGTCATAGTGGTGCAAAAACTCTCCTGCACGATCCACCGCGGCCCAGTTGGCCGTAACCACGTCCATACCCTTCTTTTTATACGTTTTTTCAATCGCCACCTTGGCTGCATCGGCCGCAATGGCCGGATCAATGACGCGTGTCAAATTAAAGAAATTCAACATAATAAACGTGTTAATCCGATTCCCCAACCCCAGTTCCGCCGCCGCGCGATTTGCATCCAAGAAATAGACATTGGCCCGCATACGAATCAAATGTTCCTGGGTTTCACGGGGCAAATTTGCAAACGCCACATCCGGTGTCATCGACGTATTAATCATTACCGTCCCGCCGGCCCGCAGACCACGGAACACATCAAAACGTTGGGCAATCATATAATTTGATACACTTATGAAATCTGCCACTTCGATCAAATATTGACTTTTGATCGGTGTATCAGAAAAACGGATGTGTGATGCGGTTAATCCCCCGGATTTTTTCGAATCATATACCGCATATGATTGTGGATACAGGTCTGAATTTTCCCCCACAATCTTTACAATATTTTTTACCGCGCCGACGGTTCCATCCGAACCAATCCCATATAAAATCGCCGTCTTGAAATTGGGATCTTCGATTGCAAATGCCGGATCTGTTTTCAATGACAATCCGGTTAAATCATCATCAATCCCAACGGTAAAGTTATGTTTTAACGTCCCCCGCATCAGGTTTTCGATCACCGCCTTGACATCGCGTGGTTTAAATTCTTTGGACCCCAGTCCATAGCGCCCACCAAATACATCCGCGCGGTCGCCCACAATTGTTTTAACATCTTGGTATAACGGTTCACCAATTGCCCCGGGTTCTTTGGTCCGATCCAAGACCGCAATCCGTTTTACCGATTTCGGTAACGCCGCCAAGAATGCATCAACCGGGAATGGCCGATACAGATGTATTTTAATCAATCCAACATTTCCCGGCATGTGTGCCATCGTTTCTTCAATGGTTTCACACGCACTGCCCATGGCGACAATAATATTTTCGGCAGACGCATCACCCACATAATCCACCAAGTGATATTGACGCCCCGTTAATTTGGCAAATCGATCCATTTCCCCTTGGACGATCGCGGGGGTTTGTTGATAAAGGGGATTTGCCGCCTCGCGGCCTTGGAAATAAACATCTGGGTTTTGGGCCGTACCGCGAATGGTGGGTTTATCCGGCGTCATGCCCCGCGCACGATTGGCCAACACCAGATCATCTGGGATCATTTCATGCAAAATGTCATCCGTCACGCGGGTTAAACGTGATTCTTCGTGACTGGTGCGGAACCCGTCAAAGAAATGCAGAAATGGGACCCGCGACCGCAATGTCGCCGCATGGGCAATCGCGGCCATGTCGTGCGCCTGTTGCACATTATGACTGGACAACAATGCAAAACCGGTTTGCCGTACCGCCATCACGTCACTGTGATCGCCAAAGATCGACAAGGCATGCGTTGCCAATGCCCGCGCCGCCACATGCATAACAAATGGCGTTTGTTCACCGGCGATTTTGTACATATTCGGAATCATCAATAATAATCCCTGGGACGCGGTAAATGTCGTAGACAACGCCCCCATCTGTAACGCCCCATGCATGGCGCCGGCGGCACCCGCCTCTGATTGCATCTCTATCACGCCGGGAATGGCCCCCCATATGTTCTTTTTATGTTGAAACATCCATTCATCGGCCAATTCGCCCATCGTCGAACTTGGGGTAATGGGATAAATAGCGGCAAATTCACTGCACCGGTATGCGACGTCCGCCGCCGCCCAGTTTCCATCAACAATTAGTTTAGACATGTTTCTTTCCCTTTTTGTCTTTTCTTGCTGATGCCTAATATACCGCGAAAACCACCAAATGGCAAGAATTAAAGCAATTGACGCAATGCAATATCAGTTTTCAGAGTGCAGCGTGCAGGTAAAGACCACCTCCCCCCCCTTCGGGATACTCCCTCGAGGGAGGAGAACTGAGACTCAGGCTTGTTCGGTCCAGGTTCCCCCCCGGTGGCGGGGTGGGCGCGAAATCGGGCCCCGCAAAAATTGAAAATTTTTGGGGGTGATACGGACGGGGTGGTCTTTTTTTAAAGATCCCATACAAGGGGCGGCGAACCCGTATCCTTGTTCCCAATTTTTCCCTTGTAAAAAATCGCGCAAATGGGTATAATTCCTGGGCTAGAGCCAAAAATACTATGCCTAATCTAAAGGGACAGTTTTTTTAGGCATAATCTTTAAATTAAAAATCCCGGATTTCTGCG
>CASCZI010000009.1 GCA_949156565.1 uncultured Alphaproteobacteria bacterium | reverse complement strand
TATGCCTAATCCAAAGGGTGGTTTAGATTAGGCATAGTATTTTTACGCTCTACGCCTGAAATTATACCCATTTGCGCGATTTTTTACAAGAGAAAAATTGGGGGGTTCACCGTCCCTTGTATGGGATCTTTAAAAAAAGACCACCCCGTTGGTATCACCCACAAAAATTTTCAATTTTTGCGGGGCCCGATTTCGCCCACCCCTCCACCGGAGGGGAACTTTGCTTTGTTCTTTGCGTGGGTGGGTTCTGGCGGGGGAACTTATATTCAGGCTTGTTCAAGCCAGCTTCCCCTCTGCGAAGGGGTGCCACGAAGTGGCGTGGTAGTCTTTACCTGAACTCTGCACTCTGAAAGCGGATATGCACGACAATTTTTGCGGGATATGGGGCACATGTCATAAAATGTTCAATCCCGTACAACAAAATTTAAAAAAAAGAAACAGGTTGCAGATGGCAACCTGTTTCCCCTCTCTTCAGACCAATGGGGGTTATATCATAAAAAATTGCAATTTCCAAATTTTTTATCCCTATCAATAACCCTATTAAATTCCCACACGATGTGAAATCTTGAACATAAAGATTGATTCATTACCAAATTCATCGGTATTATTGGGATTAATCCGATAAATCATGCCCAACGCCCCATCTGTCCATTGACCCAATTTTTGACGATACGTCGCGGAAATACGCCATTCACGATCACGTGGCCGCAGATCAATGTCCGCCACATGCGTATCCACAATTTTTAAATCATAATTGTTGTCTTCATTTTTTACCACTTCGTATTCGGCATGGGCATATTGCATCCGACCACGTGTGACCGCCAATGGCCGGGCCACGGTTACAGATAACGGCCCCCAATCGGCCCCAATGGCAAATGAATCAGAATCAATCGTATCAATCCCCATGATAAAATCACCCTGTGCATCGGCCGTCGTGCGGGCATATGTAGACCGGGCATATACAGACGCGTCATCCCCGAAATGATACCGCGCATCCGCATTCACATAAATTGTATCCCCATGTCCCAGATCCAGTAAACCGCCGGTTTGTGCCCCCAAAACCGTATTTGTTTCACGCATGACACCACCGGTTATCCCCAATGTTAAATGATCCCCATCCCATTGGGCACCACCACCGGCCCCGTGAACAGATCCCAAACGCGCGGGTTCAAAATTTGCCGTAACGGTCGGGTCATTTTCCAAAAGTGCTTCATCCGTCACGGTTCCTGAAAACGTCCGGGCACCAAATGTCCACCGTCCACGATGATATGCCGCATCCGATGTCACCACATTCGATGCCAATGATAAAACAGGATTTGCCCGATCATCAAATCGCGCCGCACCATCGGTAAAGTGCCGCTGAAATCCCGCCGACAAATTCATTGCCCCCGACGTAAAATCAAAACGTAACGTGTCTAACCCGTTCAAATTATCATTTCCCCGGCGATCCGATATCCCCATGGAAAATTCCATATTGGCCCCCAATGACGTATGCACGGTTCGATCATCTGTACCACGGACACGTAATTCCCCCAATACATCACCCATGTACAGACCACGCGCATCACCCGAACCAATGGTAAATTTGTTTTCCCAGATACGCGGCATATGCAGATCGCCGGTCGTGCTGTCTAATAAATCAAAGAATGGGGCACTGATGCTGGCACTGCGTGGGGCAAACGCCGAAGATGCCCGAAATGTTGTATTCGCGGCCGCACGCCAATATGCGTCACCCGACGCCGACACAATATTATTCCCATCAAAGAAATAAACCTTGGTATTGGGTTTTGTCGCACGTTCCAGATTGATTAATCCGTATCCAAACACTTCCCGGAATGCATCCATATAATCCATTGTTCCATTATCAACCCGATATTGATATTCATTGGGCAATTCGTACATCGATTCCAGATGCGCCTTCAATTCGTCACGGGTCATGGCCTTGCCGGCGGTGGTGGTTGCCAAATATGGACCATCGGCCGTCAACGCCATCAAGACAAATAATTGATCACTTGTCATGTAATCAAATGCCGATTTTAATGCGCCCGCCGCACCCGCCATAGATGACACGGCCATTTCATCGGTAATACCGGCCGCCGCAAAACACCACGGATCAATTCCCGATGAACCGCGCCCGGCCACACCGCATTTACGCGCCTTGTAATATTTATCATCAGACGGATCGTCCGGCGTCCCGTTCTGATCCACCCATTGGGTCAATGAAATTTTACTTTGGGGCGCAAATCCAGAAACACTGGATGCATTATTGGTTCCCGGCGATCCCAAACCAACCGCCACCACCGACATAAATAAATGCGATAATTTATTGCCAAAAACCAATGGAGCGGCGTTTTCAAACGTTGCCTCTTGCGTGGTGCCACCAAACGAAGAATTTGTTTCAAAGGCCCCCGTTGAAAAAATCACCAGCGGCGATGTTTCCCCCACCCATGTTGCACCGAAAAATGCCTGGGCATCATTGCCGGGCGATACATAATCGGTGGGACGCGGCGAATCGGGATTTTGGTAGTATTGATTAACCAAATTGATGAAATTCGCCTGATAATTTTTGGACCCACCCGATAAAATCGTATCAATGGTTGCCGCATCTGGCGCCCGCAGCCCGGAAATAACACTGGCGTTGGCCAAAATATTGGGGCGCGACAAACCACCAACCTGATCACCGATTGACCACAAATCACGTGCATTACGCAGGGCACGATAATTCATGTAATCAATGGCCCCCGTCTTTAACGTCTGGGTCAATGTGCCATCGGCCATCTTAAATGCCTGGGTCACGTTTGTTGTGCCCGCGGCGGACGCCATGTACAATAATCCATTCGCCCCAATATACCCGTTATAAACCAAGGGATCGGTTCCGGTGGGTGGATTTTCCTGGGTTGCGACAATGTTATCGCCGGTACGTGTTATTTTTAATGTCATCCCATACAATGTTAATGTATCGCCCGTGGCCAATGTGGGCCCGGCCATTGAATATGTACCCGTTTGGGCTTCGTCCGGGTTAACCCCCACCAAACCGGCCCCATTACCCGCGCGAAAGATGGTCATTTGCCCATTGGGCATAAATCCCATAAAATCGGCCGTATACTCACCACTTGATTTTCCACCCAATATTTTACCAATCATATTATCAACCGCCGTGGCCGTCCCATTATGAATGGCGGTTCCATGCCCCGTCAGATCAAATATTCCAATGCGATCCGGATCTTCGACGGTGGAATCATCCTGCAAAGAAACATCGTCGGGTCCGCGAATAATTTTATTATTGTAATATTTGCTGGACACCATGTCATTACTGCCCCCGCTGGGCTTGCCATTATTTAATGTGGTCCATGGCATCAACATATCCCCCAGTGACGAATTCGTTGCCGCATTCACACCATTTCCCGTTATTAATGCCACATTGACCGGACGCCCCCCCATCACAGAATTCGGCCCCAATGATCCCCATGTGCTTTTATCACTGATGGGGGCATGACTGTCGGGACTGCGTAATGTCCGCATACCCAAATATCCCCGGGCCAATGGCGAATACCCATGCATCATCAAGAGGTAATTTTGGCTGGGATTTTCTCTGGTTCCCTGGTTCATTAATTTAAAATTACGGGCAAAGTTATTATCTTCGGACGGGCTATAAAAATTTAATTCACTGTCGTAATTTTCCGCCTCTGCGGTGGCGTTTGGCATATTCGGCCCATAGGGTAATGTAGAACGCACCGTTGCCGATGGATTGGTCCCACCGCCACCATCACCACCCGGACGATCCCCACCCCCGGTGGGATTATCATTGTTATTACCGGGATCAAACACATCCGTCAAGAGCAGCAAGCCCCCAACAACAACGGCGGCCCCGGCCGCCGTCAACGCAATGCTCTGGGCAGACGACAGCCCGCCGAACAACCCGCCCGTATTACTTTTGGGCTTGGTATTATTATTATACTTTTTAATCTGTTGATCACATTTGGATGCATCGGCACCATACATTTGTAAAATCTGGGCCGCACGCAGATCGTTATTCATCAATGCCGTACATACCACCGACAACCCGGTCTTGTCGACATAGTTTATATCCGCCCCATTGTTAATTAGCAATTGCACTTGTTGAATATCGGCATTTTTTGCCGCCGCCAACAATTGGGCCGCAACCGCAAAATCATCCACCGCGTGAACCGCCATCGGCATAAATAACAAAGAAACCAATAATATTCTTAGGTATTTCATATAAAATTCTCTCTGTATGCCGTGATCTTAGCATAAAGTATTTTTATCTGTCCAGTAAATATTTCATTACCACATTGTCATGTCCATGGGGAATATTTATAACGCACCCCTGGAGGGGTAATTAAACAAAAAAATCCCGCATATGCGGGATTTTTTTATTTCAACATTTTGGCCACTTCGTCTGCTAAATTGTCATCGGCTTTTTCAATACCTTCGCCCAGGACATAGTAGGAAAAGCCCGCCAATTTTCCACCCGCCGCCGCAACGACTTCTTTGACGGTTTTGGACGGATCCATAACAAACGGTTGTTCTTCGAGTACAGATTCCGCATAATATTTATTAATACGGCCTGCAACCATCTTTTCAACAACCATGTCCGGTTTACCCGCCGTCGCCCCAGATTCAATAAAGACCTTTTTCTCGCGTTCAACGGCCGCCGGATCAACATCATCGATCGTCATAAATTCCGGTTTATTCGCAGCAATGTGCATGGCAATTTTCGGTCCAATTTCATCAATACCCGCACCGTCGCCATTAATGGCAACAACCACACCAATTTGGCCCATCCCCGGAACCAATGCATTGTGGACATACGTATAAATATGATCGCCCGACACCGTTGCAATCCGACGCAGATTCATATTTTCCCCAATCGTTGCAATAGTCGCCGCGATATCATCTTTGACCGAATTCAATGTCGCGTCAAAATCACCCTTAAATTCCAAGGCACGCGCGGCAACATCCGAAACCAGTTTTTGGAACTTTTCATTCTTGGCCACAAAATCTGTTTCCGCGTTTAATTCAATAACGCAACCCATATCGTCACATTTCACCACAGTGACCAATCCCGATGCCGCCACACGGCCGGCCTTAGACGCGGCCTTTACAATACCTTTTTGGCGCAACCAATCTGCCGCCGCCGTTACATCGCCATCATTTTCCATCAGGGCTTTTTTACAATCCATCATCCCTGCGGATGTTTTTTCACGCAATTCCTGGATCAGTTTTGCTGTAATTTCTGCCATTTTGGTTTCTCCCTATTGTTTCATAGATAAATTTGGGGGCGGCACCCCGCCCCCGGTCAATCGTCACAAAGATTATTCGGCCTTGTCGGCTTTTTCAATCTTTTCTGCCAATTTGCCGCGACGTTCTGCACGCGCTTCGGACGTTTTTGATTTTTGACGGGATTCACGTTCTTTGACACCGTCTTCGAAATCTTCGGCCATAGACGCATTCATTTCTGCATCACCTTTTTTGCCGGCCACACCGCCCAAACGTTTTTCAATACCGGACAAAATCGCGTCAACAAACAGATCGCAATACAATTGGGTCGCCCGCGCCGCATCATCATTACCCGGCACCGGATAATCAACCATTTCCGGATTGGCATTCGTATCACAAATGGCAATTGTTGGAATGTCCAGATTCTTGGCTTCGCGGACGGCATTCATTTCACGCGGCACATCAATAACAACCATTGCCTGGGGTGTGCCATGCATTTCCAAAATACCACCAAAAATCTCACGCAGTTTTTCAACTTCTTTGGTCATGACACCAACTTCTTTCTTGGTCAGACCCAATTTTTCGGCGTTTTCGATATCCGATTCCATCTTTTTCAGGCGACGGATTGATTGTGATACCGTGGCCCAGTTGGTCATCATCCCACCCAACCAGCGGTTGTTTACATAATATTGACCGCAACGTTCGGCCGCATCTTTAACAATGTCTTTGGCCTGATGCTTGGTCGCGACAAACAAAACCTTGCCACCGGCGGCTGCGATCGCTTCCAATGCGACCAAGGCGCGATGTAACAACGGGGCCGTTTTGTTCAAATTGATGATATGGATTTTATCTTTGACGCCATACACATACGGTGTCATCAACGGGTTCCAACGACGTGTATGATGGCCGAAATGAACGCCCGCTTCCATTAACTGTTTCATTGTAAAGGTTGGCAATGCCATGATTAATTCCTTTTGTTTTCTGTTCTTATTCCTCGCCACCGGGACATCAAAACCAGATCAATAAATCCAGACAGAAAATCACCCGATGGTTGTGTTCTTCGCGCCATGCGCGTGCCGCCATCATAAAACATTAACCCTATAAAATCAAGAAAAAAATTGGGGTTACCCCCCCCAACAAACCAAATTGGACAAAAAATATTTTTCTTGACAAATAATATTGACAAACAAATTTAATGTATTATATTAAGAGGTGTGAGCTTGGAAGCAAAGGACATCCAAATGAGAATGATTACCAAGATTTTAAATTTCTTTATGGCCGCGGTATTGACCACGTCCACATGTTTTGCCATGCCCGCGGCATGTCAGAATCCGATCTATCGCCGGGCATACCCCAATCGATGCACCGATCAATCCACCAACAAAACATCGCATACGGCATTATGGTTGGGCGGGGGTGCTGCGGCGGCGGGTATTGTTGCCATTGTGGCCATGGCCGGGGGCGGATCGGGTGGCGGCAATGACACGACATCGGGTGTCATATCAGACATCCCATCATCACCCAACATGCCTGGGACATCCGGCCCATCTATGCCCACCATGAATGCATATGATCGGGTGGGATATACCAACCCTGAATTATTGGCGGCGGCACGGGCAAACAATAAATACGCCCCCAACGTCACCCAATATGATACCATACGCGCGGCGTATTCATTGGCGCGTGGATACACCGGAAAGAATTCAACGATTGCCATTCTTGACAGTGGGGATTACGGTTATCATGGAACCGCGGTGAAAAATATTGCCGGCGGCGCAATTGCCCCTGATGTTCATATTAACGCCTATAAAATTGTAAATAACACGGGTGATTTCATCCCCTATGATAACATTGCGTCAATCATCGCATCTGATAAATCGGCCAATATTTTTAACGCCAGTTGGGGGACCGAATCCCAGACACGTTTAAACGCGGCAACAATCAAGACACGGGCCCAGATGACCGCCCTGACCAGCGCATCATTTATTAACGAAATGATAAACGCGGCCCAAAACCGTGATGCCATTTTCGTTTGGGCCGCCGGGAACGAAGGACGCGCACAAAGTACGGCATTGGCGGCCATGCCCCGTGTGGTTCAAGAATTAGAAGGACATTTTATCAATGTTGTTGCATGGGATAACGCGACCGGCGCACTGGCCGATTACAGCAACGCGTGCGGCGTCACCAAAGATTATTGCATTACGGCCCCCGGCACCGACATGAACGTTGAATTTGGCATCGCATCCGGTACCAGCTTTGCTGCACCCGTCGTATCGGCAGCCATTGCCGTCATTCGTCAGGCATTTCCGTATATGAACGCTTCAGAAATCACACAATTATTATTCACAACGGCACGCGATTTGGGTGCGGCGGGCGTCGACGAAGTCTATGGTTGGGGGATGTTAGACCTGGAACGGGCAACACGACCCGTGGGCGCCCCGTTGGTGGCCATTGATGATAACATGATGCAACCCGTCCACAGCGCGCGTGCATCCGGCGTGATTGGCCGTCAATTAAGATCTGCCGATTTAAAATTTGCATTTTTCGACAGCTTTGGCCGGGCCTTTGACGCATCATTAAATGAAACAATTGATTTCCGCCCAATGGGCCGCGCATGGGATCGCATGCACGATAATTCCAATGACATGACATTCGGCATGGGATCGTTTCAGTTCGGATTCACCAACAACAGCATGTTGGTATCGGACGGATTTTTGAAAACCGGCGGCCGTGATTTAATGACCTTTGTCGGAATGCGCGATGAATTTGATATTGGCGGTATTTCGATAACGACACGTGCCCGCGCAGGTTTTACATCCCCCCGCGCCGCCGATGATTCATTGATCACAGAATTTTCCAACATTGTATCGTTGGGCGGCAATCTGGATGCGAAATGGGGCGATTGGCGGTTGGGCATTGGTATTCCCGACACGATTGTATCGGGGGATATGAATGTACGCCTGGCCACGGGACGCGCCGCCGATGGACGCATCCAATATCGCAATGCACGCGTTTCATTGGGCGAACGCCGGCCGGCCACAGAATACACCATTGGGTATAAATTTATGACCGCAGGTTATATTAATAACCCCGGCGATACCGATGAATTCTATATCATGGCCAAGACATCGATTCAGTTCTAGGGACATTTGCCCCCATTATTCAAAATCGTATTCATACATGTCCAATGACGTCACATCAACCCCACGCCCAACCAAAAAACGGTTTAACGTATCCCGATGAACGCGTAACCGACGCGCAATTTCATAACGGCTGTTGCCACTATAGAGTTGTTGAAAAATAAACTTTTCGCGCGATGCCAATTTGGCGGTATTACGACTGCCCCGGGGGCGGCCAACATGACGACCTTCGGATTTAACCCGCGCCAGAGCTTCTTTGGTTCGTTGCGAAATCAGATTTCTTTCAATTTCTGCCGATAATCCAAATGCAAAGGCCAAAACCTTGCTGGTGATATCACTGCCCAGGCGATAGTTATCTTTGATCGTCCAAACACATGCCCCAATATCCATGCAATAGTGTAGAATACTCATAATCTGTAACAGATTTCGCCCCAAACGCGACAATTCCGACGCAATGATCATGTCGTCCTTGCCCACCTTCTTAATCAAACGCCCTAATTTACGTTTGTTTAAGTCCACAGTTGATGAAATCGTTTCTTCTATCCATTTATCAATAACCAGGTTTTCTTTTTCACAAAACTTTTGTATTTCAAAACGCTGGTTCTCGGTTGTTTGATGATCCGTCGAAACACGGATATAGCCATATATCACATTTTGCCTCCTTTGGCTGATTATACAATTATTTTTTTTGTATATATATTCCTATAGCACTAAAAAAATTCAAGTATTAAATTTTAAGTCTTTTCAATGGGATTAAAAATGCGCGACAAATGACTTGATATAGACAATATAACTTTACTATGATGATTTTATAAAATAAACGGCGGGGGAAAATATGAGCAAACAATCAAAACAACGCACCTATTCCATCAAAAACACATCAATTCACACCCGTAAATGGCCACGAATCATTGTGGCGATATGTGCGACGATATTTGTCATGTTGGGCGGAATATGGGCATGGCGCCATATGACGCACACCGATTCCCGTGCCAAATATACGATGACATATGATATGCCCACGCCGGCCAGATATGGTGACCAAAATGCCATTGTCATGACGACCGGATCCAACCGCACCCCCATGCCCGACATTAACAACGACCGCACATTGACCGGGGCATCTGATCTGAACATCTCTTATCATTTTGATTCTGGGGATTATGCACCCGCCATGCGGATGGACACAGATGCCGCCACGCTGGGTAATGCGATCAAAATGACGCCCGCCATCCGGGGAAAATGGACACAATCGGGTCCCAATCGATTAACATTTCGACCCAATGAAAATTGGCCATCAGATACCACGTTCCGAATCAAGATTGCCCGCCGATTGTTTAATGATGATGTCGTTGTTAATACGCGCCATATCACATTCACAACCCCACGTATTACCGGCACCGTGGACAGTTTTGATACCTATCCCACATCGCCGGGGGTGGTCACCGGGGTGGGGGTTATATCTTTTAACTATCCGGTGAACAATGTTGCCACGGCCACGACGGTGAAATTAAATGGCCGACGGATTGATGCCAACGTGCGGATGGATGCAAACAACCGCACGGCCATGATCACCACTGCGCCCATTACCGTTACCCCCCAAGAACAACGATTAACCATGGTGATTTCTGGGGTAACCCCGACCCGGGTTTCGGCCGAAACGACCATTGCGGCACGTGATAATTTTTTCAAGATTACAAATATCACCACCGCGGCATTGGATGACGAAAACGCCACACCACGTCAATTAATCATTCTTTCGACCAGTGCCGCCGCCACCCCAGATACCCCGTGGTTGGATCATGTCCACGTTTATTTATTACCCCGTTTTCGTGATTCAAATCAACGGCAATCACATCATTGGTCTGTTGATGAAATCACACCCGATATATTGGATAAATCAACACCGGTAACCATTCATCCCGCAGATTTGGTTTCCCCGGTGGGCGCACACCAATATGCATTTTCATACGACGTATCGGATCAACACACACGATACATCTATGTCACCGTATCCAAAGGCATCATGTCCGATATCGGATTTGAATTAAAAAACGGGGCCGACATGGTGATGCGTGTCCCGTACCCCGAACGCAGTGTTAAAATCGCGGGTGATGGGGCATTATTAACATTAAATGGGGACCGCCAGATTGGCATTGTCGCCCGGGGTGGTGTGCCTGCGGCCTTTGTCAATGTATCCAAAATCAAAGATACAGAAATCAACCATCTGATATCGCAAACATATAATATTTTCAAACCATTGGATTTCAAATCATGGTCATTTGGCGTTGACGATATGGCGGTTGTGTTCAAGAAAAAAATTCCTTTTGCTGATGCATCGCCCACGCGCGTCAATTATGCATCTATTGATTTGGGATCTTATTTAAACAAAACACCAGGTGACCGAACAGGCATATTTGTTATTCAATCTGGCCCCACCCAATCCCAGGCCGATTACAATGATCGACGATTGATTCTGATGACAGATATGGGTATTATCCGCAAAATCAATGCCAACGGCGCATCATCTGTATTTGTATCTTTTATTGAATCCGGTGCCCCGGCCGCCAATATTGACGTGATGGTATTGGGCCGCAATGGAAATGCGGTTTGGACGGGCCACACCAATGATCGGGGACGCGCAGATATTCCGGTTATGCCATTCAATGAATACCGTGGCGCACGTGAACCGGTGGCCATTGTCGCCCGTCATGGCAATGATGTATGTTTTATTCCCTGGGACGCCGGTGGGGAACAAATGCTTGATTATTCCAAATTTGATACCGGCGGCACCTATGTCGATACACGCGATACAATGAACGCCTTTGTTTTTAGTGATCGCGGCATTTATCGTCCGGGTCATGATTATATCATTGGCGTCATTACACGTACAGGAAACACCAAAAAAATGGCGGGTATACCCGTTCAAATAACCATTGATGATCCACGTGGTCATACCATTTTAGATAAAAAAATATCATTAAAATCAGATGGTATGTTTGATATACGTTCAACATTGGGGTCGGATGCCGCGTTGGGCGATTATTCGGTTATTGTGTCCAGCATTAACGCCAATGGCCATGGTCGCCCCATCGGCCGTACCACATTTACTGTTGCGGAATTTACACCCGACACGATGAAATTAAATGCCACCATCACCGGTGCCAATGCAGCCGGGTGGATCCATCCCGACAATATGACCGCCGATGTGACGTTACGTAATCTGTTTGGGACACCGGCCCAAAATCGTCGCATCACGGTAATGGCACGTTTGATCCCATCCCAGTTTAAATTTGATACTTTTACAGGTTTTTCATTCACCCCCAATATCATTGGCAACGCCGGTTTGGCAACAAATTCAGGGGCCGCACCACGTCCGATTTCTGTGGAATTGCCCGATGTACGAACCGATGATAACGGCCATGCCATTGTTCCCATTAAATTTGATCGTCCCATCCCCAATGGCACGTATGACATGGTATTAAACGTACGCGGATTTGACGGTGATGGCGGCCGCCATGTGGAAATGAACGTATCAACACGCGTTTCTGATGCGGACAAACTTATTGGTTGGCGGGCGGATGGGAACCTGGACTTTATTAATCGTGGAACGCCCCGTTCAATACGTTTGGTGGCAATTGACCACAATGGTGTGGCAACCGATGCCCATGATTTACGTATGCAAATTATTGCCCGCGAAAATTTAACCAGTTTGGTACGCGATGCATCGGGTTATTATAAATATCAATCGGTGGCACGTGATCGTGTTGTCCGCACCGATACAATTGATATTCCAACCGATGGCAAAACCATTTCATTAGATACGCAAACACCTGGTACATACACCATGCAGATTACGGATGCCAATAATCGTATTTGGGCATCTGCAACCTATTTCATTGCCGGGGCGAAAAATATCACAATGTCGCGGGATGCGGCGGCGGAATTAAAAATCAGATTAAACCGCACCGAATTTGCGCCCGGCGATGATGTGGCCATTTCTATTACCGCGCCATATACCGGAACCGGATTAATTACCATTGAACGCGATCGTGTGTATGCCTATAAATGGTTTAACGCCTCGGAAACCACATCGGTGCAACACATAACCATTCCCAAAGACTTTGACGGATCAGGATATATTAACGTATCATTTGTCCGCGATATCAACAGTCGGGATATCTTTACATCCCCCTATATCTATGCGGTGGCGCCATTTACCGCCCGTTCCCCATCGCGTCAAATCGATGTCAAATTAACAGCGCCCACAAAAATTGATACGAAAACGTTAAACATAGAATACAATGTGTCCCAATCATCACGCGTGATGATATTTGCCGTCGATACTGGAATTTTACAGGTGGCAAAATACAAATTCCCCCGACCATTGGCCCATTTTTATCAGAAATACGCCCTGGGGGTGCAAACATACCAAATATTATCCTTGATATTGCCCGAATATCGTATCTTGCGTGAATTTGCCAAAACAGGTGGCGGTGATTATGACGCCGGGGCATCGTCCATGGTGCCGCGCATCAACCCGTTTGGGCGACGTGTGGCCGCACCGGTGGCATTTTATTCCGGCATTATTAACGCCGATGCCCATAAAACGGGACACATTACATTTGATATCCCCGATTACTTTAACGGCCGTTTAGATATCTATGCCGTGGCCGCCAACGAATCCGCAATGGGGTCGGCATCAACCCATACAACCGTTATATCACCAGTGATTATTACGCCGTCGGTACCACTCTTTGCGGCACCGGGGGACACATTTACACCCGGCGTCACGGTAACCAATATGACCGACACACCAAAAATTGATGTTACTGTGACCGCGTCAAATAACCTGGGGATGGATAACAATACATCGTCGTTGATGACCATTGACAATGGGGACGAAGAATTTATGTCTTTTGACATTCACGCCAAAGATATTGGCCCCGGTGATGTTACCATTACGGCAAAATTAGATGGCACACCATCATACACAACGCATGCCGCGGCCACATTATCGGTCCGTCCCATTACGCCATATGAATCGGTCATTCACACCGGAACCATTGATAACCAAACAACAACGGTGCGCCGCTTTGACGTTGATATGTATCCCAATGACCAAACACGTCGTCTGTACATTTCACGCGGCAATGGGGCATGGATGCGCCCATTGGTCGAATATCTGAACCGATACGAATTTGATTGCAGCGAACAATTGGCGTCCCGCGCCCTGCCCTTTGCATTAATGCCAAACAGTGAAATTATAGGCACCACATTCAACACATCGGCCACGCGCGTTAATGAAACAATTTCCAAATTGCGCGCACGCCAACAACCCGACGGATCTTTTGCACTATGGCCCGGTGGGGGTGATGGGGGCAATCCATTGGGATTAACCACCTATGTCACAGAATTTCTGATGCATGCACGCGACGGGGGTTTTAGTGTTCCATCAGATATGTTGTCACGGGCATTAGATTATATGCGGGATGCAGCCGGTCGCTCCATGAATAACGATACCCATCTGGGGACACGTGCATGGGCCATATACTTGATCACGCGGGGTGGATTTATAACCACGAATTATATCAGTGCATTCGAAGAATACACCGCCAAAAATGCGCCCGAATGGGAAACAACAATTGCCGGGCCATTTATTGCCGCCGCGTATCAGATAATGAAACAATCCGATCGGGCCATGGAATTAATAAACCAATATCGCCCCCATGGCAATCGCATCGAATATCGATCCATGTTTGATAACACGGTGGCCAATGATGCCATGGCCGCATATATAACCAAGAAGTATTTTGGCATGGAAAATGCCGCATTGGACAATGCCATCCGAACCTATGTCAATCGCGGAAATTATACCAGCTATGCTTCTGCAATGGCGATCTTGGGGATGACAACGGGCGGGGATATTCCCCCCATGGGAAAATTGACGGTATTTAATGGCAATGCGGCCGTACCCGGCACCATGGGTAATGATGTATTTGTGGCCGATATACCCACCGATGCAGATACATTACGCATTCATTGTGACACATGCAAAACATCGCCGTTAACATGGACCACCATTGTGGCCGGATATCCCCGTCAAACCCACCCCATCGAATCTGGGATCGAAGTGACGCGTCACTATTACGACGCATCCGGCCATCGAATAACATCCACCACGTTGGGACGCGATGTCACGGTAAAAATTACCGTCCGCGCGATCGGCGATGCAGATTATGTACCCAATGTGGCCATTGTTGATTTATTACCAGGGGCATTGACGATTGTGCCCGATACGTTGTCCGGCGACATGAATTATGCCGATATTCGTGAAGACCGGGTTCAAATCTTTACTGATGTATCGCGCCGGGGCCACGAATTTACATATACCGCAACCGCCGGGGTTGTGGGTGATTTTGCCGTGCCACCGATTTCGGCCGCGTCTATGTATAACCCAGGGATTCGTGCCGCAGGCCCGGCATCGCGGATGATGGTATCTGATGAAACGTCGAATTAAAATTATCGGCATGGGGATGGGAATTGTATTCGGGGCGTACATTATTGTGCGTATGTTTGTCGTCCCCCCCCTAATGACCGATGTGGTGTTTTCCCATGCCTATGTCGATCGACATGGGGAATTATTGCGATTAACCCTGGCGGCAGATGACAAATATCGGTTGTTCACCCCCCTAAACGAAATATCACCTGCATTACGTGATGCCACGATTTTATACGAAGATCGGTGGTTCTATTTTCATCCAGGCATTAATCCCATTTCGCTGCTTCATGCCACTATAAATTATTTCACACATCGCGCACGCCCCATTGGCGCATCTACCATCACGATGCAGGTGGCACGCATGAAATACGACATGGACACCACCACGCCGGGTGGAAAATTTATGCAAATTCTGGCGGCAATCTATATCGATTTATTTTATTCCAAAGACCAGATATTAGAGGCGTATTTAAACATGGCCCCGTACGGGGGAAACATTGTTGGCATTGGCGCCGCGGCACGAATTTATTTTAACCGCACACCCGGGAATTTATCAAAAATTGAATCCATAACCTTGGCGACGATTCCCCAAAATCCGGGAAAACGGGGATTAAATACGCCCAATGGGTTAACCATTGCCGGCAACATGCGGCGGGATTTAATTCGACGTTGGGTTGATCGATATCCCGATGATGCAGAATTAATGACCATGGCAGATATGGATTTACACGTGCATGGACGCGGGGAATTGCCCCGTGGGGCGGGACATTTTATCGACCGGTTAACGGCACGTGCAACGACCCAAACACCACATCTGGCCGTGATACACACTACATTGGATGCACAATTAAATCGCCAGATGACGGCAGCCATGCGGGATGAAATTGCACGACGCAAACACCATGGTGTCGAAAACGCAGCCGCCATTTTAATTAATTACAAAACGATGGAAGCGCTGGCCTATATCGGTTCTGTGGATTATTTTGATCAAAAAATTCTGGGGCAAAACGATGGGGTTAATGCCCGGCGCAGTCCCGGATCCACATTGAAACCATTGATCTATGCCATGGCCATAGACCAAGGTTTGATCCATTCAATGACCCTGTTGCGTGATGCACGAATTAATTTCGGCGTTTATGCCCCCGAAAATTCAGACAGCCAATTTTACGGTCCTGTTTTGGCACGCGATGCATTAAACCATTCCCGAAATATCCCGGCGATCGATTTGATGCGGCGCGTTGGTGTGCGAAATTTTTATCAATTATTACGTGATACCGGCGTAACACGGTTGTATCCACCCGAACATTACGGGGTATCGATGGCATTGGGCGGGGCAGAAATATCGATGTATGAACTGGCCCGGATTTATGCGATGATGGCCAATCTGGGGCGGGATCGTGGTATACGCATGACGCATGATGATCCCATTGATGACGGACATCAGATTTTAAGTCCAGAGGCATTTTTTATCGTCATGGACATGTTACGCCATTCCCCAACCGGCACATCCCCAATCGCCTATGCCCGACAAAAACATTTATCAATGGATCATTATTGGAAAACCGGTACATCGTCATCATATCGCGATGCATGGACGGCCGGGGTGTTTGGCGACTATGTCTTGGTGGTATGGGTGGGAAATTTTGATGGCCGTCCCAATAACGCATTCAGTGGTGCCAAAACCGCCGCCCCGATTTATTTTCGCCTGGCCGATGTGGTACGCACATACGATGCGTCACGTCATCGGCCCATGATTAACCCCAACTTTATGCACGATGGGTTAAACATCACAAAAATAGAGATGTGCGCCGATGTTGGCGGCATTGCGGGTACGTATTGCCCGAATAAAATCGATGCCTTTTTCATTCCCGGCAAATCCCCCATTGATATATCGCCGGTATATCGTGCGGTGGCCATTGATAATGCATCGGGCATGCGGGCATGTCATGCCGATCCAAAAACCACCCACATGGCGGTTTATGAATTTTGGGATGGTGAATTTTTAGATATGTTTCGTCGCGCCGGCATTACGCGAAATACCCCGCCGCCGTTTATCCCCGGATGTGATCTGGACACGGTTGCCGAACAATCAACACCCCCCATTATTACATCACCCGCCGATCAAAGCCGTATTATTATCACCGACGACACAGATGGGGCGGATGTATCCATGATGGCGGTCACCGACGGGATGGATAAAACATTATTCTGGTTTTTGGACGGCGCATTGATTGCAACATCAACATCAGGCAACGTCATTACACATCGAACACCAATTGGCGATCATACCATCCGCGTCGTCGACACTACCGCCACCGCCACAAACATATCGTTCCGCGTTACAAAATAAACTTTTTATCGACAATTATAGGTAAACTCACGCGGCATTTTATAAAGATCCCCCGCCATAGAATCCACCAACAACGGAATAATTCCCAAAAACAAACCGGGGAAAACATCTAAAAATACCGCCGCACCGTCAATTCATCACATATGTCGTTGCGACTGACCAAAAGAATATCTTTGGCCGTATGTATTTCCATCGACGCGTTGGGTTGAATTTTCATTCGCCCCATGTCCCCAATGGCGAAAATAACATCATTTGATTGATTGTGTATGGTGACATCATGATTACTGCCAATGCCAATGACGCCGCAACCACACAACATAAAAATCATAACCATTGTTGATATCCGCGTCATCCATGTCCCCCAATCTTTTATATATTATATGAAAAATCCCGTCCACCAGGGACGGGATACGTTATTAATTACAGCTGCCAATAATCTTGGAAATAGAAATATCTTTGTGCAGCAAGAAATCATATTCACAATTGCCCGATTTATAAGAACCAGTGCACGCCGCCAATGTCATAACGGCAAACAACGCCAACATTACTTTTTTCATTTCCTTTCTCCTTTTTTTGATAAAAAGTACAAAGGAATTATATCCACCAAAGGAAATATTTCAAGCAAATTATAACACACCGTGCACCCAATGAATGCCATCATCACAAACAATAATTGCATCAAAACGTGCATCACCCACCCAACGCATCTGGGCCAAATATGTTTCCGCACTGCGCCGTAAACGTACAGACTGGGCCGGGGTAATGGCATCAAATCCGCCACAGATGGACGAACGCCGCTTTACCTCTACAAAAATAATTAAATTTCCACGCCGGGCGATAATATCAATTTCGGCACACCCCGTGTGACGTCCCGTCACATAACGCGACGCCAAAATCCGAAACCCACGTAATCGCAAATACCAACGGGCCCGCCATTCGGCAATCAATCCCGCACGATAAGATGTCACCACCCTAGAACGCATACGGTTTCGCCACAAAATTTTCACGCGCCGCATTTACATTTGTTGCCGCATCCGACGCATTACGTCCCATATCCACCAAATCCAGCGACCCATAATATGCCGTCATCACAGGATCATAGGCATTGTTTGTTGTTATCCATTTGTCGGTTCCAGAATTTGGGGCCCCATATTTGTCCAAAACACTTTGCCAAAATGCCAAAATTTTCTTTTCCCGTTGATGTTCAAATTTTTCTGCGGCACCGGGAACATCATTAACATCGTTGGTATACACCACCCGCCACACAACGTTATCTGTGGCATTACTGGTGAAATAAACCACAATTTTTTCCCCAGTTGACGCCCGTTCCAAATGCAATTCCGACGCATAGAGCAATCCGCGATTACGCGCCAATGATCGGATACAATTTTCCAATTCTTTGGGAATGACAATGCCGTTTTGACGACATTCATAATCCAAATTGTATTTCCAATCTTGGTGCATGGTGTAAATAATACTGTTTTTATCGCGCGGGGTA
The DNA here is from genome assembly GCA_949156565.1 of uncultured Alphaproteobacteria bacterium. Taxonomy (GTDB): domain Bacteria; phylum Pseudomonadota; class Alphaproteobacteria; order Rs-D84; family Rs-D84; genus Enterousia. The sequence continues at coordinate 16,556 of CASCZI010000009.1, read as the reverse complement.
TACAAACCCTTGGTCTTGAAAAACAGTGTTTGCACATCTTCGAATCCCATTCCCAACATGATGCCCGCAATATCAAATCCCGCCACATTGACCGATCGCGCATCGGCATTCATTGATACAGGTGCGGCGGCAATATCCCCCCCATTTGTATCATCAACAACCGCAAAGTTATCAAATGCGAAATCATCATCGGCCCATGCCACGGGTGCCATTAATATCCCCCATAAAATCACCAGTTTTCGTATCATTGCCATCCATTTTAATTTCTGCCATGCACCACGGCATCTACACGAAAGTTAAAGATTGCCGCCGGGTCACCCCCATTATCAAGATATTCACGCACATTAAATGGTGCCCCATGCATTTGATCACGTAACTGTTTCTCAAATGCGATTTTTAAATACAATACACCACGTTCAATAACCGGGGTCGCCGCCATGTCGTTGGGTACATCCCATGTCTTTAATTCATATGCAACGGTCCAATAATCACTGCCCTGGGGTTTAAATATCTGGTTGGCAACGCGCACCGTTCGCAACATCTTGTCCCCGGCCATTTGCTCTAATTCGGGGACAACGCCATCAACCCATTGATTATATACATCCCCAGATGCCATCAGTGATAAAATCCCCCCACGCCGTTTACGACGTGAAATATTTTCTATATCCGGCGTCACATAAAAATATTCTGTGACAAATTTTTTGACCAATGCATCCATAATTTCACTGTCTTTCATTTGATCAATCGACATGGGCACGCCAATTCGTCGCGAAGACAAGTTATTGGGTTGAAACACATATGGTTCAATATGCATCTGATCACCGGCGTCGTAAATCGCACTGGCAAAATAGAGGATTGAAAACGTAACCCCCATCAACATAATTCCCACCAAGATCCACAAGAATCGTTTCATGAACTAATCAATCCTATAGGCGTTAAAATCCGTAATATAAAATCCCATCCCGGCCGGATAATTTTCAATATTCCGGGCCAATTTCACAAACGCTTCGACCCGAAAAGGTCCATTTTGATTTGATTCCACGGTGGCCAAAACCCGCCATGTTCCCCCGGCATCTGTTATACGATCGATCGGCGTAATCTGCATGGTGGTGGTATTGGGTATCCATGTTTCCCCCGATGCTGCGCGGGTCGTATAATGATTAACCACGTTATAGGTGAAACGGTTAAAGATGTCATCCCCACTGTGACAATAAATGGCACAACGACGCGTTCCATACAACAAACCGTCACCCGAATTACAATCGTCACGGGAACATTTTCCCCATGCGGCGATGTTTTCATCGGCATCTTCGGCAATGGTCAGCCAATTTTCCATAAACCGACCAACGACCGATTCTTGCATTGTACGTTCCACAGAATAATCAATCGTCCATGCGCCCCGCCCGACCATCGACCACACACCCGTATCGGCATCAACCGCAATCATAAATGGTTCCAAACGCCGCGAATGCACAGACCACAAAATTAATCCACACAGGCATACAATAACAAAAAACGCAATCATCGCCCCAATGGACATAACCCGGGACAGCGCAATGCGCCGCCCGGCCGGAAATGCAGATATGTCAAAACTTGATGGGTAATCCAAAACGTTTCCCCCGTGGTGTTTTTTGTATTCACGCCATGCGTGCGATTGGCATTAACCTTGGTATACCATGATACAGGCGCACGGACTTAACTTTAATTCATTACTGTCATATCCCACGCCCACCGGTTCACGGTCATATACCTGGCCACATCCGGCCAATGCCAATGCCACAAACAGACCCAAAAAAAGTTTTTTCATGCGATCCCCCTTTCCCATATAAACATAAAAAATATGTTTTTATAAATTCAACCTTTGATTGATTATAAGAAAATTCTTTTGTTCAGGTCAAGTCCAAAACACATCAACGGAATACAAACACCTTGACATTACGCAACCTGTATGATTTGATAATCATTACACAATAAAAAACAGAACCAACATCAAAATGTCAGACATAGACCGAAGTATGATTGACAACATTTCGTTGTCATATTTTGAAAAATCTTATCAAATCAAAAATCGCCGAAATAAACCGTTGGCTAATATTTATTTATCGTTGGGTAAAACCACAAACCCATCATTCGGCACCATATATTTTATCCACGGATACGGCGGCAGTCCCATCGAACCGTGCATGAAAATTCCGATGCAATTGGCATTGAACAATGGATTTGACATCATCACGATCGAAGGAATTGACCTTAGTGCGACAAGTGGAACCGAAAAACAGATTTCTGCAATGACACTGGCCCGGCAAAAAGCGGTTGTTTTTCATTCATTACAATTTTGTGAAAAAATCCCCGAAATCAATCACAATTATCGGGTATCATGGGTCCATTCGATGTCGGGGCGGGCAATGGCCGACCTGTGCGTGTATTCGCCATTTGTTCGTCACTATTTTAATGAACATATTATGGCCAACCCATATTTTGTTCCACCAACGCGGGTATGGGCATTATATGAAAAGATAATGCGTACCGATCCATCGGGACGGACATGGCGGACATTAATGCATAAAACATCTACCATGTATCGGATGATTAACAATATTAAATATCCGTATCCGGCATCACTTTATAATTTAAATGTGCCATTGCCAAAATCATGGAAGCTTAGCCCCGGCGATGTCGCCAACCGCATGTATCCATCATTGGATGGACGTCATATTACGTTTTTATTGGGCACCGGGGACCATATGGCCGAATATGGGATCAACCGGCAATATTATGACGCATTACCCACCACGAACAAAAGCTTGTATTTGATCGACGGCGCAGACCATACGTTTGAAAATTCCCAAATGGCCTATGAAAATATATCACAAAAGATATTAACATCATTAAAAGACAGATATCATCAAAACACCCGTCAACAGGCATAATTATTTGCATTTATATAAAATAATATCCGCCCCATGGGGCGGATTTTTAAAATTGTGTTTCGAACGAAAGCAAGAATCGCTGCTCCCGATCATAATCATTCATTTTTAGTGGCCATCCCCATGAAAAATTCATCGGTCCCATCGGTGTATTCCAATAAATTCCAACGCCCACCGATGTACGCAGATCTTGATCAATGTAATTGGGGCGACATTTATCCCCAACACAATACGTATCTTCGGCCCGTGGGGGTTTGCCCAAAATACCATAATCCATAAAGACAAATCCCTTAATCTGATATTCATCAGGAATAAATATCGGGAAATTCAACTGCGTTGATCCATTTAATTTCCACAATCCCCCCAATGAATAATTGGTATAGAACCAATTACGACTGCCCACGCCGGCAACATCAAACCCGCGCAATGATTCACCGCCCAAGAAATACCGATACACACGCGACACATAATCCCCATCCAGCGGTTGAATATATCCAAAATCCAGTGATGACCGCAATTGCCACCGATCAGACCAGAAATTAACCATACCGATGACATCCGCACTGTATCGCATAAATGTTTCGGTCCCCCCAAATCCGGTGTACGACACACCAAGATTACCAACAACACCGGTATGGGTATTTTGTTCAAAATTTGTTTTCAAATTATGATACCGCCAATTCGTTCCCAACGTATACAGATTGGCCGCACGCCATCCCGATGATTGCAGATCATAATTCTGGTCAAATGTTGCCGACAGACGTAATGTCTGGGTCCAATGATCGGTCAAACGCCACCCCATCCGACCGGAAACGGCAAATGAATCACGGTCATAACCAAAACTGCCCAACGAAGAATAATTATACATGGTGTACGACACATCAAACCCCGCCGACAATTGGCGACCAAACAGATAAGGTTCGGTAAAGCTGAACAAGGCTTGCTTTTGATATTCTGCAATTGAACCGCGCAATTGAACCGTCTGGCCACGCCCCATAAAATTATTTTCGGTTATGCCCGCATCAACCATAAATCCATTAATATTGGACCATCCAAATCCGCCCGACAATTCCCCGGTGGGTTGTTCTTCGACCTTGACATCCAGGTTCATCATATTCGCATCCGCGATGCGTGTCGGCGTCATTTGAACGTCTTTGAAATAACGGGTCCGCATTAAACGCTGGCGCCCTTCTTCGATCGTTTGCAATGAAAATGGATCCCCGGCGCGCATAGGTAATAATTGTTCAATCACACTGTCAAATGTGCGAACATTACCCAAAATATTAATTGAATTCAGATAAATTCGATTTGTTTTTTTAATTTTAAAATCAAGATCAATCGTATGCGTATCGTCATGTTTAACCGGTACAGGTTCCACGTTAATAAATGCATATCCATAATCCGCCACCGCCCCACGCATGGCGGTCATTGTTTCTTCGACCAAATCAACATTATAAACATCGCCATCGCGCATTTTCATCGCCCGCATTAATACATCATCGGGTACATCCGGAAATGGATTGGTGACGGTCAATTTTCCAAAATCATACCGGGGCCCTTCGTCCACCGTAAATGTCACCGAATAATATTCCCGGTCGGGGGTAAAAACACCATTGGCATTTTTTACCTGAAAATCAACATAACCATTTCGCAGATAAAATTGCCGCAGCATCTGTTGATCATACAAAATGCGATCTTCATCGAACACATCAAATTGTGTCATGAACCGCCACCATGTATGTTCACGTGATAATATTTCATCACGCAATGTGCGATTACGAAATTTCTTATTGCCCACAAAATCGATTTTACGAATATATGTCGGATGTCCTTCTTTGATTTCATAGACGACATTAACCCGGTTATCCGACAACGCAATTTTTTTCGGTTCAATTTTTGTGCCGAAAAATCCCTTGCGCTGATATACGGTCAACATGCGTTGCACATCCGCCCCAATAACAGATTCATCATATGATGACCGTTCTTTTAATCGAATTTCTTTTTTCAAATCATCGGTTGATATGTCATCATTACCTTCGACTGTGACCATATTCACGGTCGGAGATTCGGTAATATTAATCTTTAATACATCACCCGATAAACGGACATCGATTTTAGAAAAATATCCACTCTCGCGCAGCTTTTTTGCCGTCTTATTCACCCCTTCGGCGTTGATGGTATCCCCCACCTGAACCCCGGCCAGAATACGCACCGATTCTGCATCCATGCGTGAATTACCCGTAACATCAACCCGCGCAACACGTGCCGCCGATGCCCCGACCGGAACCAATGACATCGCCATCACAGACAAATAAACACTTTTACATTTCATAACAATTCCATTCCCAATATTTATCGCCCAAACACACGGGCCAAATCATTCCACATAGTCAACGCAAACAGGGCAATAATCAAACCCCACCCGCACATAATGGCGATTTCCATGCCGCGGCCTTCTAATTTACGTCGGGTAATCGCCTCTATAATCAATATCAATAAATACCCCCCGTCCAGAACCGGTAATGGCAATAAATTAATAACCCCCAGATTCACCGACAACAACGCAATTATCGATAAAAACGCAAATAATCCCATGGCCATGGCCTGGCCTGAAACTTCGGCAATGGTGATAAATGACCCCAACTGTTTCGATGATCTTTCGCCGGTCACAATCTGTTTTAACACAACCAATAACGTTTTTGATTGATTATACGTTTCACGTGCCCCGGCACGAATGGCCCCGAAAAATCCTTTTTTGCGAAATTCGGTCCGACTGCCATCGGCGATCAAGCCCCACCGTTCGGCCGGCGCCAATTTCACCGACACCAATTTATCCCCCCGCAACAGCAAGACATTCGCATCCCGATTGGCGGCCAATTCTTTGGCAATAATTAATTCGCCCCAATTGGTAATTTTTTCTTCGTCAATACGCATAACGGTGTCACCCGGTTTTACCCCGGCGCGAAACGCGATAGATTCCTGAATCACTTGGCCGACCACCGGCAATTGAACATTTTTGGGTTGAAACATAAACAATGCCGAATAAATCCCCCATGCCAAGACAAAGTTCATCACAACCCCGGCCGCAATAATAATAAATTGTTTCCATGCCGGCACCGACAGATAATGCCCACACTTTTTATCCGCCGGCAACGCATTATATTTTTTGCGATCAAACATATCTTCTTGGCCATAAATCGATACATATCCGCCCAATGGCAATGCGGCAATTTGCCATACGGTACCGCACCTGTCACACCATTTGACCAATGCCGGACCAAACCCAATAGAAAATTTATTTACACGCACACCACACGCACGGGCCGCCAAAAAATGCCCCAATTCATGAACGAATACCACAACACCCAAAACAATCAACAATGCCACAATGGTCATAATTACGTGCATATTTCCCTTTCCTTTTTTTTTAAAAACGTCACAAATCACCCATTTGGTGATGCGCCGTATCATTTTCAATCATTTTGCGCGTGCGCGCATAAACGTTTTTGGACAACGCGTTTAAATCAAACCATTTCCCGCATCCAACGTCATCTGGTTCCATTGTGCGCGCCCCCCATTTATAATGTCACCATCCATACAATTGGCAACACATATATCCATCCGTCAAACCGATCCAGAACACCGCCGTGTCCGGGAATGATATTGCCAAAATCTTTGATACCGATACGCCGTTTAATCATACTGGCCGTTAAATCGCCATATTGCGACATTAATGCCATACTGATCCCGATCCACATTAATTGTGGCATAAATGTGTCCGTCCCCAGCAGCCCATACATAATCGCTGCCAATGTCCCGCACAAAATACCTGCAATCTGCCCCGACCATGTTTTTCCCGACGACAACCGTTCCCACATTTTATCGCCGCCCAACATTTTCCCAAAAAACCATGCCCCAATGTCGGCCGCCGCAATCGTCATTAACATCAACAAGATAATCCATGGCCGATTTCCAACCACATAAATGGCACGCAACATGACAATCAACCATCCCAAAAACGCAATGCATATCACGGCATTTTTCTTGGTTAATGCCGTCGCGCGATGACGCCATAAAACACCCACATATTCAAGAATCATTAACGCAACAACCGCGCATCCCAACCATCGAACCGCCGGAAAACCATAATATTGCCCCATGGCGGCAATCGCCGCAATCATAATCATGACGACGGCCGCAACAATCCGCATTGATGTATTAGACAGTTTTGCTTTCATTTCTTTTTCTTTCCCAGGTAATTATCTTTCTTGCCACCGCCAAAACGTCGATCACGTCCGGCAAATTCATCCAACGTCCGTTGCCAAAGTTTTGGGTTCTTTATAAAATCGGGCCAATCTTCGGGGATGAACATCAATTCTGCATATGCCAATTTCCACAACAAGAAATTTGATATCCGGCATTCATTACTGGTCCGGACCATCAAATCAATGGGTAATAAATCGCCACTGTCCAAATATGATTCAAACGTTTCACGCGTTACCGGCACACCTGCTGATATGGCATCATTGACGGCCCGAACAATTTCATCCATTCCGCCATAATTTAATGCAAATACAACCGTACCCCCGGTGTTTTCGGCAGATTCATGTTCCAATTTATCACATAAATTTGCCAATTTTTTGGGCAACCGATCCCGCGTTCCAACCACACGATAACGCAAATTTTTCTTTACCGCATTTTTCAGATTCTTGGCTAATTCTGTCTGAAACAGATTCATCAAAAATCCCACTTCTTCATCCGAACGTCCCCAATTTTCAGTTGAAAAGATAAAGAATGTAACGGTTGTGACACCACGGGCCATATACCAATCCACCAAACCTTCGAAATTTTGGATTCCGGCCTGATGCCCCATAAGGGGGGGTAACCCATGTTTTTCCGCCCAACGCCGATTTCCATCGCAAATAAACGCGACATGGGACGGTACGCGTCCCGGTGTCCCATTAACGCCCGAAATGGCCGACGTTTTTTTCTTAAACAGTTTGAACATCCATGCGCCTTATATTTTATTAAACAGACATAATATCGGATTCTTTCTGGCGGGCGATGGCATCAACTTCGGCCGCACGGGATTCAAAAACTTTTTGCAGATCGTCTTCGTAACGACGTTGATCGTCTTCGGAAATTTCTTTGTCTGTGACGGCACGTTTAATTTTACCCATCGCATCTTGGCGAATATTACGCATTGAAATCTTGGCCTCTTCGGCATATTTACCCGACACTTTGACCAATTCTTTGCGGCGTTCTTCGGTTAATGGGGGCAAATTCAATCGAATTACACCACCCGCCGTCATCGGGTTCAATCCCAATCCCGAATCCCGAATTGCTTTTTCCACCGCCGGGGCATTTGTGGCATCCCAAACCGTCACCGACAACGTTTGCGTATCCGGCGCGGATACGGTTGCCACCTGATTCAAGGGCATTTCGGACCCATATACAACGGCCCGAACGCCATCCAACAAATGCACCGATGCCCGCCCAGTACGCAGGCCCGCGTATTCATTTTTTAAAACGTCAATGGTCTGAAGTGTCTTTTGTTCAACTTCGGATTTTAATGCGGTATAGTCCATAAATATCTCCTAAAAAAATAACTTATAAAAAGATTAGCAAATTGATTTGACATTTGGCAAGAAGAAATATAAAATAGGATTCTGTAATGGGGTTGTAGCTCAGTTGGTAGAGCACTTGCATGGCATGCAAGGGGTCGTCGGTTCGAGTCCGATCAGCTCCACCAGAATTGGATACCGTCCAAATGGACGGTTTTTTATTTGCGATGTCGAATGAATATCGGGGACAAGCATCTGATGAGCGCCCGGACAAACAAAAACAGGCATGTTTTCCATATGCCTGTTTTTATTGTTTCCCGCCAAATTTATCAAACCACCCATAGGCCATAATTTCCAATGGATTTAATTCGTACAAGGCGATGTCCGCTTCGCCGGTTGCGGCGTTTTTTACCACACCCTGGTATTGTTTCCAGGCTATATTCACCACCTGGGCCCCCAGAGCCGACATCCGCGGCACCATGAAATCAATGGCATGCTGAAACTCATGAATTATCGTCGCCATAAAATCAGACCGGGGCGACAATTTTGAATCAGAACGTCCCTCTGGCTTGTGCATGTCGGGATTCAACATGATTTCCGGGAACTTGCCCAGTGCCAACCGAAAGCCGGCAATTTTAGCATCCCGCCCGGAACGCACACGGATTTCGGGCAATTCGTTTTTTTCAACCAAATCGATACGGTTGATGACCTCGTTGATTAAATATTGGGCAAAATCAACCTTTTCATCCCAACTTAATTGGTCAAAGTTTTCATACATGCGCCCCAGTTCAGACACCTGGGCCAGTGCCTGTTCAAACCTTTCAAAAATATACCTCCCCAGGGCCATTGCCTTGGCCGCATTCACCCGTTTATTGGCGGCATTCAGGGCAGCCACTTTGTCCGAACGATTTTCGGTCTGATTGGCCACGGCGGCCTGGCGGCTTAGATCCGGGTCAAATGTCGAATATTTCCCGACGATATAATCCCGGTCTGGGTTGGTGTCCGGTTCATCATTAAGTGGCACATATTCAATCTTCATGCCTGGGATTATACCAAAAAATTCGAATAAATTCAACCGGCCCGGAATTTCTGCTTACAAATTGGGGAAACATCATATACACTGGGGCAATGTATGGCGGGCGTAGCTCAGTTGGTTAGAGCACCGGTTTGTGGTACCGGTTGTCGCCGGTTCGAGTCCGATCAGCTCCACCAGAATTAGATACCGTCCAAATGGACGGTTTTTTTATTTATTGTGGAATGAACCCTGGGGCGGCATTCACCCAATGCAAAAAAAATAAATAATCGGGAATAATCCCGATTTTTTATTTTATAAAGGCGTGTTTCTTTGATCGCATCATCGTCAACGGTTTTTCCACATCGATATATTTTTCCATCATGGTTTGTGCCAAGGCATCATATTCATGTTCGATACCCGCCCGTTGGTACAGTTCACGTTTCAATAACCCTTGATCGGCAGATAACCGGGTCGATTCCCCCGCCAACGCCCCCATAACGCGTAAATGGGCGGCACGTATTGTCTGGACCGTGGGGGATTGATATTGCATGGATATCATATCAAAAATTTCTGAATCCCCGTCCGCTATACTGATGTATTTTTTCATAACATCACCCCGATATAAATTCATAAACAAGGTGGGTGATCTATAATTGCATTGGGACAAATAATTGCTGTGATCAATCTTGGTCTGGGCGGAAATTTGACGCAATACCGATTGTACCCGCATTTGTTGCGCCCCAGTCAAATGGGTCATCAAAATATCGTCTATTAATTTTTGATTGCCCAAAAATGTTTTTGTTTGCAGTGTCCCCAACTTTAAATCACATTGATGTAATGAATCCAACATGGTCAATACACGGACGGTACGTGCACTTAAACATTCTGTATTTTTGGCATAGAAAGATGTTGCACGTTTGTGTTTATTTTGGTGTGTTATGGCGGCAAATGTTAAAAATATCATTAACACAACCGCAGATGTCATATGTTTTGTGTTCATTAAATTAAACCCTTTGTATTAACTTTATAATGCATTTATACAAGAAAAATCATAAAAATCAAGTTTTTGCCCCAACAACCAATGGGGAACGAAATTTATGCTTGCAAAATGTCAAATTGTCCTATAAACTAGACGAACATATGGCGGGCGTAGCTCAGTTGGTTAGAGCACCGGTTTGTGGTACCGGTTGTCGCCGGTTCGAATCCGGTCGCCCGCCCCATAAAAATATGTCCATGGGACATTTTTTTATGGGTATGCGGAACCGTGATGAGAACCGCCCGGTTCGACTACGGAGTTATCGAGAACAAGCCTCAGCGCCGTTCGAGATATACGCAGTGGAAAGGGCCCCGCCGCATGTAAATGCGGTAGGAATGTCAATCCGGTCGCCCGCCCCATCATTAAACGAAAATCACCCTTTGGCGTTTTTTTATATAGATACATCATGACGACACCACATATCATTATTCGCGATGCAAGCCCCGATGATATCCCGTTTCTGGTTAATGCCAATAACGTTGTAAATGACAAATCAAATTTAACCCGCGCAGACACCACATTGGCCCGTCGATTGAAATCAGATTTTTTTCCGAATACAACCCAATCGGATGCCCGAATTTTAATCGCCGAAATTGACGGCGCACCGGCGGGCATGATTGTCTTTTCCGCCGTCTATTTCATGACAGAAGGAAATTGCATCTGGGTCACCAACATGTTCACCGACCCCGTCTATCAAAAAATGGGCATAGGGACAAAATTAATGGATGCCGTCAGAGAAATTGCCCGGGATCAACATTGTGCCGTGATTGGTTTTATGGAAGATGAAAATAACACCCCGGCAAAAAATTTTGCCCATCACAATGGGGCCAAAGAAATGGATAATCTGCGCTATTACTACATTAACATTGACCGGTAATATTTATTTTATGGACGTGATTTCTTGTTAATTAATTCACCGGCCTTGATATATTCCGGTGTGCCGCGACGTAATTTTTTCTGGGCACGGCGGGCAAATTTTTCGGCCGATTTTTTATCCCCATTCATCGTGTAAAATTCGGCCATGGCCCAATCGGACCGCCCATCATCCGTTCCAAACGCCCGGGCCAATACCCAATAGGCCAATGGGGTTGGCGCATGCAATATAACCGCCCGGCATAATTCAATGGCACGATCACGATCGCCCGGTTTACCCCGTTCCCCCAGGACCAGTGCCAATGCCGTCTGAATCTGGGGGGCATCCCCAGCATACTGCAACGCCAATTCATAGGCGGCGATACTGTCATCATAATGTCCCAATTGATATTCGATATCCCCCAATAATTCATAGTAATATGGGTTTTGGGGTTTCCGCCCCATTAACGTTCCGACCCCGACGCGGGCCGTCTTTAGATTTCCACCACGCATATTGGCGATGGCACGGGCATAAATGGCCGCATCGGATTTATCCGACATGGGATAATGGGCATTGACCCGATCCCCTGATTCCAGGTATCCAATTAATTTTGCACGTACCAATTCATATTCGGCCGCGCGACGTTTCACGATTTCACGATCCGGGGTGGTTTTGGGTGGATTTTTTTCAATATATTCCCGCACGTTTTTTAATCGTTCGGTGGTCATTGGATGATTCACCCGGTTGGGATTAATACGCATTTCGGCCGCACCGGTGATTTCATTCATCTGTTCAAAGACCGTGATAAACCCATTGGGATCTTGGCCCGCGCGGATCATTAAATCCAGCCCCAGGTTATCCGCCATCCGTTCTTCGTCACGGGAAAACGCCATCATCGATTGGGTGGCAACACCCGATGAACCAGCCAAGACACCGGCCCCCAACGATGGATTACCACCGGCCACCATCAATCCCACCCCCAATGCCTGGATGACCATGGCACGGCGCATTTCGGCATCCATACGTGCCGACATCTGGGCCATGTGACCGCCAATGGTATGGCCCATTTCGTGGGCAACCACCGCCAAGAGGGCATCGGGCGATTTAATGCGCGTTAATAAACCGGTATAAATAAAAACATCGTCACCCCCACGAACAAAAGCGTTAAAATCATCATCATGGACAATATTGATTTTTAATCGATTCTTTGGAATTCCGGCCGCATCGGCAATGGGTGACACCAATTGGGTCAAATATCGTTCAATTTCGGTATCATTAATAAGGGCCGCCGCCCGCGCGGAAAACGCACATCCAATCATGACAATAATCATTAACAATCGCCGCATCACGTTATGCCCCAATGGTTGTTGCCCGATCAAACATATACATTAAATCATGCGTCCATTCGGTGGGTGTGGTCATATCCGCCGCGGCGCGCGCCGCCAATTTAAACAAATCACGGTGTTCACGATAATCCACGAAATGATATGGGATCCATCCACTTTGGCGGGTTCCCAACAATTCACCGACACCCCGCATCATTAAATCTTGTTCTGCAATGACAAACCCATCATCTGTTTCGCACAAGACATCCAATCGTTTCATCCCGTCGGGCGTAACATTGTCGCCATGAACCAACACACAATACGATTGCGCCGATCCGCGCCCCACCCGACCGCGCAATTGATGCAACGCCGCCAAACCAAAACGTTCGGCATTTTCAATCACCATAATGGTGGCGCGGGGGACGTCAATTCCCACCTCTATCACGGTGGTGGCAACCAATAATGACATATCCCCATCATCACGGGCAAAGGTTTCCATAACCCCATCCCGTTGCTTTTTATCCATTTGCCCATGGACCAGTCCCGCGGTTGGAAAATATTTTTTTAACATTTCATGACGCGCCACGGCGGCCGTCATATCAGATTCTGTGTCATCGCAAACCAATGGCGTCACCCAAAATACCTTAGCCCCGGCATCAATTTGCGCCATCATTCGCGGGATCAAGGCCCCAATACGCCCCATGGGTAATTTCGTCGTTATAATCGGTTTTCGCCCGGCCGGCTTTTGATGAATAACCGAAACATCCATATCCCCATAAATGGTCATAGATAATGTCCGCGGAATCGGTGTTGCCGATAACGCCAATACGTCTGGATTATTTCCCTTGGCACGCATGGCCGTGCGTTGGGAAACCCCAAATCGATGCTGTTCATCCACAATGACCAACGCCAAATCACGATATATAACATCGTCGGAAAACAAGGCATGTGTTCCCACCGCCAATTTTGTACGCCCCGATCGCAATGAAATCAGTTTTTCCCGTCGCACCGCGCCCTTGTCCCGCCCCGTTAAGCATTCGCATACCAGACCTAATTTCTCGCACAGCGGGCGCAATTTGAAAAAATGTTGTTGCGCCAATGTATCGGTGGGCGCCAATAAAACCGTTTGCCCACCCGTTTCGGCACACAATACCGCCGCCGCCATCGCAACGATGGTTTTACCACTGCCCACGTCACCTTGGACCAAACGCATCATCGGAATATCACGCGTCATATCGTGTTTAATTTCATCGATGGTTTGCATTTGTGCCGGCGTCAAATCAAACGGCAAAAGATCATAAAAGCGATCCATTAAATCACACTTTTTTGGACGCACGACACGCCGATGACGCGCATCCGCCCGTTCACGTCGCGTAATGGCAATAGCCGATTGATGGGCCAATAATTCGTAATACGCCAATTTAACCATCGCATCGGCACATGGTTTTAAATCCATGGGATCTTGGGGAAAATGAACCGCGCGCATGGCATCAAAAAATTCCCGTGTTTGATCATCCGCCCCGCGCAATCCAACATTCGTATCCAACGCCCCAAATATTTGATCACGGATATTGGCAAATGTTTTTTGGGTTAATCCTTCGCCGGCGGGATAAATCGCCTGAACCTGGGGGATTTTATCGGCCGCATCCATCGGTTCAATAAATTCTGGATGATTAATCACATTCCCCCCGCGGGATGGGCGTTCCAACTTTCCACTGATGATGCGCCATTGCCCCACCGGCAATTTTTGCAACCAATAATCCAGAAAGTTTGCATTAAAAAATTGAACAATGATTTTATTACCCGCCCGATCAACGCATGTAATCTGGGTCGGGGAACGACGCCCACGAAAGACACGTCCCGCCCGCACCGATTGCACCAATACGGGTACAGTCACAATGTCACCGGGGGCGGCATCCATAATATTATCAATTAAATCGCGCCGGCGCATCCCCGATGGATGATGCATCATAAAATCCAGCACACGCCGCCCCCCCAGCACGTCGTTCAACCGCGCGGCCAACACGGGCCCCACCCCTTTGACAAATTGCAGGTCGGTATTCAGAAAATCCAACAGTTCTTGTTTCATTGATATGATTTAGCATAGCGGGTTTTCCCCCAACATTCAATAACAAAAACCACCATCCCCGGTATTCAATCCAGGTTAAAATTCTTGGATCTGTGCCAAATGGCCCTTTCCCGTAAATCACGCACAATCCCACATCGCCGTGCCATACGAAATGCCATCGTTCGCGCAGACACAGGTTGGGCCGGGCTATCATAAAATGTTTGACGCCGTTGTGTTGTTAATCGGGCTAAAAATGTTTCGATAAAATCAGGTGCCATTCCATCCCGGACAATTTTTCGGTACATCCGGTAAATCTGGCGAAATTCATGACGTGCGTCACGACGTATCGTTCGTATCTGATCGTCACGCAGACGTATCGTCGGTCGAATCCATTCATCCCGCATAATCGAATACATTCCGCCAACTTTATACGCATTGGGACCAAATCGCGGCACATCATTAATATCGACAATTTCAAAATCAACCCCGCGTCCGCAAATACGCACACGATAATTACGCCGCCATGACCCCAGGGCCGATTTCATCAACGTATACAAATCAACACCGGGAAACGCCGCACGCATCCCCGACAAATCCGCCACAATGCAAATGTCAATATCACTTGTATCATCATAATAATAATTAGCGGTCGATCCATGAATGAAAATATCATGGATGGCATCATCCGACAATGGGAATCCCATTTTTTGCATCGATGCAATGTATCCCCATGTGGCAATCTGTAACGCATTAGATACCAATTCACGCATGACCATCCCATCGGTCCAGATACGACGATCTAAATTCTTGTGATAAATAAACCGGCCACGACTATGCCATGGTCGAACTGCTCGAAGATTCTTCAATGTCCATTTCATAACCTGATCCATTACTCATATTGCATGCGACAAAACATGACCCACCCACCTTAATATACCCCGATTTACAGTCCCCCATTTGACACGGTCCCCATTTGCCCCCGACGCATGTTTTTGTTCCATATTGCGACGCCGTCGAACAATCGACCTTCATGCCATTGGGTAAACATGCACTTTTCGAATAACATAACCCAGTAGATACAAATCTATATACATCTCGGCCTGTACCATCACTGGCTGTATCTTGCTCCACAATGCATTCAACATCCTCAACCTTGGATGAATCGGTGACACATGTGCATTGAAGTGTGGTGCCCACAGAAACTGTCTGGGAAGATTGCCCCCCACATTCCCTTGTGCCCCCAGTACTGGTGCATCGGATCGTGCCCGCAATCGCACCACCCGAACGAACGCCTATTAATCCCATAATAAAATCGGACAAGGGGGCAAAATATAACGTCAAAAACATTGTCCCCAATTTAAACCAAAAATTTTTAATTTGCTGTGCCATTTTCCACCCTATTATTAATATTTACAATTGCTGGTAAAAGTATAGGTACCCGTACTATCCTTTAACGAAACACCCGCCGGCATTGTACATGCCGATTGCATATTCTTCCCAACAGACGTTGTTCCATATTGGGTGCCCCCCGATGCCGATGGCAAACCCGGGCAACGTTCACACTTGGTATAATACACTTTGCCGGTTGCACCTGATGTCACGGATGATGTGGCGTAATAGCCGGCATTACACGATTTAACAACACAGTATTTGGTCGCATGGGCATTACATACCATCAAAAATGCGATCAAACAAAAAATAAAACGTGACATTATCCCCCCGTTTCTTGTTTTCCCATCCGAAAACCACCCTTTGGATTAGGCATAGT
>CASCZI010000008.1 GCA_949156565.1 uncultured Alphaproteobacteria bacterium | reverse complement strand
TATGCCTAATCCAAAGGGTGGTTTTATCGGGGGAATCAAGATTATGAAAAAGTTATTTATATTGGTTGGAATTGTATGGGCGGGCGGTGCCATGGCAACGACCGTTATTGAACCAGGAGAACGTGATCGTGTATGCACATGGCAATTATGTGACGAAGAAGATAAAGACGCGGGAATTCATGGGTTTGGCGATTTGGTATACTGTGAAAAGGCAACATATCGATGTTCGTATAGTTATCTGAGTACGTCGTCCATAACACCACCATCTGGGGAAACACCACCATCTGGGGGAACATCAACATCTTGGGATTTCAAACGTTTTCATGGCCGTGTTGTGACGTGCGAAAAATGTCGGGCCGGATATCATACCGTTACAGAACAGATAAATGGTGCCCCCAGCCCCATGGGGTGTAATGACGATGTATCTTCGCATTGGTTGGAATCATACGATGTTTGCGTGCCCGATTGCAATAATTGTCCCGGCGGATGTCCCGGGTCAAGAAAAGATTTGAAAAACGGATATATTGAAATTAAAACATGCACATGTGAATGCAGTAGCTGCGTCTGTGATCGTCAATACGAATGTGCGCCGGGATATTATGGAACCGCGAACGCGGCGGGAAATGCGGGATGTATTCTGTGTCCAACGGTCAAAGACAAGACCGAATCGCAATTTTACGGTACATCGCCCGGGGGAAATAATACAAGTAAAACCACATGCTATATGCCCAAAGGAACCAAAATGGTGGATGAACGTGGGTCGTTTACATATGGTGAAAATTGTACGTATCGTAACCCATCCTAAATCTTTATTATATGTTGATATAATGTTGATGTTATGTTTCCGATGGTGAAACATAGGGTATTTTTGTGCCCAAGCCCAACAAGTAATCACCGTTGGTTTGTACATTATCGGGCCGTTCGATCAAGATGGGATAATCGATTTATCGAAAACTCTCGGCGGCCCCCCGCGCCAGGTTGTCCACCGTTTCATTATATTCTTCGCCGGCATGGCCTTTGACCCATACCCAATGGATTTCAATATTTTCGGCCGCCGTATCCAATGCCATCCAAAGATCTTGGTTTTTGACCGGTTTTTTATCCGCCGTCCGCCAATTATTCTTTTTCCAATTTTTAAGCCATGACGTCATGCCGTTTTTAACATATTGACTGTCGGTATGAATTTCAACGCACGAATGGTGTCGTGCCGCCCCCAGGGCGCGAATAACCGCCATTAATTCCATTCGGTTATTTGTCGTGTTGGCGTCGCCCCCCGATCGGGTGGCCACATTTTTTCCATCTGTTGCCAGGAATGCCCACCCACCGGGACCGGGATTGCCCAAACAGCTGCCATCTGTCCAAATTTTTAGCATTTTAAATCCATCTATTTTGTGCTATAATACCATAAAATGACATACGATTCCAACCAATTAAAGAAAATGGCCGATATGGTGCGCGCGGGCGCATTGACGGCGTTACGGGCGGCCGGAAATGGCCATGCGGGTATTGCATTGGGGGCGGCGGATATTATCACGGTTATCTATGCCAATTGGATGCGGCGTGGGTGTGACCGATTTGTTTTGTCCGCCGGCCACGGCAGTGCGATGTTATACGCCACGTTAAAGTTGGCGGGGTATGACGTGGGGGATTTAAAATCTTTTCGCCAAATTGGGGGATTGCCCGGTCATCCGGAATACGGTATTCCCGGTGTGGATGCGACGACAGGCCCGCTGGGGCAGGGAATTGGCAACGCGGTCGGTATGGCCATGGCGGCCAAAATATGTGGCGGGGATGGTCGTGTTTATTGCCTATGTTCTGATGGTGATTTAATGGAAGGTGTGGCCGCCGAATCGATTGGCTTTGCCGGGCGGTATCAATTAAATAATTTAATTTTATTTTGGGATGATAATGGCATCAGTATTGATGGCACCGCCCAGACGGAAATGGATATTCCGGCGCGCATGGCGGCGGCGGGGTGGTCGGTCATTGCCGTGCGGGGGGATAATCCCCGTGCATTGGGGATGGCGATTGCCCGCGCGCACAAGATCAATGGCCCTGTGTTTATCCGGTGTACCACAACGATTGGGGCCGGGGCATCGGTTGCCGGTACATCACGTGCACATGGATTGGCACTAAGTGATACGGAAATAGCGGATTTAATCGAAAAATACACGTCCCGTATGGGGGAAAAATTATGGGCGACGGTGGCGGGACGTGCGGCCGCGCCATGCGGAACAATTGTTGATGCGCCGGTGCGTGCCATTGTACCCACACC
This sequence comes from uncultured Alphaproteobacteria bacterium, assembly GCA_949156565.1. GTDB lineage: Bacteria > Pseudomonadota > Alphaproteobacteria > Rs-D84 > Rs-D84 > Enterousia. Next base: position 34,976 of record CASCZI010000008.1, on the reverse strand, counting down.
ATCGATTGATCGGGTGGATATTTCAACGCGTGAATTGTCGGGCATTTTCTTGGAAAAATTGGTTGAAACCGATAAATGTTTAATCGGGGGCAGTGCGGATTTATCCGCCAGTACCAACGTCCACACATCGGCGCATATTGATATTACGTCGGATAATTTCAATGGAAACTTTATTCATTATGGTGTGCGGGAACATGCGATGGGGGCCATTATGAATGGCATGGCCATTACAGGCGCGCGGCCGTATGGGTCAACCTTTTTGGTCTTTAGTGATTATATGCGCCCGGCGATACGTTTGGCGGCGTTAATGCATTTGCCGGTAATCTATGTTTTTACCCATGACAGTATTGCGGTCGGTCCCGATGGGCCCACGCATCAGCCGGTGGAACAATTGCCGTCATTGCGATTGATCCCTAATTTGCATGTATGGCGCCCGTGTAATATGGCCGAAGTGGCCGCCGCATGGCGTCATGCGATTGATGCCCATGATCACCCAAGTGCCATTATTTTATCGCGCCAGTCGGTGCATCAAATCCCAACGCCCAACCCGGACGATATTAATCGGGGCGGATATGTGATCTATGCCCCACGTGGACGGGTGCGGATGACATTAATTGCGACCGGTGCCGAAGTGCCATTGGCGGTTGCCGCCGCACAAAAAATGCGTGGTGTTGCCGTGGCCAGTGTGCCGTGTGTTGAATTATTTCGGGCGCAAACATGCGCCTATCGCCAATCGGTATTAAAAGGCAATGTTATCGCCATAGAGGCATCAAATCCCACCCCATGGTTTGAATTTGCGGATGCCGTGATTGGGATGGATTCATTTGGTATGTCGGGCCCGGGGGGCGATGTGTATCGGCACTTTGGTTTTGATGCGGACACCATTGTGGATGAAATTTCTACGATAATGAATTAAGAGTCATTATGCCGGATCATGTTTTTGTTTTATCGTCTGGTGAAGAAATTCCGATCGTTATAACAACGCGACGGGGGATGCGAAATATGACATTGCGGCCGCGGGTCGTGCCGCGTCGTGAAATTTGTTTGTCAAAGCCATGGTTAACACCGACGATGTCGGCCATGCATTTTTTGGAACGAAAGCGTCGATGGGTGGAAAACATTTATTTGCGTGCCCCGGCCAAAGAACCCATTATTCCGGGCATGAAAATAGAATTCTTGGGCCGAGAATTGGTTGTCGTTCATGATCCCATGCGTCGTGGTAATGGGTATTCATCCGATGGAACGCAATTAATTCTTGGTGGGGCGGCGGATATGTTTGAACGCCGATTGCGTGATGTTATTATGGCAGAATTTTTAACCACCGTCCGTGAAATGGTTCATACTGTGCCCCGGGAAATATGGCCCCGGCGTATTACGGTGCGTGATACCACATCCCGTTGGGGCAGTTGTTCCACATCTGGCACCATTTCATTTTCGTGGCGATTGGCGTTTGCCCCGTTGGACGTTTTGCGATATGTGGTCATGCATGAATTGGCACACCGTCGTCATATGGACCATTCGCCCGAATTTTGGGCGTATGTGCGTGAACTTTATGGATTTGGGGTAGAGCGGGCGCGGCGTTGGTTGACGGTTCATGGCGCCCAATTGCATCGATATTTTTAAATCTGGGCTTGGGGTTTATAATTATAATTCGATGGTTATGCGATATTATGTTCATGTCGGCGGGCATGGGTAAATACGGATTTATTACCCCAAAACGACATCATATTCAATTACGGTTTATATAACAGTACCATTTTAACGTAAAAAAATCCCGCCCATCAGGCGGGGATTTTTTTTAGTTCAAAGCATCTTTTAACGCTTTACCCGGCTTAAACTTCGGCTGGGTGGACGCCGGAATCTTGATCGCGGCACCCGTTTGCGGGTTACGGCCTGTTGTCGCCTTGCGCTTTGCGGTTGCGAATGTTCCGAAACCAACCAGACGAACTTCGCCTTTTTTCTTCAGAACTTTGGTAACCGTATTGATGAACGCATCCAGGCAAGCGGCGGCGGTCGATTTCGTCACGTCAACTTCGTTTGCAATTGCTTCGATCAATTGTAATTTGTTCATGATTTTTCTCCTTTCATACAGGTTTTAGGTTGTCCGGCAGATATTGGGCAATGCCATTAGAATTGGGTAAAAAGACCTTGAATCCTGGGACTTTTGAAATCCCAATGTTCGCCCACCCCCGTATTCTAAGGGCATTGCCCGCCCTGCTTGATCGAATCGTAGAGAAATCCGGCCTTTAAGTCAAGTGTATATTTTATGATCGCAAAAAATGGCTTTATGGCCGAACCGCATTGGCGCGCACCGCCCGCGCCCCCAGATCTGATTCTTCACATAAAACCCAATTGCCGGGTGCGCCAGAAATCTGGACACGGCGGAAATGATTGGGCGTCATCGTCAATAATATCATGACCATGGCCAACCAAAAAACCGCCTTGGTCATTTTCCAGGGCTTTTTATAGGCGTCGCCCACAAATTTATCTTTTAATAAATTTTGGTACAGTGCCCATCCCCATGCAAACAGCAACAGCATGGACACAAAACAAAATGCCATAATAATTTGACGTGACGCCGGTCGTAAAATGTCTGCAATTTGAACCCATGATTGATTTTCCGCCGGACATACAAACAATATGTCTGCCGTATTCATGCCGGCCGGTAACGGTGACGACATCGGCAAAACACGTAACCCGAACGCCGCCGCCAGGATAATTCCCGCCACGGCAACAATGGAAAACATCATTAATGGCTTCATTAATATAACCCCAAAGTTTATATTATTATGCTTAATTATATCATACAGCGGCCGTTAAAAAAATCGCATTTTTATAAATCAGTGATTGAAAGATGAAAAAATAACGGATAAAATCGCATGACATAAAAATAAGCAAGGGATAATATCCATGACATATAATGATATACGAAAGGTATTTTTAGACTATTTTGCAAATCACGGACATACGATTGTGCCATCGGCGTCGTTAATTCCAAATGACCCCACATTATTATTTACCGTGGCCGGTATGGTCCCATGGAAAGGAATCTTACAGGGAACCCAGGCACCATTTGCCCCACGGGTGGCCGATGTTCAAAAATGTATTCGGGCCGGGGGCAAGCATAATGACCTGGACGAGGTGGGGTTTGATGGTCGTCATCATACATTTTTTGAAATGATGGGCAATTGGTCGTTTGGCGATTATTTCAAAGAAGAAGCCATTAAAATGTCGTGGGAACTTTTAACCCAGGTGTTTGGTCTGGATCCGAACCGGATCATTGTTACGACACATACGACCGATGACGAAGCCACCGCGATTTGGAAAAAAATTACCGGCAAAGATGCCATTCGTTTGGACAAAGATAATTGGTGGTCGGCGGGTGATACGGGCCCATGCGGTCCATGTACGGAAATGCATTATGATTTTGGACCGGAATTTCCCGGCGGTGTCCCGGGCAGTGCGGACGAAGACGGCGGCCGTTATGTTGAAATCTGGAACGATGTGTTTATGCAATTTGATCGTGACGCAAATGGAAATTTAAATCCGTTGCCGAAACAGAATGTGGATACGGGTGCCGGTCTGGAACGGGTTGCCGCAATTATGCAGGGTGTGCACGATAATTATGATACGGATTTATTCCAACATTTAATGGCGGCGGTATCGGATGTCACAGGCGTGGCCAAGACACCCGAAAACACACCGTCGTTCAAAGTGATAACCGACCATCTGCGGGCGGTGGGATTTGCCATTGCCGATGGTGTTATTCCGTCGAACACCGATCGGGGATACGTCATTCGTCGTATTTTGCGTCGTGCCATGCGTCATGGGCAAATGTTGGGACATCGGGGGGCATTATTATCAAAACTGTATCCGGCATTAATCACCGAAATGGGGGATGCATATCCAGAATTGGCCCGTGAAAAAAATCGTGTTCTTGAAATTATTGAAAACGAAGAAAATGCGTTCACCGACATGTTACACAACGGGATGAAATTGTTGGATGCGGAATTACCGAAATTGACCAACAAAACATTGCCAGGCGATGTGGCGTTCAAGTTGTTTGATACGTATGGATTTCCGCTGGATTTAACGCAAATGATTTTGCGTGATCGCGGGATGGATGTCGATATCGCCGGGTTTGATGCCGCCATGACATTACAAAAGGAACGGTCGCGTGCCGATACCAAGGGAACACGGGTTCTGTGGGAATCCCAGACACAACTGGCCCCGACCGACGACACCGCAAAATATCCTATAGACGGTTTTGCGATACAATGTGGATGGGCCGATCCCAACGGTCCAATGGATGCCCCAGAAATTCCCATTGTGGCAGATATAGAATCCAAAATTATGGCCATTTTAAAAGACGGGGAATTTGTTCCGTCGGCAAATACCGGTGATATGGTAGAGGTGGCGTTGGATAAAACATCATTTTATGGCACCCAGGGTGGCCAGGTTGGTGATGCCGGCACATTAAATCGTGATGGGGTTCCCGCCATGACCGTGGCCGAGGCCGCGCGCGTGGGCAACGTCGTCATTCACAAGGGAACATTGACCGCGCCATTGGCGGTGGGCGATGTCGTGAAAACCGTCATTAACAAAACGGTCCGGCAACAAACCGCGCGTGCACATACCGCGACCCATTTGCTTCAGGCGGCATTACGTTCGGTCTTGAACGAAGATGTGGAACAGCGCGGGTCCAAGGTATCGCCCGATTCCGTGCGGTTTGATTTTTCGTTCGGTCGGGCCATGACGGCCGAAGAAAAGACGGCGGTCGAAGATCTGGTGAACAAATGGATTGCGGCCGATATGCCTGTTAAACACGAAGAAATGTCGATTGACGACGCCAAGGCCAGGGGTGCCATGGCATTGTTTGGGGAAAAATATGGTGATCGGGTCCGTGTGATCACGGCCGGTGACGTATCGTGTGAACTGTGCGGCGGTACCCATGTAACGCACACCGGTGAAATTATCCGCGCCAAGATTAATAAAGAAAAATCTATCAGCAGTGGTATCCGCCGTATTACGATGTCGGTTGGAACCATGGCCGAATAAAAAAATCCCGCCATCTGGCGGGATTTTTAATGCGTTTTTGGGATGTATTTTCGAATGCTTTTTGGCAATGTTTCCGCATTGAATACATCCAAGACCCGTTGAATGTCTTCGGGATGGTTTGTTAGGTGCCCCTCTATAATCGTACGGACAAAGGTGGGATTTTCCTGGATAATCTTGTCATTTGTGTAGGCGTAATTTAGAATTTTTGCAAAATAAATCGGGCTGTTCATCGACCGATTTTTCAACAATGGGCGTGAAATGCAGTAAAAAGAACCACGATTTAGGTCATATTCATTCGAATATTTCTCAAAGGCGACGTTAAAATTCGAATCACAGACATCATCATTAAACCCAAAATCAAGGCCGCGTTCATAAATGACCTTTTTGCGATTATAGAGCATCAGACCGGCCAACCCCAACGCATAGATCACATTTAACCCGATGGGCAGGACCAATATGTTTTTGCCGGGGTGCAGGCACGTGAAATCAAATTCAAGACCATTGGCATAATATATAAAAATCCCAGTCCCCAGCCCCATTAGTGCTAGCCCCTTTACCAAGAATCCGGATAACGAATCACTTGACCATGCGTTCGGCAGATATTCCATTGACAGCAACGGCATCCCCGTACACAGCGGTCTAAGATAGGCCCGATCCTCGGCCTTTTCTTGTTTGCGTGTTGCTTTTTCCGATTTGCGTTCTGCCCGTTTTTGTTCTTTTTCTGTTTGGGGAAAATTGATTTTGGTCATGTAAAGCCTCTTTTGGGTAAGTGTAGCACCGATTGGAAAATTGTCAAGTTAATTTAGCCGTTTCGGATGTATTGGGTGTGTTTTATCATGGGGGGGAATTTATTTCTCCTTGCATTTTTGGTATTTTTTATTAGTATGCATGGGGTGTAGCAGGGAATTCCATCGTCCATCGGACGATTGGTATGAAATTTGTCCCCGGCATCCATCAAATTTTGGATACGATTTTGGGGACGACAAATGCCCGCATTGCCACGGATTCACTACAAATAAAGACAGATCCTTTATTCGCAATGGATTCCGGTGGTGATGCGATTGATAAAACCATAAACAAAGGAATGAATATATGGTCAAAGTACGTGAACATGCGGCGCAACCCGCGCCCGAAAATGACGTGCGTGCATCGGATGCACCGCGCCACGAGAAAAAGCGTCGTGGTAATACACCCATGGCGCCGGCCAAAATTTCGGGTATGACGACGGCCGAAAACGATGCCAATGATGACAAGATATATTTCTTGGCGTTGGGTGGTTTGGAACATGTTGGTCAAAACATGTATGTGTATAAGTATCGGGGAAAATACCTGGTGGTGGATTGCGGAATGGGATTTCTTGAAGAAGAAATCGGCGCCGGTGATGTCCAATATTGTGATACAACATGGCTGGAAAAGCGTAAAAAGGACGTTGTGGGGTTTGTGATTACCCATGCCCACGAAGATCATATTGGGGCGTTAAAATATATTTGGCCCAAATTTAGAAAGCCGATTTATTGCACCCGTTTTGCCGCCGAAATTATTCGTCGCACATTTCAGGGTTGTGAAATTGATTTCAATCCGTCCAAGGATATTATCGTGACCGATCACAATGGGGATTCTTTTAAAATTCCGCCATTTGAAATTGAAACATTTCACGTTACACATTCCGTGCCAGAGGCGCAAATGCTGATCATCAAAACCCCGGCGGGGAAAATCCTGCATACGGGGGATTGGACATTTAATGATGATAATCCATTGGAACCGGCCACAGATTTTGCCCGGTTACGTGAAATCGGTTCAGATCCGAAATTATTGGCGGTGATGTCGGATTCGACATCAATTTCCCGTCAAACCCGTCAAACGACCGAGGTAGAGGTTCGTGACGCATTAACCGAAATCATGAAAAATGCCCCGGGACGCGTTATTGTAACGGGATATTCCCGGTCCATTGCGCGTATCAAAATGTTTGCCGATGCGGCGCGTGCCGCGGGACGTGTTGCCGCGATCAAAGAACGCAGTAATCCGCGTCCTGTGCCCTATGTCGGGTTACCAGAATTTCGGGAAATGGGAATTGAATTTGGATATCTGGACAAAGAAGAAGTCTATCTGCATTCCGAAATCAAGGATTTGCCCGCCGAAAAACAGGCCATATTCTTGACCGGATCCCAGGGCGAACAATATGCCATGTTGACCCGTTTATGTCGGGGGCATGTAAAGGAAATGAAACTGCAACCGACAGATACCGTGGTCTTTAGTGCTATTATTATCCCAGGCCGTGAACAAGAAGTATCTTTCCTTTATAACAAATTGGCGCGGATGGGGATTCGCACGCATACGATTTTTGATACCACCAACGTTCACGCCAGTGGCCATGCCGGTCGTCCGGAATTTGAACGATTTTATGATATGGTTCATCCCCAGGTTGCGGTGCCGATGCATGGGGATTATATCAACGAAATGTTGAATGGAAAAATGGCGATGGAACGGGGTGGGGCCAAATTTATGATGGTTGTTCACAACGGGGAAATGATCGCGTTGGCAGATGGGGCGGAACCATACGTCACAGAAACGGTCCCAACCGGCTTTGTCGTGATGGAGGGTGAAACCGAACGATCCGCCAATGATCAGGTTTACAAAAACCGCAAAAAGATTGCCACAAATGGTGCCGTCTTTGTGACGTTACCGGTGGATAAACGCGGATTCTTAAAGGGTGTGCCCGAAGTGTCCAGTGCCGGTATCTTTGAAACCGACACCACCGGTTTCATGAAACGTCAGATTCAAATTGAAATCACCAAGGCGATTGATGCATTGACCAAGGCAGAACGCAAGGATCGTGATAATTTGGTTCGCGCGGTTCAGGTGGCAACAAACCGTGTTGTACGTGCCGCATTGGGTGCCGATAAAAAGCCGCAATACAATGTGCACTTTGTTCAAAAATAAGAAATCCCGCCAGATGGCGGGATTTTTAATGAATGTGTGGTATGGCCAATGGGTGCGGGGAATTGATAATTTTTATATGATGCGGATGTCATTTCTGACTTTTATTTTCATAAAAAACGTATTAAAATGGGGGTAACAAAGGATAAAAAAATGTCAGAAAAAATTGTTTTAACGGGGATCAAGCCGACCGGTATTCCGCATATTGGCAATTATGTTGGTGCGTTAAAGCCATTGATTGAAATGGCACGTCACAATAAAACATATATGTTTATTGCGGATTTGCATGCATTAAATACAATCCATGACGCGGCCCAGATACGGCGTCATACCTATGAAATTGCGGCGTTGTTGATGGCGGCCGGGCTAGATTTGGAAAATGCTGTTTTATTCCGGCAATCTGATATTGTTCAGGTATCACAATTGGCAACGATGCTGATGAATGTTACGCCAAAGGGATTGATGAACCGTGCCCATTCGTACAAGGCGTCTGTGGATAAAAATACGGCGGCTGGGTTGGATACCGATGCCGGGGTGAATATGGGGCTTTATACATATCCGGTGTTGATGGCGGCGGATATATTATTGTATGGGACCGATATTGTCCCCGTTGGCGCCGATCAGAAACAGCATGTGGAATTTGCGCGTGATATTGCCGGATATTTTAATAAAATCTATGGCGAAACATTTAAATTACCGGAACCGGCTATCGGCCAAGATACAGGTATTATTCCGGGTCTGGATGGCCGTAAGATGAGTAAATCGTACGACAACACGATTCCCTTGCTTTGTCCGGAAAATGAATTAAAAAAGAAAATTATGCGTATTATCACCGATTCTAAAATGCCCGATGAACCCAAAGATCCGGATGCGTCGACGATTGTGCAACTCTATGCACATTTTGCCAATGCCGACGAATTGGCAGATTTTCGTGCCCGCTTTGCCGCGCCGGGAATGGGATATGGGATGGCCAAGACAGAATTGTTTGACAAGGTTAATGCCGCATTGACACCGGTACGGATGGAATATGAACGATTGATGGCAAATCCGGCGGAAATTGACGCGGTATTGGCGGCCGGGGCCGAACATGCCCGCGCGGTTGCCGAACAAACATATAATCGCGTTAAACACGCAATGTTGGGATAAATGGATATAAAGGTGGTTCGTAATGAGTAGAATAGACAAAGATGTGCCACCATTGTCCAAGGTAAAAATCCCTCGTTCGGGGGGATTTTTTTTACACTTTGATTTATGAAACAAAGGTATTAGAATAGGGGATAAGATAAACCAAAGGAGAAAAGAAAATGCAGAAAACAATCTTGACCGCTGCGGCAATAATCGCCGCCGCCGCGGTGATCGCATGGGTTGGTGGACCGGCCCGTGATTCGCGGACAATTGCGGTGACGGGCGAATGCCTGACCACGGCACCCAAAGATCGTACGGCCATCACATTGCGTGTGACAACATTGGATAAAAATGCGGCCCAATCCATGAAATTGGCCAGTGCCCAAGTGGCCGCCATGACGGCATATCTAAAGACATTGGACGTTGAAATGCAAACGACCCAGTTTGATTCGTACGAGAAAACAGAATGGGATCGCGATGCCCAAAAATCTGTCAAGTTGGGTATTGAAACAACCATCGCGATCGAAGTATCGGCCGATAACATCGAAACCATCGAAAAAATATTGACTAAATTTGCTGGCATGCAAAACATCTATACGGAAAATCTGCGGATGTTTACCAGCACAGAAACCATGAAGCCAATTTTGGAAAAATGTTTGGGAACGGCGGTTGAAAATGCGCGTGTGCGGGCCAACGCATTGGCCGCGGGGGATAATCGTCGTGCTGGAAAAATGATTGCTGTTGAATATGGGGCCGCGGTGAATAATGTGGTACGTCCGACGTCGAACTATCTGCGGTCGGCCAAAATGGCGGTTGCCGAAGAAGCCGCATTTAGTGCGGGTGGTATCGTGGCCAAGGATACAGAATTATCTGTTTCTGTGTCGGCGGTTTTTGAAATTAAATGAATGAAATCATTGCCGAATTTTTAGATTATTTGGCACGCACCAAAAATTGTTCCCCACATACGGTGGCGGCATATGAACGTGACATTTGGGATATGATCAAATTCTATGCCGCATACCGTGGGGGGACGGTTTTATTGCATGACATGGCCGGTGTGGATACGGTTGCGTTTCGGGCATGGATGGCCAATCGCATTCAACGAAGTATATCGCATAAATCCACGGCACGTGCATTGGCAGCGGTGCGAACATTTTATCGTTATTTGAATAAAAATTATCATATTGAAAATCATGCCATTGGTCTGATTTCTGCGCCAAAAATACCGCGCGCATTGTCCAAGGCCCTTGAAACGGATGATGTGGCCGATATGCATGATGCCGTGTGTGCGATGGATGGGGAAACCCCATGGATTGCCGCCCGGGATTGGGCATTGGTGGTATTGCTGTTTGGGTGCGGTTTGCGCGTGTCAGAGGCGTTGGGATTAACCAATCGTGATATCGCCCAACGGCCCGCAACATTGTGCATTATGGGCAAGGGGAACAAAGAACGTATTGTTCCCATATTACCCGCGGTTTATGATGCAATTGATCGTTATGTGGCATTGCGTCCCGGGGGGGCGGCCCCAGAAGATCCGTTATTTCGCAGTGTGCGCGGATTGCCGATGACGTCGCGGATGGCGGAAAAAGTGGTAGAAAAGTTACGCCATTATTTGCAATTGCCGGATTTCGTGACCCCACATGCATTGCGTCATACGTTTGCCACGGCGCTGTTGGCGGATGGGGCAGATTTGCGAACATTACAAGAATTATTGGGGCATTCATCGTTATCGACCACACAATTGTATACCCGGGTCAATATGGCCGAAATTATGAACATTTATAATCATGCCCATCCACGTGCCGGGACAGAAAATAATCAAGAATAATCAAAAATCAAAACGCGGGTAATGCCACCCAGATCTTGTTCAGATCGCACAAATTTATATCCGAAATGATCAAAGATTTCACGAACGGGCGTTTCCTGGTCAATGCCAATTTCCATATAAATGCGTCCCCCGGGCCGCAACCATTGCGTGGCCCGTCGTGCAATTGTTTTATATGCCGCCAATCCATTGTCCCGTGCGTATAATGCCATGGCCGGGTCATGACGGGCACCGGCATCAACCATGGTATCCCCATGCGCGATATACGGGGGATTGGTCACCACGATATCGAAACACCTATCCGGGCCAAAGGTAGCAAATCCGCGCCATAATATGTCAATTCGGTCGGCCAAGCCCAACCGACGCATGTTTTTTCGTGCGACGCGCACCGCCCCCCATGATCGATCAATACCAATGCCATGCATGGTTGGTATATTCTTGGCCAATGCCCCAATAATACACCCGGTACCCGTCCCAGCGTCCAGAATGCGAGGGGCGTCCAACGTGCAATCTTTTATAACCGCTGATACAAGTGTTTCTGTATCGGGCCGCGGGTCCAGTGTTGCCGTGTTGGTATAAAATCGTATGCCATAAAACCATTTTTCATGAATAATCTTGGCCACGGGCACGTCCCGGCGCAATTGCCGGGCAATACGACGAACCCGAATACCGGTCATTGGACCAAAATGGTCGGTAATTATTCGTGCGGCGCGGATGCCACCGGATTTTTGTAATATTTCGAATGCTTGATTTATTGTCATGAAACCATTATAATTCGCGTCATGGAAAAAGCAAAAAATATTCTGACAATTCGCCGATTAACCTGGGCCGTTTTGGTGTTGGCGGGTCTTTTAACATTAACGGCAGTGGGGTTGTTGGTATCGCGTATGAATCGGACCCATGTTGGGCCGTCGGATACATCATGCGAAACAGTTGTTGTGGTTGCCCCGGGCGACACGTTGGGAAAATTATTATCGGCCCAGGGTATTTCCGCACGTGATATTGATGCGATCGCCAAAATGTTACGAAAAGATGCCGGTGTTTCGACATTGCGTGCCGACAACGATAAAATCGAATTTGTGCGTGCATCGGATGATGCGCCGGTAACGCGAATGATCTTGCGGCCTGGGCCATGGCGCGTGGTGGAATTGACATGTGATGATGCAGGTACATGGCGATGTGCGGCCCATGACATTGAGCGTGATACACGTGCGGTTTATCGTGCGGGTGAAATCCGTGACGGGGACAGTTTTTATCTCGCCGGATCGCGCGCGGGAATTCCGGCGGGTATATTGGCCGATGTGTATGATTTGTTGGCATTTGAAATGGATTTTGAACGTGATATTCGTGCCGGCCAACGTTTTTCCGTTCTTTATGAAGAAAACTTTCATGACGGGGCCAAGATTGATAATGGTCATGTTATTGCGGTTTGGTTCGAAGCATTGCGTGGCAATGTTAAAATGTACCGGTTTCGCAAATCAGATGGAACAATTGGTTATTATGATGAAAATGGGAATGGGGCAATTAAATCGTTAAAGCGTACGCCTATTAATAATGCCCGCATCACCAGCAGCTTTAATTTACGTCGCAAACATCCGGTGTTGGGATTTACCCGCGCACACAAAGGGGTGGATTTTCGTGCCTCTACGGGGACACCAATTCCGTCCGCTGGGGCCGGGCGGGTGGTGGCGCGTGGATTTAACAAGGGGCATGGAAACTATGTCAAAATTCGCCATAATGGATCATACGAAACCCTGTATGCCCATATGTCGCGTTTTGCCAAGGGTGTTGGTGTCGGCACCAACGTTCGCCAGGGACAAACCATCGGATATGTTGGATCCACAGGCATGTCCACGGGGCCACATTTACACTATGAAATTATTAAAAATGGGAAACACGTTAATCCAATGACGGTTAAATTGCCCGCGATCAGCAATCTGGGGACGGGGGACAAAGATCGGTTTTTAAAGTATCGCGCCTTGATCGATGATGCCAATAGCCAGTTAAAGGATAATCCGAATTTGTTTATCCAGCTATAGCCATTCGGGAAAAAATTATATACCCGTTGGAAATTGGGAAAAACCATTAGACGCCCAATCGTAAAGGAATGAATATAGGTTGAAAAAATCACCCCCCAAGTGGGGGGTGTTTTATTTATGATATTGACACGAATGTTTATGATCGGATCCGGGACCGGCATGTTCGTGATGACATGTGCATGAATTTTGGCCATACCCACATCCGCAAACCGAATGGATATATGGATTAACCCGCCGCATTTCACCCCATGTGGATGCGTACCCATGACCGGGAATGACAAATGTTTCATCGGGGAAATTCATATTCATTAAACGCGTGATTGTTTCGGTTAATGCCGTCTGGTTTCCGCCCGGTAAATCGGTACGGCCAACGCCGGTTGCGAATAATGTGTCCCCAATAATCAAAATGCCCGAATCGCGGAAATAAAATGCCATGCCCCCGGCCGAATGTCCGGGTACAGAAATTACATCCGCCCATGCGCCGGGCAATATTTCAAATTGACCGGCGGGTAAATGTGTTGATGTATTTTTATCAATGGATGGCAATCCAAAGTATTCTAATAATCCCTCGGACCATTTAATTAATGGGGCATCCGCGGCGTTTAGATACCATGGGACATTATATCGCATGGCCAATGCGGGTGCCGCTGCAATATGATCACCATGACCATGGGTGGTGTATATCGCGCGCAGTCCCAGCCCCCGTTCACCCAATAATTTTGCCCAATCATCGCCGTGGCCCCATGGATCAAAAATCACCGCATCATTTCCGACCGTCATCAGAACGGAATTGGTGTTTTCTGGGGGTATTGTCAAAATTTCAAATTTTGCCGGCATTTATTTCTTGGTCTTTGACTTGGATTGACGTGCGGGACGTTTTTTGGGTTTTGATGCGTTGGCAATGATTTCTTTGATTTCATCGCCTGTTAGTGTTTCGCGTGCCAATAATTCTTCGGCCAATTTGGTTACGGTTGTCCGATTGTCGTGCAATAATTTAGATGCCGTTTTGTGCGCCACATCCATCCATTGACGGATTTCGTTGTCGACCATTTCGGCGGTTTTTTCTGATGCATTTTCCAGTGCACGCCGTCCCCCCATTAGACCGGCCTGATTCACGGCGGCCAAACCGATTTTTCCTGATAACCCCGCCACCGTAATGGCATAGCGTGCCAGGCGCGTGGCGCCGGCAATATCACCTTCGGCACCGGTGGTTATTTTATCGGGGCCAAAAAACTCCTCCTCGGCCGCCCGACCCGCCATAGAAACCGCCAGATTGGCGCGTACCTCGGCCAGGGTCATCGATACTTTGTCATCAATCGGCAGGTGTTGCACCATCCCCAATGCGCGTCCACGGGGGATAATTGTCGCCTTGTGTATGGGGTCGGTGATGTCGGCAAACATCTGGGATACAAAGGCGTGTCCGGCCTCGTGATAGGCGGTTAATTTAATATCTTCGGGTCGCATTTTGCGGATTTTGCGTGGCCCCATCAAGATTTTGTCACGCGCTTCTTCTATGTCCGGTGTTTCAATGGCTTTGCGACCGGCGCGTACCGCGTGCAGGGCCGCTTCGTTCAACAGGTTTTCCAAATCTGCCCCGGAAAATCCCGTTGTTCCCCGCGCCAGATTTTGCAAATCAACGTCATCTGCAACCTTTACCCGTTTGACATACAGATCCAAAATTTCGCGCCGCCCCGATAAATCCGGCAGATCGATAAACACCTGGCGGTCAAAACGCCCTGGGCGTAATAATGCCGGATCCAACATGTCGGGACGATTGGTGGCACCAATCACAATGATTCCTGTATCATTGGAAAAACCATCCATTTCGATTAACAATTGGTTCAATGTTTGTTCACGATCTTGGTCATTAAATGAATGGGTGCTGCGTCGTTGACCAATGGCATCAATTTCATCAATAAACAAAATACATGGGGCATTGCGGCGCGCCATTTCAAAGATTTCTTTGATTTTTGCCACCCCCAGGCCCACGATGATACCGGAAAAATCACTGCCGGATGCGGCGAAAAAGGGAACATTTGCTTCGCCGGCAATCGCCCGGGCCAACAATGTTTTTCCCGTTCCCGGATTCCCCGACAGTAAAACCCCCCGTGGCACGCGTGCACCAACAGATTTAAATTTTTCTTTGTTTTTCAGAAAATCCACAACTTCCATCAATTCTTGTTTCTCTGAATTAATGCCGGCCACATCTTTGAATGTGGTCTTGGGTTTTCCGGTGGCAATTTTGGTTGGATTTTGGTTGACCAAATTTCGGGACAATCCCCCCATTGCGCCACCCCCGCGAATTCCGCGCAGAATCCACCATATAAACAACAGTCCCATCAGAATCGGTACCCATGTCCCCAGATAATCGGTCCATCCGCGGGCATCGTTGATTGAAATTGTGGCGCCGCCATCTGCAATCCGGCTAAGCAGGGATGGATCATACGCGATTGTGGCGCGGTATGGTGTGCCATCTTTTAATTCGCCCCGGGCGTCGGTTCCACGGATATCCATGGTGCGGATGTTTTTTGCCTGATTTAATACGTCCGAGAAAGACAATACGACGGGCGTTGGTGTGGTATCGTTTCCGGTGATGATTGTTCCGGTCCCCCCCGATCCCATAATTGTTGTACGGGCAATCATGGCCGCAAACATAATGATGAACAGGACGGCAAACCAGATTGATCCGTCACGCTTTGCTGTGTTGTTTTGTTTTTTCATTTCCCTTCCTAACCTTAAAACTGGTACGGGCCCCTTCGGGCGCAATCAGAATTTTTTCCCCCAGACGACGCAATACGCAGCCCCCAAGGGTAAATTTGCAATCCCCCCCCAGACGTTTCAACGCACGTTCCAACGCGTCCAAACGTGGCGGATAATTGTTCCCACCAATTTGGTGTAACAAGTTGCCCAGCAACTTTAGTCTAATATCGGGCGCTTCGTCAAATAGAAAAAATGCATCAAAGATGGCGCGGTTATCATGGACCAAATTTTCTTGGCGTTGGGCGATATAATCATCCAATGCGTCCCGCGTCCGCCCAAGGTTTTTGATCGCTAATAAAATGCGATCGTCACTGATCCCAAGTTCTTTGGTTAAACAGGCGCGTCGCCGCCGCATTCGTACCCGGGCATAGTGTTCATCATCATTCATTTCATCATGGACGAATGTGATGCCATGGTCCACGCAATAGGTACGTAATTCTTCCCGGCGTATGGTTAATAATGGCCGCATAATTTTAATTCCATCCCGTATTGTTATCGGACGCATCGCGGCCAGACCGTAAACCCCACTGCCGCGGGCCAAATTCATCAAGAATGTTTCAATTTGATCATCGGCATGATGGGCAACCATTAATATGTCAATTCCATTTTTCTGGCAATAATCGGTCATTAATTTATATCGGGCGGTGCGCGCCGCATCTTCGATACCGGTATTGGGTTTATCCCCCGCCCATGTCAAGATTTGAATATCAATGCCCCATGCATTGGCCATGGATTGGACGTGGGCCGCGTCTGCATCCGCGTCGGGTCGTAATTTGTGATTTACATGCAATGCAACGATTTTTAATCCGGCCATCATCGACATATGCAGCAATGCCAAAGAATCGGCACCCCCACTGACGGCGATGGCGATGTTTTTGTGCCGGATGGGGGCGATAAAATCGGTGAATTTTTGATTCATTATAGATCTATTTTATGTTATAATTCGCAAAAATAAAGGAAAAAAGAAAATGTCAGGACGTTTGAAATCAATGGCGGTTTATTGCGGACATCAATTTGGTAATAATCCTGCATATGCCCGGGATGCGGCGCGCATTGGTGAAATGTTGGCGAAAAATGGGATACGTATGGTATTTGGTGGGGGCAATGTTGGATTAATGGGAACGGCGGCCAATGCGGCATTGGCGGCGGGTGGTCATGTGACCGGGATTACAACACACGATGTTGTGGCCAAGCAAGAACCCTTGCATGATAATTTGGATTGTTTTGAAATCACCGATGGGGTGAATGAACGTAAACAAAAGATGTATGATCTCTCGGATGGGTTCATCATCTTGCCCGGGGGGACGGGAACATTAAATGAATTGACCGATATTATGACGATGCAACAAATTGGGGAAACAACAAAACCATTGTTTTTCATGAATACAGAAAATTTCTGGGCACCATTTGCTCGTTTGATGGTTCATATGAAACGCACCGGATTTTTTGTTCGCCCCGAAGATTATAATATGCATGGCGCGAATACCCCCGACGAATTAATGGAAAAGGTTTTAAATTATTAAAATTCGATTACTTTGTCCCGGGATGTGTGCCCGCGAATAATTTGAATCTGGGATTTTGGCACGTCAAAATGGCGTGCCAATAATTTTATAACAGATGCATTGGCATCCCCGTCGGTTGGTGCCGCCGTTGTATGAATACGAATGGTTCCATCATCCATCGTATCAATGGCATTGCGTCGGGCCCGCGGTATAACCCGGATTTTTATTTGTGGCATATCCGATCCATTTCCCGGTCGAATTCGGCAACCCGCCCCCCCGACATCAGATGCAGGTGAAAATGAAATACCGATTGTTCTACAAATGGGGCATCTGCGCCGGCATTGGCCATAATGTTAAAGTTTTCATTTATACCCAATTTTTCTGCGGTTTGGCGAAAACAATTCCAAAATTCTTGTTGGGCCGTGGGTGTGGCGCGTGTCACAAAATCCAATATGTTTACAAAATCGCCCTTTGGGATGATCAAGGCATGTTTTTCAAACAAGGGATTAATGTCATAAAAACTAAGGGCGTGGTCATTTTCACATATTTTTTTGCATGGTATTTCGCCACGAATGATTTTCGCAAAGACATTGTTTGAATCGTACATTTTTTTCCCCTTGGTATTCATTGACCGATGGTATTATAGTGCGGTTTGAAAATCAAGCCTTGAAATCGCATAATGGCGCATTATATTAATGGGCATATCAGCCAAGGGAGAAATATATGCTGAAACCACTATACAATTACGTTCTGTTGGAAAGGATTGAAGAAGATAACAAAACCGCCGGCGGAATCATTATCCCCGATAATGCCAAGGAAAAACCATCACGCGGTCGCGTTATTGCCGCCGGTGACGGGGCCATGGATGGGGCAAACCGCGTTCCGATGTCGGTTAAACCCGGTGATACGGTTTTATTTGCAAAATGGGCGTCCAGTGCGAATGACGTCAAATTGGACGGCAAAGATTATGTGTTGATCAAGGAAACAGATATTCTGGGGATTCTTTAACGAAATAAGAGGATAGAAATTATGGCCAAAGATATTACATTTGATACAGATAAATTGGCGGCGGGGGTCGATAAATTGGCCAATGCCGTTAAAATCACCATGGGCCCCAAGGGACGCACCGTGGTTATTGAAAAAACATATGGTGGTCCGGTTGCCACCAAGGACGGTGTTACCGTTGCACGTGAAGTGTCATTAAAAGATCCGGTGGAAAACATTGGCGCCAAAATGGTTCAAGAAGTGGCCAAAAAGGCCGGCGACAAGGCCGGCGATGGAACCACAACGGCAACTGTTCTGGCCCAGAAATTAATCCGCGAAGGCCGGCGTGTTATCGCCGCGGGGATGAACCCAATGGATGTAAAACGGGGAATTGATTTGGCGGTTACGGCCGTTATGGATGATATTGATGCCCATGCGCGCCCGGTAAAAAACAGTGCAGAAATTGCCCAGGTTGCAACCATTTCTGCCAATTCTGATCGTGAAATTGGTGAAAAAATTGCCGATGCCATGGAACGCGTTGGCAAAGAAGGGGTGATTACTGTGGAAGAAGCCAAGGGGCTGGACACTGAAATTGATGTGGTCGAAGGGATGCAGTTTGACCAAGGATTTATGTCCCCGTATTTTGTCACCAACAGTGAAAAAATGCTGGCGGAATTGGATGGTGCCCAGATTCTGGTGTCGGAAAAAAAGATTACAGGACTTCAGGCACTGTTGCCGATATTGGAACCGATTGCACAATCGGGCCGTCCGTTATTGATTATTGCCGAAGATGTTGAATCCGAGGCATTGGCAACATTGGTTTTGAACCGGTTGCGTGGCGGGTTAAAGGTTTGTGCGGTCAAGGCCCCGGGCTTTGGCGATCGGCGCAAAGAAATGTTGAAAGATATTGCAATTGTGACCGGTGCAACCGTGATTTCTGATGATATGGGCATGACGTTGGAAAATATAACGCCGGCGGTGTTGGGTTCTGCGAAAAAGGTTGTTGTTTCTAAGGATTCAACCTTGCTGGCCCAGGGGGCAGGCGATAAATCCGCGATCGCAGCGCGTGCGGATGAAATCCGCAAATCTATCGCCGACAGCACCAGTGATTACGATCGTGAAAAATTATCGGAACGGTTGGCCAAATTGGTTGGTGGTGTTGCCGTGATTAAGGTGGGCGGCATGACAGAATTAGAGGTCAAAGAAAAGAAAGATCGTGTGGATGATGCATTGGCGGCCACGCGGGCGGCCGTGGCGGACGGAATTGTTGCCGGTGGCGGTATTGCATTGGTACGTGCCACACGCGCCCTGGACAAGGTTAAGGGTGCCAATCCGGACCAGAATGTTGGTATTGATATTGTTCGTCGCGCCATCGTTGCACCGTGTGCCCAGATTGCAGAAAATGCGGGCGTATCCGGTGAAATTGTTGTCGGCAAGGTCAGTGAATCCAAAGATTACAATTTTGGATATAACGCACAGACGGGCGAATATGTCGACATGATGCATGCGGGTATTATTGACCCGGCCAAGGTAGTCAAGACCGCGATCCAGGCCGCGGCCAGTACAGCGGGTGTATTATTAACAACCGGGGCCGTTATGTCGGAAATTCCCGAAGAAAAACCCGCCCCATCGCCCGCCATGGGTGGCATGCCGGGCATGATGTAAATCCGGTAAAATAACACCGCCCCATGGGGCGGTGTTTTATTTTATCGTTTATGTCCATTTTGCATAAATTCCATCCATGGGATAATGGTTTTAGATAATTGGTCACAAATCTGGGTATTGTGATTTTTTGCACAGATCAATGGACCCGATGGGGTGATTGTGGCAAATCCTTGGATACAGGAATGTTCATCAATATAAACAAAGAATGGGGCATTGCCCGTATTGATTATGCCATTATTCCACGTTAAATCATATGCCTGGGCAATTTCACGACATATCGGATTGACCCATGATGGCACACGAAAAACCGGGATGACATGTCCACTGGCAATATATCGAATGTCTTTGATAAATTCATAGGTGCCCGTGGTGCGATAACCACGACGAAGATAAAACCTAACTACAGATTCCAGGGCAATAAGATTAATGTATTTCGAATCCAATGACACGGCCCGTTCAAAATGCGATAACAATGTGCCCCCAATATGCATGGATTGATACCGTGGCAGAACCGCCAACCGGTTGCCCGTGGCAGAATTGTCGTTGCAACTGCCGTGGATAAATCCCACCATTTTGTCTTGGTCCCATGCCCCAAAAACCAAATTCACGTGATTATATCTATATTCTTGGGTGAAAAATTGTTGCATTACCGTGATTTCGGTTTTCCGCTTTTCCAGACTGACCGATGGGGCAATGGTGGCATCAACCCATATACGGGCGCATTCATGCCACAGGGTACATTGCCCTTGGTCAAAAATGGGAAAAATTTTGATATCTGTCATGGAATTATTTGTTGCACAAATTATAATTATTGTCAAATAAAATTCTTTGTCGCTTGTTCAACCCGATACGTCGCGCCGCTAATGGTCATGTTCCTTGCGTCGCATACATAACCGATGATCGGGGCGTATGTTATCCGCCTGTGGCGGAGTATCCCAAAGCGGAGAGGTGGTCTTTTATCTGGATTCTGTACTCTGCACCATGAACACTGCTATTGCCGACACCCCGAACATCCATCAGGATTATTTAAAAAAAAAGACCACCCCGTCGATATCACCCACAAAAATTTTCAATTTTTGCGGCGCCTGATTGCGCGTCCACCCCCGACCCTGGGCACCGCGGAAATTGTTAAATTTCCGTGGGTGGGTTCTGGCGGGGGAACTTTAGATCGGTGCATGGGTTCTCCTCCCTCGAGGGAGTATCCCGAAGGGGGGGCTTTTATTTGAACTCTGCAATCTGAAAGTTGTAAAAAAATCCCCCGTTCGGGGGAGATTTTAAATGCTGTCGGCGTTAACCCAACGGCCATTCTTTAACAGACCTGGTGCCATGCCTTCGTTCTGACGCAGGGCATCAATTGTCCGCCGCGCGGCGGCCGCATCCAAGTCGACAATCCGCACCTTGTACATATCGCCTTCTTTGACGACGGTGGCATCCCCATATTGTTTCATCCGATTGGCCAGGTTGGATGCGCTGTCTTCGGCATAGAATGCCGCGATTTGCACACTGTAATCGCCCGATGTTGCCACCGGCCCAGGTTGGGGCATTGGGGTTGGTTCTGTTACCGTTGTGGTGGTTGTGGTGACGATGGTTTCGGTGGGTGTTGTATCCGCCGTTGCACCCAATGTTGCATTTTTCACGGCCAAAGATTGGTCGGCAATAACCTGGACCTGGATCTTGGCGGTACCATTCATGCCGATTTTACGCGCCGCCGCCGGCGACAGGTCCATAATGCGTGTATTTACAAACGGGCCACGGTTATTAACGCGCACCGTCACAGAATTTCCATTGTCCAGATTTGTAACCCGTGCAATTGTCGGTAATGGCAACGTCTTGCTGGTGGCGACCATCTGATTCATATCAAATGTTTCGCCATTGCTGGTTTTGGTTCCGTTTAGTTCGGCCGGGATAATTCCCGCAATTCCAGTTTGGTTATAGGTTAGGTCTTCGACCGGGATGTATTGAACATCTTCGACCTTGTACGCGTTACCAACATAATATTTGGGTGCCGGTGCGGTTAAATAGGTGGTATTTAACATTTGATCATTGGTTGTGACCAAAACTTCTTCGCCGAAACCATCACTGCCATAATCAGAAACGTTTGATCCGGACTGTGGCTGGGTACAGGCGGCGACCAACGCGGTCAGAACCGTTAAAGATACGATTTTTCTCATCTCCATTCTCCTCTTGCGATGGGGGCTGTGGATTCAGACACCCCGTTCTTCTTGTTTTTGATTTTATCATAAAAAAGGGCCGGATTCAAACGTTATTTTATCGTCCGACGTTGCGGTCAATTATCCATGCCATTGGCAAATATACCATTCCATATCCGATGATTACCGCCCCCAATGCGATTGGTCCGGCAATGGGAATCATCGCCATAATTCCCCCCAATCCCGCCGCCAGAATACCAAATCCCACAATGGCCCGTCGCGCACGTGCGTCAATTTGAAATAAATGGCGTTTACGGCATGCCCGTGCCAATAGGGCGGTTTTCAAATATCCACTGATAACCAATCCAACGGGGATCGCTAAATACCCAATGATTGGGAACAGCCCCAGGTAAATGACCGCCGCCGCGGTTAATGAAACCATACTGGTTCGGACCGGTGTCACAACATCCTGGGCCGCATACAGGGTTTTGCCCAAAATCTGACTTAACATCATTGCAGGTAAAACAAATGCCTGGATCATAATGGCGATGGCAACGGCATGGGTGGATTCGTGGGTCCATGCCCCATATTGGAACAGGGTACGAATAATGGGTTCGCCCAATACGACCAATCCCGCCACGCATGGCAAGATTAACATCATCGACCGGCGCAATGTTGAATTTTGTTGAATATGGACGCCACGCATGTTTCCATTGGCCAATGCATTTGATATAGATGACATTAATACCGTTCCAACGGCCAATCCAATAATGGCAAACGGTAATTGCACAATACGATCGGCGTAATAAAGCCATGAAACCGCACCGTTTTGAAAACTGGCAACTAATGTGCCTGCAATAATTGTGATTTGATAGAATCCATTGCCAATAATACTGACCCCAAGACGGGTTATCAGGCGTTTGATTCCTGGCGTCCAACGGGGCCATATCAATCGTAACCCAAAATGCCGGCGGCGTACCCGTGTCCACAAAATAGCGCATTGGACAATGCCCGATGCCACCACGGTTATGGCCATGGCATAGAGAACCGTTGTCCCCGCATACATCGATGTTCCCAACATCACCATGATTAACATGATATTTAACATAACCGGCATAAACGCCGCCAATAAAAAGCGCGAAAATGCATTCAAAATCGCCGACAGAAATGCCGCCCCACACACAAAGATAACGTACCCGAACATGATGCGGGAAATGGTTACGGTCATTTGCATTTTACCCGGATCTTCGGCAAAGCCCGGGGCCAATATCCATACCACAACCGGCATAAGTATTTCGAATGCCAATGTAATTGCCAATAAAACCAGCATCAGCCATGAAAACACATTCTTGGCAAATGTGTCATCTTTTTTCAAATCGGTATACATGGGAATAAAAATCGCCGACAGGGCACCTTCGCCCAACAGGTCCCGGAATAAATTAGGTAATTTAAACGCCGTCAAAAATATATCCGACAAACGGCCCGCCCCCAAATAGCGCGCAATCAACATGTCGCGGATAAATCCGAACAGGCGGCTGATGCCGGTCATGGCGCCGACCCCGAAAATATGTTTGCCAATGTTCATGGTTTCGATTATACTCTGGTTTGAAAGATAAAATCAAGGCAGGAATAAAGGTATGAAAAAGTTATTTGCGCTGGTGGGGATTGTTGGGTTGTTGGCCGGTTGTACGACGACATCAAAAACCGATGGAACAGGAATAGAACGCGGATTGCGTGAAATATACAACGCGGCATATGATCAAATGAATAAAAAGCATTATGATACGGCGGCCAATGAATTCTTGGCGGCCGAAACCCAGTACCCGTCCAGTCCATGGGCCGCGGATGCATTGGTCATGGCGGCATATGCCCAATATCTGGATGGTGATTTTCCCGGTGCGATTTTGACCGTTGATCGATTTATGCGATTCCATCCGGGACATAAAGATGTGCCATATATGTTGTATCTGCGCGGGATGTGTTATTACCGCCAGGTCAGTGATGTCCGCCGGGAACCGGGGATGTCGGTGTATGCATTGCAACAATTTGAACAATTGGTGGAACGCTTTGGCCGGTCGGAATATGCCGAAAACGCCCGCAATAAAATTGCCATTTTGAAAAATTATATCGCGGGCAAGGTTATGTATTCTGCACGCACAGATATGCACGAACAGAATTGGCCCAGTGCGATTTCCCGCCTGCAATCGGTTGTATCTGGTGCCCAGGGAACCGTCATGACCCCAGAGGCGTTATTCCGTTTAACCGAATGTTATACCGCCATTGGTCTGGATGCCCAGGCGTCCGGGTATGCCGAGATGTTACGGTTGAATTTCCCCGATAATGAATGGACAAAACGGTTAAAGTAACCGATTCAACGTCAAAAAGTTGTGGTTTTGTGACGTTGTAAATCCCTATGCTGATGCGACGGGCACATACACCTTTATACGGAATTGTTATTATACCAATTGATGGTGAACTATTTCCCCTTGGTATTTAACTTTGATATATGATCTGCCAAGAACATGTCTACGGGGATTGGGGCCGCCGGTGTCGGGCCGCGTTGGCCGTTATAATGGCTGGCACTGTTTTTATTGTATGGTTGTCGTTCGCCCGTAAATGATTCATAATATATTTGGCCGATACGCATGTATGGATATACAACGGTGGGATACAATACGCGAATTTCCAATGTCCAATCGCCACAGAATCCGTCGTCCCCACGTCCGGCCGTATGATGGTTTAAGATAAAATTGCGTCCAACCGATGATTTTCCATCAATATATGGAAATAAATTATGCGTTTCTGTATATTCGACGGTGGATCCCAAATATCCAATATCAGGTGACAGTATCAGACCCGTTTCCGGAATTTTTATATCCATTGTTTGATGACATTTTTCATTGCACGGGTTCAATAGATATCGTGGGTTGCGAATATCGTATTTGTCCGGATGGCGCAGATAGTCCAGGTATTGCCGACGATGATAAAACCAATCTGCCATGGAATAATCGCGTCGCGTCGGATCGTATTCAATGGCCGGGCGCATGCCGGCGGGCAATGTATGTTTATAGATTTTTAAGGTATCTGCCAGGTGCAGGTCGTAACTGTTACTGCCCAGGCAGCGTTTGTCAAACGGGATAATAACAATATCGCCCGTTTCATCCATGCGTTTTTGAATTTCCGGACCGGTTAATTGCATTTCTGCATCCTTTGTATTGTGCCAATGTCATCCCCCCCGGCAATAAATACTTTGCCATTGATTTACAGAAATTTCAAGATTTTTGTTCACATTTTACTTTTTCGTGCTATTGTTTTGCCCATGACACAGACATATTCCGGCTTTATCGCCATTATTGGCCCCACGAATGCGGGCAAAAGCACATTATTAAACCAAATCATGGGGCGCAAGGTGTCCATTGTTTCGCACAAGGTGCAGACGACGCGAACCCGGCTGCGTGCGGTGAAAATGGTTGGGGCGCGGCAATTAATCTTTGTCGATACCCCGGGCGTTTTTCGGCCGAAACGTCGCCTGGATCGGGCGATGGTGGGTGCCGCCATGGATGCCGTGGGGGATGCAGATGCGATTTTGTTGATTATGGACGCGCAAAAGGGGATTACCGACACCATTCGCGACTTGGTTGAAAAAATCAAAGATCGCCCGAATTTGTTCGTTGCCCTGAACAAGGTGGACGCGGTGGCAAAGCCAAATTTGCTGCCCATTGTGGCCGAATTGTCATCGATGGCCGATTGGGTTGACATCTTTATGATTTCGGCATTGAAAAACGATGGTGTGACGGGGATGTTGGAATCCTTGGCGGCGGTGATGCCGGCCGGGCCATATTTGTTTAATGATTCCGACGCGGTGGATGTGCCGGATGAATTATATCTGGCGGAATTAACCCGGGAAAAGGTGTATAAATATATTCATCAAGAATTGCCGTATCACATCAACGTTGTGACCGAAAAAGTCGACGTGGATGCGGACGGGGTCTTGGATATCTATCAAAAGATAGTCGTCCAAAATGATGCCCATAAAAAGATTGTTATTGGCCGCGGCGGTGAACAATTAAAGCAAATCGGCACGGCCGCCCGTCATGATATTCAGGATCAGTGGGGGGTGAACGCGCGCCTGCATCTGTTTGTGCGTGTGGAACCCGATTGGGAGAATAAAGCCGAAAACTACACCGACCAAGGGTTGGAGTTTAAGAAATGAATAATAAAACAACAAACAAAGTTTGGCGGGTGATGGTGCGTGCTGGAAAGATTCTGAATGTGGGGGCGGCCTTATGCTGCTATTTCCGGATTCCGGATGTGTTGGGTGTTGTCAATTCAAAATCAGAACGTCCGCAGAATAATGCCAAGATTTGCGCGTCGCATTCGCGCACGGTTGATTCTCTAAATTACGAAATCGCCCGCCGCGACAGTATTATCCGTGTCATGCAACAAAAGGTGCAGTAAATTGGATAAAAATGTTCGGATTGTTTTGGATTCCAACGGCGTGATTCAACGGCATGCCGTATGCACCGCGCGTCGGTTCTTTTTGGGTTTGTTGTTACGGGGGAAAATGACCCCGGCGGTGTATTTGCGCCTGATGCGGCGGGTGCGCGGTAACATCGCTGGCAAAATGAATGCCGAAGAAACCAAGTACATTACCGAATTTTATGTTCAAAACCGGCATATTCAAATTCCCTTGATTCGTGGGGCGCGGCGCACGGTTAATCGTCTGATTGCCGACCATCCGGGGCGGGTTTATATCTGTTCGGCAAACGCCTTTTCGGCCGAATCCGATGCCATTTATCGTAATTGGTTTATGAAAACTTTTCCGGGCCTGGCGGGGGTGCATTTTGTGCCGGCATTTTCGACCAAGGGGGATTTTTATCGCCAAATTCATGAAAAATATCCCCATGATCGGGTGATTGTTGTGGATGATGCCAAACGGCATATTGACGAAGCCACGGCCTTGGGCCTGGATACGCGGTGGATTGATAAACATAATGGTTATAAAAATTTACATGACGCGTTTTATGGGCGCGTCCGAGAATAAGGATTAGTCATGAAAACATCAAAAAAATATTTCTTAATTATTCTGGGGGGCTCGATTTTGACCCTTTGCGCGTCGTGCAAGCCGGCGCAACATGTGGCCCGGACGCGGGGGGCGATTACACCGCGCGACAGTATGCGTCCAGCGGATGCGCGTGATAATGTGACATACGCTGTTTTTCGTGATATGGGTCAGGTGCGTGTACATTAAATGTTGCATACGTCCGATTTTGATTTTGAATTACCAACCGAATTAATCGCGTCGCACCCGTTGGAACGCCGCGATGCGTCCCGTATGTTGGTGGTTGGTGGGGATGTCAAACAAGAATTAACAAAAGACCACCTCCCCCCTTCGGGGTACTCCCCCACAGGAGGAGAAGTTGCACCGTGCCACGCTGAGTCTAAGTTCCCCTCCTGTGGAGGGGGGGGCGCAGCCCGGGGTGGTCTTTTGTTATCTGACCGTCATATTCGGGATTTTTTGGATTATGTTCGTCCCGGTGATGTCGTTGTCTTTAATAATTCGCGTGTGATTCCCGCACGGTTTAATGCAACCGATTCGTCGGGCCGCGTGTATGAAGTTACCCTGCATACCGCTGTGTCCGATGGCACGTGGTGGGGGTTGTGTAAAAAATTTAATAAAATCCCTGTTGGCGAAACCTTGACCTTGGACGATGGGACGACCGCGACCGTGTTGGCGCATGATGATGACAGCGGGCTGAAACTGCAATTTAATTGTGATAATTTAATGGACGTTTTGGACCGGGTGGGGAAAATGCCGTTACCGCCGTATATGAAGCGGGGGGCCAATAATGCCGATCGTGACCGGTATCAGACGGTGTATGCCGGGCCGTTGGGATCGATGGCGGCGCCGACCGCTGGGTTGCATTTTACCCCCGAATTATTGGATCAAATTCGGGCGCGTGGGGCGCAAATTGTAAACGTGACATTACACGTTGGGGCGGGCACATGGATGCCGGTCAAAACCGAAGATTTATCCCAACATAAAATGCACAGTGAATGGTGCCAAATTACACCAGAACATGCCACCATTATCAACGCCGCATCGCGCGTTATTGCGGTGGGAACAACATCGATGCGAACACTGGAGAGTGCGGCAATACGTGCCCGTGCATTGGGTGAAGGTGCCCGTGTGGTGCCGTTTTGCGGGACAACGGATATCTTTATCACGCCGGGGTATCGTTTTGGGGCGGTGGATGTATTGCTGACCAATTTTCACTTGCCGAAATCGACGTTGTTTATGTTGGTGTCGGCGTTTTCGGGGGTGGACAACATGCGTGCGGCATACCGGCATGCCGTGGATGAAAAATACCGCTTCTTTTCATATGGCGATTGTTGTTTATTGTTTAAAAAGGATGGGGAATAATGTCGTTGAAATTTGATTTGATTGCAACCGATGGTGGCGCGCGACGCGGACGCGTTCATACGGCACATGGGGACTTTGAAACGCCGGCGTTTATGGCGGTTGGCACCGCCGCAACGGTCAAGGCATTGACCATGGACCAAGTGGCGGCCACCGGCACCCAGGTAATTTTAGGCAACACGTATCATCTGATGATGCGACCCGGGGGGGATTTGGTGGAAAAAATGGGGGGATTGCATCAATTTGGTGGATGGACGGGGCCCATTTTGACCGATTCCGGTGGTTTCCAAGTGATGAGTTTATCGAACCTGGTCAAAATGCGCGAAGAAGGTGTTGAGTTTACATCGCATATTGATGGGGGAATTAAACATTTCTTGCGTCCCGAAGATTCCGTTCATATTCAACATCAATTAGATTCTAATATCACCATGGTGTTGGACGAATGCCTGCATCTGCCGGCGCCGCGGGACCGGGTTGAAAAAAACGTCGACATGGTGACCCGCTGGGCCCGGCGTTCGCGTGATGCCTTTGTCGACCGACCGGGATACGGGATTTTCGGTATTGTCCAGGGCGCCGATCAACCGGATTTGCGCGAAAAATCGGCACGCGCGTTGGTTGATATTGGATTTGATGGTTATGCGGTGGGCGGATTGGCCGTTGGTGAACCCCAAGACGTTATGTTTCGCATGATTGCACATACAACACCGCTGTTGCCAATGGATCGGCCGCGGTATCTGATGGGGGTAGGAACACCATTGGATATATTGGGGGCGGTTGAACGTGGTATTGATATGTTCGATTGTGTGATGCCCACGCGCGCCGGCCGCACCGCCCAGGCATTTACACGTCACGGCACCATGAATATGCGTAATGCACGTTTTCGCGATGATGCGTCGCCCATTGATGACGGGTGCGGATGCCCGGCGTGCAAGCTGTCGCGGGCATATATCCATCATTTGATAAAATGTAACGAAATCCTGGGGGCGACATTATTGACCCAGCATAATTTGTGGTTCTATCAGGACCTGATGCGCGGCATCCGCGGTGCAATAGAGCAGGGTCGCTTTGCCGAATTCAAGAAAGAATTTATTGAAAACTATACAAATAAAAAGATCGATAATGATTAAAAAGAATGAAACGCCGCAGCCGCGGTTAACGATTGATATTGGGGCAAAATTCTTTTTGGCGGTTGCATTACGCAAGTCTGCGGATCATCGCTTGATTTTCATTTATACATTATTTTTGGCCCCTGATAAATTGGGTGCGTATTCAATGACGCCCCAAACCGAAGTGAATACATTTGACAACCCCCAGGATGCAGATATTTATTTCAAAACCATCAATGATACGATTAAGTGTAATTATAATAACGCGGCGTGGTCGGCGATTGAAATGTATTTAGGGCATAAAATAAAAGATTTCAATCAAATGATCAGATAGTTATTGCATTATTGAACGAAATTTTTCTATGATAATCCCAAAGGAGAAAATTCAAATGGCACCGAAAAAGAAAAAAGAAATCGACGTCATCGATCGTGGTGGCGCCAAGACGGTTAAAAAGAAAACGGCGTTTATCACGTGGGTTAAACGCATTTTTGCGGTTATATCCATTGTATGGGTTGCGGCCGTGATTTGGGTACCGTTACATGTGAAAAATACATACAGTGAACCGATCAAGAAATCCATTGTTGTATCGATGTTCTTTGATCTGCAACGCAGTATTGTTGAACAGTATGAAAAATTGCTGGACGGGATCAAAGAATCCATTAATCTGGAAAAACCGGTTGCCTTTGCCATTGATCGGGTAAAAATGGCCGGCAATGCCGTTGACAAGGTGACAGATATCACCGCCCGGGTCAAAGATGCCACGGCCGATGCCAAAAAGCGTAATGATGATGCCAAAAAGTTGACCGGGTTTGTCGGTAAATTCGGTGTTAAGACCGATGGGGTGGACCGGGCATTGAATAAAATGGATGCCAATATTGCCAAGGCAGATCAGGCCGTTGCCAAGGTTGATAATACCGCCGCAATGGTCAATGCCCAATTGGACAAGATTGAAAATAATTTGGCCCGCGTGCTTCAGGCGGAATTTGATAAAATGATTGATGATGCGATCAAAAACCAACTGGATAAAAATTCGGGTGGATTGGGATCAACATTGTTAACCAATTATGGGATTAAACACGTTTATCCATGGGATCCCAAGTCTTGGGGCGTGGCGTCGAAAATTTATAATGATTTGGAAAAATCTAATGTTGATGCGGTACAAATCATTACCGGCACGGTGAATAAATACTTTGGCTATGCCGCGTGGGGATTGGTTGCGTTGGCGTGGTTGATTGGATGGCTGGTATGGTTCATGCTGTTCAAGAAAGTTAAGGCCATGACAAAACCCTTTATCGTGTGCCCGCGGTGCGGAAACGCGTTTGTGGATAAGCGTACGGCATATGGTCTGTTAAAGGTGTTCCAGCCGTGGAAATGGCTGTAAAAAGTCCCCGTCAGGGGACTTTTTTTGACATTTTCCGATTGTATGTCTCTAATCATCCCGTAACGATACGGGGGTACGGGGGAAAAAGGTCGATAAAAGCATGTCATATGACAACGGGGTATGTTGGAAAGGCGGGTTTATATCCGTTTTGCAAAGAAAAAGAAAGCAAATAAGCCACTGGATGTCGCTGATTTAAAAAGTCTAACAAGCTTGGTTTTTGATGCGGACGTTTATTTTTTTTGAGCCTCACACGGCCTTGGGGGATAATTTAAAAGAAGTTGTTTTTAATGATGGCTTGCGCGAAATTTATATGGATGCCTTTTATGCGACCGGTATTAGACATATCAAATTCCCGGATAATGTTGAGTTGTCGCATGAGGTCTTGTCTAACTGTCAGAAATTAAAATCGGTGTCTTTTCCCAAAGGGGTCTCTGTTGTTAACCGGGGTATGTGTGAAAATGATATCAATCTGGAATCGGTCGAATTTAATTCCGATGTTTTTCGTTTTAAAGAAAGCTGTTTTCGTGGGTGCAAGAAATTAAATCTTATATTACCCGATACATTAACTGGTATTGGACCTTATGCCCTGGCCGAATGTGGCAATACCGAAATTGTTGTTCCAAAATCCTGGAAAATCTCAATCCAGAAGCGCGTATTCGTCTTGATTATTTGATTCAGGAAATGGCCCGTATTCACGCGGTGTGCCACAGCATGGTTGCATTGAACGACTTTTGCGCTGCAAGGATTCTAGCTTTGGAATGCGATAGATGCCGGATCAAATATGCCAAGATTTATGATGAATGCAAACGCCGCTATGGTATGATAATAAAATAAAAGATATCCCCATGGCAGGGGATTTTTTTGTGACAAGAAATAATGCTTGCATTTATAAAAAATATATGTAAAAATAATCCCGCAGTGCGAGCGTAGCTCAGTTGGCTAGAGCGCAACCTTGCCAAGGTTGAGGTCGAGGGTTCGAGCCCCTTTGCTCGCACCAGAGTTTCCGCGGGGTTTAGAGAATTCTGACCCCGTTTTTCGTGGTTTTTTCGTTTCGTTTTGTTTTGATTTATTTCCCGTATTTCTGGGATTTTTCATTTGTTTTCGAAAATTTTTTGCACATTTTTTGCACAGTTTTATTTATCAAATACCAAATACGCAATGGCGATCTTGTCTTCGGTTAAAAATTTGGCGTACCGCTGGGTCATGTTGGGGGATTTGTGGCCCAGATGCATTTGGGCGGCGAACAAACTGTTTGTTTTGCGTACCACCGCCGTGCCGGATGCGTGACGGATATCGTGGAATGTGTATTTATGTGGTGGAAAGCCCGCCCGCCGGCAGGCGGCATGCCATGCGGTTTTAAGGTCTTTGACCGGGGCCCCGTGGTATGTGACGACATAATCGCAGACGCGGGGCAGTTCACGCAGAATCTGGGCCAGGCAATTCGGAATGGCGCAGGTGTGAATACGACCGCCATCGATGGTCGGGTCTTTGACCCGTTTTATTATCAGGCCGCGTTCAAAATCTATTTCATCCCAACGAAGCGTTAATATGTTTCCGCGGCGCAGCCCCGTATAATATGCGATTTGCATTGCCAGGCGTAGGTGCGGGGCGGCCGCGCCCATAATCGCCAGACGGTCGTTGTCGTCGATCAGGCCGATACGGCCGTCCGGTTCACGTTCTCGAAATTCCAACGGTCGCACATCCGGGGCGCGGTACCGCCATCTTTTGCGGCAGGTCGTAATTACAGACGACAATACCACCAAATGACGGTTGATCGTGCCGGCGGCGCGGCCGGAATCACGCATATGATAAATATAGTTATTGATGTCTGCGGCCGTTATTTCAGAAAAAGGGCGTGTGCCACCAAAAAAGGCGGATAATTGATTCAGTGTATAATATATATTGCGCGGCGCGGCATAGTTGCTGGATTCGCGCGTGTAAAATTCCCCAAATGCTTGATCAATAGTAATATCAGCGGCGCCCCCGGATGCTAATAATTTTTGCTCGGTGGCGCGGGCCACCTCTAAGGCTTTATCCCGGATAGTTTCGTGAGTTGAAAACCGCAATATTTTGGTTTCGGTTCCGACACGGACCGATATGTACGCTTGGTATTTCGAACTTTTTGATCGCTTGAAGACTTTATATGACATGATGATTCTGGTTGTTTTTGCAATTCGTCGACATAAAAGCGCTTGCGCGGGCCGTCCATGAAATAAGGGATTTGGCCCAGTTCAACACGACGCATAAAAGCGCCGTATGTTTTTCCGGTAATCTTACACGCATCAATAATGCCGACATGTTGTCTGTTTCGCATCTGTTTCTCCTTTGCCTTCCGTGATTATTATTAATTAGCCTTAGTTTGAGCCGCGTTAGATTCTTTGGCCCATGCTTTAATGATTTTTTCACTCATCATTCGTGCCCCCTTGTTTAGTAATAGATGTGATTCTGTCTAATGATATTTCGCAACAACCCACAATATCACTTTCAAGTTCTTGGCCTTTATCAAAGGTATCTATAACCCAATTAATACATTTAGTTGCTTCTTTTAACGCATCCTGTGCGGCTTTACCTGCGATTAGGTCGCGCATCATTTTTAACTTAATTTCGTGGTCATAAAACTCGCATTCACGATTAGGACAAGCAGCACAATCGTATGTAATTTTGTAATGTCTAATTTCCAATTTCGCACCACAATATGGACATCTGTTGCATTTGTGGCCAAAAAATAGGGTCAAGCCAAATATTCTAATACGCCAGAATTTGGGGTATTGGCCGCCACTTTCTTTTTTGCAATGTTTACAAAACATATACATGTTTATTTCTCCTGTTTTGTTTCATACATTTTCATATCGTTTTTGTTCCAATTATCATATTGCCAGCGGTATTTTTCAGATTCCCAAAAACCAATTTTTTTAATCAGTTCTGATTCACATTCTCGGGCGTAATCACAACATATTCCGAACACCATTTTCTTGGACACTTTTGACCGGATGCCGCACTTTCCTAAAATTGGTTTAGAATAAATCATTCATTATCCTGTTTTGTTATAGATGTGATTTTGTCGTACCATTTGCCTTTCAAGACCAGATGTAAGGTTTTCATTTTCCACACTCCATTAAAGAATCACTCCAGTCACCGTCATAGGGGGCGATATCAAATAAATCTTTTAATCGTATAATCTTTCCACTATAAGTTTTACTTCCCCACATACCCATACCATTAATTTTTTGAATATCTGGTTTTACCTGATGCCAAAACCAAAGTTTATCTTCATCCATCGCAACCCATCCGGGGCGCAACAGTGGTAATAAGTCTTCTATTTTTATCATCGCTATTTCCCCGTGTATCCAAAGAATTTGGCGAATTTATCCCATCCGTATTGGCCGCGCGTGATTTCAATGGCCCGTTGCACGGTTGCGGATTTTGGCAGTTTAATTGATTCACAAAATGCCCGCGTGCCGTAAAAACATGCCCCAGTAATGGCCCGATAGGCCCCAATGAGTTCCGTAGCGGATTTTTTATCCGTTAATTTCCAGGATTTATACGCCGATGTGTCCCGAGTGGATATTTTATAAATCAAATCTTTCTTGGCGTCCCGGACCGATTTCCCGTGTGCCGCCACGCCGTCAGCGCGAATGACCAAAACTGATTGTTCGTCCCGACCATCAATCACAACAGTCTTTATGGTAAAATCACCGCTTTTTCTGGTGCTGAGAACCCGAGAAAAGACATTATCTGTAAAATCTACTTCAACGGGTGTGCCGGATTCACAGATGTACCAACAATTCGGTTTGATGAATCTTCCATCAACAATCAATGCAAATCCGCCCACCGGGATTTTATCATCGTTCTGCCAGACGTATTCACTACACATCAGTAGACTGCCTAAATCGCCACGAACTGCGGCGTGGTATCCAAGGGCCGAACATGCCGAATATTTTCCAGCGCATTCGGCCTTGCTGGAATCCCCCGATGACGCGGCCGTGCTGTAATACCCCGATGACGCGGCCGTGCTGTAATAC
>CASCZI010000007.1 GCA_949156565.1 uncultured Alphaproteobacteria bacterium | reverse complement strand
TCCCCCGATGACGCGGCCTTGCTGTAATACCCCGATGACGCGGCCGTGCTGGAATTCCCCGATGACGCGGCCGTGCTGGAATCCCCCGATGACGCGGCCGTGCTGGAATTCCCCGATGACGCGGCCGTGCTGTAATACCCCGATGACGCGGCCGTGCTGTAATACCCCGATGACGCGGCCTTGCTGGAATCCCCCGATGACGCGGCCTTGCTGTAATACCCCGATGACGCGGCCGTGCTGGAATCCCCCGATGACGCGGCCGTGCTGGAATTCCCCGATGACGCGGCCGTGCTGTAATACCCCGATGACGCGGCCGTGCTGTAATACCCCGATGACGCGGCCTTGCTGGAATCCCCCGATGACGCGGCCGTATGAGATGATTTTTTATTCTTATGCATACCCACCCAACGTTCAATAAAATTACATGCATGGATCCGTTTAAAAAAATCAATCGTTTGATTTAAAAAATCCAAAGTGTCGGATACAATTGATAGTGTGTTTTCTGTCGTCATTTTTTTACTCCTATTTATTGGTGCGTTTTTAGTGCGTCCCGCGCGCCTTTTTATTACCCCCGTTTATTTAATCACAATATTTTCCCGGGTTGTCAGTTGCGCGCCGGGGATTTCACGGCCGGATTTTAAAGCATCGCGAATGGCGATTTTGTCCGGTGCGGTGGTTGTCGTTGTACGGATAAATTCCGGAACGTCAAAGGTCGGCGCGACATAAACCGATTGTGAAATTCGGGTGGATACCGAAAACGTCCCGGCATCGATTTTTTTATGGCCCGACATGTTGAGCAAAGAATGAATATAGTTTTCCAAGGACACGACCCGTTTTTCTTCGGTTTTTGCGCGGTCCATCAGGCGCGCCGATTCCGCGCGCAAGGCATCAATCGTCGCCAGTTTGTTGGCGCGGATCTTGCACAAATTCTCCAGTCCCCATTCAATCGTCGCCGATTTGGCCGCCGTCAACGTGTCCAGTACGTCCATATTAACATTCCCATTTTCGTCGCCCAGCAGGACGTCGTTGATGGCGTCTTCGATTTGTAAAACATCATTATAAATTGACATTATCGTACCCCCTTGGTTAAATCGATGCGTCCGCATAGGATCTGGTTCGCGATGTCCGGTTGCCCGCACAAGCGAAAAGTGGCCAATGTATAGCCATTGGAAGCAATGGACATTAAGTAATCCCGTCGCGTTGCCAGTTCTGATATAGTTTTTGCACCACAAATAAAGTCATATGCGTGGCCGGCAATTAATGCCTGGGCGTCAATGGATAGTCCGCAGGCCACCGGGTCAAAGACACGTTTTGGCATCGCCGAACGCGTGGGCAGTTTGCGCGTGTGTGCGCGCACGGTTATTGTTTTCGGTTCGGAAAGTTTTCGTTCCATTTCGTTAAACGCGTTAATATATGCAAGTTTGAATTCAAGCGCGCGCTTTCCAGTGAATCCCATGGCAAGCAGGGTGAATCCGTCGCGCGTCAGTTCGTATATGGGATTGGATTTGCCGGAATTATCACGGTAGGTACTCTCCTTAAAATTCAGGGCAGTAAAATTGGTTGGTACTGTGGTGACTATGTCACGAATATCTGCTAATACATTATCGTGGCGTTTCCCGAATGTAATGGCAATTTGCTTTGAGGTTGTGATAACAGTGTTATGCTTGATAGATACCAGGGAATCCTGGTTGGAAATTAAGTTGTTCATTTCTTTGTCGCTTTGTTTATAAGCCACCAATTTGCAGAATTGGCACCGGGAGCTAAACACATCGACAAAGTGATGCAGAGTTATTCCCCTTGTGGGTATTATATTCCTCGCACTCCCGGTATTGGGTATAAAAAATACGTCTATCGGGAGCGTTGCCGCCTTGTCCAGAGTGTTTAGCTCTGGCTCCATTATTGCACGATTAGCCGTTCGTGTCAAGCGGTTTTGACGTCCGTAAAAACCAACAGAGAAAGACGTGCGCCCAATTATCACGTTATTTTCCCATGTTTTCATCGATAAATTGTTGCATGGCCGTAGCGTTGTCGACCGGTCCCGCTTCCGGTTTCGTGCCGGTATTTGTGTCGGTATTTGCGTCGGCCGATGTGGTCAGTTCGTTTTTGCGCGCCGTGGCGAGCGCCACCAGATCGCGGACCGCCGGATTATCCCGTTGGCCATTCAATAAATCCCGAATTTCGTCCAATGTGTTGCAGAATGACAACATGTCCCGAAATTCGTCCGGTGATGGGTACAGTTTTGTCGTTTCCGTCGTTTTGGTTGATTGGTTTTTTGTTTTGACATTGGACCAGATTTCCCGCGCGCCCCGACCGGATATGGTCAGTTTTGTAATTTCCCGCGAGTCGTTGTATTCGATATGCGAGACATAAAATCGTTCGAACGGGTTTTTCATATAGTATTTCCCGCCACGCTGACATAATTCCACGACATCAGACGATACCCAAATAAAGGGGGAAGTGTAGAGTTCGCGTCCAATACCCCATTTGAATCCAGCCCGTTTAAAGGCATCAGATGCCTCGCCTTTTTTCTCGTTCCCGTCACCGTCAGATCGGGATTCAATTCCACAGTCCCATTTCCATACCCAAACACCATTGACGTCCCGAACACCAATTCCAGCGTATAGATTCCCCTTAATCTCTTTGTAATCAGATTGCCAATTTTCTGGCCCGAATATTTCATCCAGTACATCCATATCCGTTCTGGCTGTTTTATACAATAAAAGTAAAATCCCCCGGTCCGATACGGACTTGACCTTGACCTCTATCTCATCTTTGGTTAATAAACGAATGTTAGTCATAGTCCCCCCCCATTACATTTTTTCGACGCGGATGTCGCCCACAACGGATGCGACACGGACAAATGACGTAGTATCCGCGGCATTGATAATAATGATGTCCCCTGCATTCATAACCCCAATAACATGATTGAAATAGCCATCATCACGCATCGTTTTATTTAGCGCAGAATCCGTCCGATAGTGCCAAAGGGTAAATCCGTTGGCATGGTTCAAAAGTGAAAGATCGGAATTTTTAAAAGTCATTTTTTTATCCCCCGTTTAGTCAGAAATCCGCGCTAAGTAATCGATTGCATCATCCCAGGTGTCGAATAGTTTGTCGTTAATCGGTTTGCCGCGCCGTGCGTAAATAATTTGATATTTTCCCAATTGGCGGTTAAATATAACGTTCATGAGCGCACCCCCGAAAAAGTTAACAATGTGGCGCATACATGTTCACAATAATCCGGCGCATCCGGATTGATATCATTACAGTGCGCCCGGCAGGCGTTCCCATGGCATCGCCAATAGGCATAGTCGCCCATATCGGCCGCCCAGACACATGTGTCGTGTACGTCCGTATCATGAGCGTCCGCCACCCGAAACCACACGGCGCACAGCGCCAGTGTTCCCAGAACAATAAGAATATATTTGATTGCTTTTGTTGTTTTTTGATTTTTCACCGTAAAACCCCCTGTTTGGTTCGTTCACGATGTGTATTCTACATAAAGTATAATTTATAGTCAAGAAAAAAATACAAAATGTAGTAAAATAATCAAAAAAAAGAAAAAGAAATAAAAAATACCGCACATGGCGGAACAAAAAGGAAATAAAAGTCAAGATGAATTTAATTAATTATTTAGCGCGCAATGTGGTTGTTTGTACGCTACCAATAAACGGGACGATAAACGAAATTTACCCAAGAAGACCCAAAATGTCATTTGTTTACTTGCCCCGTTTGAAATAATTTGAGTTTGCCAGCAGCATACCGGAAAGTATTCCTTTTATGACGATGGGCTCTTTGCAGGCGATCTTTAATAAATGTGCAAAAATCTTGGCTTTGCCGTCAATGGACATTTCTAGTCCATTTTCATCTAGAAATTCATCGACCGATTGCATAACGATTTTGATAAGTTTCTCCTCCTCGTCCGACGTTAGGGGTATTTTTTTTATGGAATTTTGTGGTGGCGGATTTGAAGCCGTTGATGAATTGATATCATTATCAACGCTTTCAAGCAAAAAATAATCCGTTGATTTGCCATATCTGTCGGCAAGTTTCATCGCAACTGATTTTGATGGTAGCCTGAAACCGCTTTCAATATGAGATATAGCCGCATCAGAAATAAAAAGTGCCTGAGCCAATTGTTCTTGGGTCAGTCCTTCTTTCTTTCTTAATTCTCTAACGCGCTCTGCAATAGTCATGTTTAAATTATAACAATTGATCAAACAAATATTATATACCAATTGTAGAATTTTTATTTGACATTAAATTCTACATAATGTAAAATACATCTCGTACCCGATTCGAATGAGCTTCGGGTATATGGCAGGGACGAATCCATCCCCAAAACCCGGGCCGGCGGGTGCCAGATCGGTCAAATGCGTCATGCGAGCGGCGCATTTGATCGATTCCGGCCAACAATAAACAAACGGGAAAGGAAGAAAACAATGGGTTTATTTTCATTTATTCGACGCAGACGCGACGAAGAAATCCGCCGTTTCGCGATTGTCGAGGCATTCCGTTATGATGACAAGGATATGACCAAGACAATTGAACGGGCAAAAATCATTTTCGATTATGTGCGTTCGGGCGAGTAAAAGAGTTTTTTCCTTGTGGTTATGTTGATTGTCGCAAATTCATCATACCACAAGTTTTTTGGTTGTCAAGCAACCTAAAAAAGATTCCCGCCGGCATATATACATCACATCTCTCACAACCCGGGCCGGCGGGATGATTTGATACAGGGTATGAGAGATAAGAAAGAGGGTCAGAGAGATGTCCAAAGTCGCGTATATTTGGGAAAGTTTTTATGAAACATTAAAGAAGTTGCCTCCAAAAGATCAGGCAAAATTAGCGTTGGCGATGTTGGAATACAGTTTTACGGGCGAAATCCGCGAAAAATTAAATTACATCCAAGAATTAGCCATTACCCCCATGAAACCATCATTATTTGCGCGAAACGTTGGGGGATGTCCCAAAGGAAAAGTCAATAATTCCGCGGGGTTGAATGGGCGCACGGGGGATAAAGGTTATCTAAACCCTTATCCAAACCAACCGGATAAATGTTCGGATAACCATTTGGATAACCCATCGGATAACGGTCATGATAACACCGTTAATACAATACAATACAAGACAATACAAGACAAGACTGTTTATCAAGAAATTAAAAATTTCTTTCAAAACAGTCTGGTGGCGAAACTCAATCGGCAATTTCAAACAAACGGGTGGACGGATGAAATTCGGAAATTGTGCGAATTGGACAAGGTATCCCCGGAGCGCGTTATGGCCGTATTATCATGGCATTTTGCAAATTATGATCGAGAGTACCGCCAGGAAATCCAATCGGCCAAGGCATTGCGGGAGAAATTCGGCCGGATAGAGGTGCAAATGAACCGTGCCAAGTCCGAAGAAGAAAAGCCGTTCGTGCTGTAGGAGAGAGAGATGACAATCAGCGAGCAATTTGTTCAAAAAATCCAAAGTTTATACGATTTGTCGGATGATACGGCCGACAAGATGCGTGCCGGGGCCGATGTGATAGAAAAAACATTGCAGGGATACGCATGGCACGACATTGAGCGGGCCATCAACAACCGGTATGTTAACAACGACAAGTCGCGGCCACGCCTGGGCCAGGTCAAGGCGGTCTTGCAAGAATGGGAACACAAGGGGGAAATCTTTAAATTCCCGGATCCCATACCGGACGCGCCGCGCGTGACATTCCCAAAAACAAAGATATGGGCAATATCGCGGACGTTTAACAAGTTAATGGCCATTATGGTCGATTGCGGCGTTATTGCACCGGAATTTCCAATCAATCGTCCCACGGGGACATTGAAATCATTAGTGGATTCGGGGGGGAGTTTGATTTTGTCGCCCCGGCGGTGGTTGCATTGGCAGGTGGTGGACGCCGTGGCGGCCCGCCCCTATGTATTTGCGAAATTCAAGCACCTGAATTTCTGGGAACAGGTGGCGATTGGGGTGGATGCAGGACTAATCAAATTCCGGGTGCGTGATTGGACAAAGGTGGCGGCGCAGGCGCCCCAGGCAGAAATTATGGGAACCCAGGCACAGATTGCCAACACTGGCGTTGTTGGCGACAATGCCCGGCGGCAAAAACAAATGCAAACGATTATGGCGCAAAGGGGGTAGGGATGTTCTTTCAAAATATCGTTCCGACGGAAAATATCACCGCATGGGTCGCGCGTCAGATTGATGCGACGCGGCCGGCCGTAAAATACGGGTGGGATATTGATGTGCGGCCCCACAAGAAACCGCGGTCGTACCAACAAAACCGGTATCTGATGGCGGTTATGGAAAATATTGTCCGGTTTTATCACGAAACAGGATATATGCCCGATGGATGCGGGGCATGGGCCATGCGGACCGACGTGCAAAAGGAATACTGGAAGGCGCGTCTGGGCGTTGGGTCGACCGCCAAATTATCCACCAAGGAATTCGGGGAATTTGTCGACCAAATTCAAGGAACCATGGCCGCGGAATCGGGGGGCGAATATCAAATTATCACACCGCCGGACCTATACCTGGAATCGTTGGCCGCGTTATAGGAGAGAGAAGATGAAATTTTCATATGCATCATCCATTTCGCACATGATCATGAAAGACGGCAAGAAATGTGATTTATATAATGTGACATTGCGCCTGTATGGGCGGTCACGTGGGGGAAATAATTATTATTTGCAAGGGGTTTATTCGCCGAGCAAATCAAAATTGGAAAGATTTGTTGAAAAATTAGAACCCAAAAAGCCCATTGATGAAACGCAGTTGAAAAATTTTATTGTTGATGCGCGGGTGCGTGTATAGGAGAAGAGAAACCATGGCCATCGTTGAACGTTATGTTATCAAGGGTCCCGTACGCGTGAAAAAAATATTGAAACGGCAACAACAAAAAAAACAGGTTCGCCGCAAAAAAAGCAATGCATCGGCCAATCAGCAGTGGTTTCAACGGTTAATTGAAATGCGGATAATCTGTGGCGTGCGGCGCAAGGATAAGTTGCGTGTATTCATGCGCCTGTGCGAATTGTCGGTACAGGGATTTGCCAAACCAAATTCCGAGGTATCGGCAGAGGTAAAGGGAAATAGTGGCATTTCCGCAATAGAGGCCGCGGCCGACAAAAAAGCCGAACGTGCCCGAATATTGCGTGATGTGCGGAGTCTGTCCGAGCGCAAGTTTTTAGAGCTGTATACCCGATTTGACATGGATATATTGCGCGATATTGATAATAAATTTATTGATGCGTCCGATGCGCGCACCGCAATCAACAGTGCATTGATGGATATCGTACGGGCCGAAGATCGCCGTCGCCCCATATTGACGGTTATTACCAGTGTGTGCGGAATAAAAGCAAAGGGGATGGCATGAGTGAGCGGGAGTTTCGCGGTTCATTATCGGCGTATGCCGCGTGGGCCGGGATTAGTTTGAATTGTGCGATTAAGCGCAACAAGCGCGGCAGAATCGCATTTTGCCGGGATTTCCCCCATTTGGTGGATTTTTTGGCGACCGAACGCATGCAGCGCGGCCGGGGCCGCCCGCAAACGCGTCCGCGGATTTATGTAAGAATTAAGGATAAAGAAAATGGAAATTCAAAATAGTTTAGTGATTGCAGATTATATTCGTGGGGCTTTTATTCCATTGGGGTGCATAACCGCGGCATGCGGTATCGCTTTTATTTTTCTCTTATTTATTGGAACGGTTCCGTTTGAAGAGGAAAACAGAAAATTATGGGGGTCGTTTTTATTATTGTGTGCACCATAAAATTTCTGATTGAGATGTGGGAATCATAAAAAATCGTTTATACAAAATGCACAAGTCGATCAAAAAATGTCACCCAATTTTCATGAATTTTATGGCGGATTTCCGGCGTTTTTTTTAGAGCAATAAAAAATAATCCTTGCAAAACACGAATTTTAAGATACTCTCACCAT
Organism: uncultured Alphaproteobacteria bacterium; assembly: GCA_949156565.1. Lineage (GTDB taxonomy): Bacteria > Pseudomonadota > Alphaproteobacteria > Rs-D84 > Rs-D84 > Enterousia. The sequence goes on along the minus strand of CASCZI010000007.1, from coordinate 74,116 downwards.
TAAGATACGTGTTATTGTATCGAATTTGTGGCGGGGGACACCGTTAATCCAGGTTCGTTTACAACCCCCGCCACCCATTAATCAGTTTGAACGGGACCGATGGCACAGCCGTCGGTTTTTTGTATGGGAAACAAATGGCAGGGAAAGGTAACTTAAGATCATTAACCACGGACGAAGCACGAAAGATAGGGCGTGCCGGTGGGATTGCAAGTGGAAAATCGCGTCGAGAGATAAAGGCAATGCGTGAAATGTTGGAATTATTGATGGGGGAGATAGTTGATGGCGAAGACAAGACCCGATTAGAAATGATGATGGTCGCGCAGGTGAAGAAGGCCATGGCAGGAGACACAAAAGCGGCCGAATTTGTTCGTGACACATCAGGTCAGAGACCGGAGCAACAGATAAGCGTTAAAGATATTAGGACAATTCCGTTCACTTATGACAAGAAGAAATAAAAGAAATCTAACTGTAAATTTCTGTGAATTTACAGCGACGATGAATGACAAGATTAAAAATGCCATTATTAAGGCGTACGAAAATGGCGGCGGATTGATATTGGTAGAGGGATCGCGTGGGAGCGGTAAATCATGGGGAAATGTGCAGGCCGTCCAGCAGTTATTGATGTGGGGATATGCGGATACGGCAATCGAAGGATTGATTGTAGAGAAGAAACTGTCCGATAGTATCACGGAACTAAATCTGGAAGTGGCGGGGGACAATCTGATTGAAATCAATAAGTTTGAACATCAATTCGTCACTGGCCAATCGATTGTCTATCAGGGATTTCATCCAAGCAGAAAGACAGCCCTAAAAGGTGGTGAACGCGGGGGGAAGCTAATCTTTATAGATGAAGTAGAAAACTGGGGCGAAAAGGCCGCCATGGATACGTTGAATACCTATTTGCGAAAAGGGGGTATTATCATCCTGGGGTCAAACAGGTTCCCGCAGTACATATTGGATTTTGCCGCGGCATACGGGCGCGCAGGATTATATATCTATGTTCGTATTGATTATTGGGAAAACCCGTACCTGGATCCGACGACACGGGCGACGTGGGATGCATTAAAGGAAGAAAATGAAGCATTATGGCGGGCAACAGTTCTGTATGATGATGTGGATGAGTATGTGCGTCTATTCACGCCGCTTGAATTAGAAAGCGCCACATCCGAGTATGATTCAGATTTTCATCCAGTAAATACATCGATTGGGGTGGACGTTGCCATAGGCGGCGGCGATTGTAGCGTTATCAGCAAGGCGATATTGGGCGATGATGGCCATGTGTATGTTATGGTCGGCGATGGATTGCGATTGGACACGCAGTCATTAGTTGGACGTGTTATGCAAGAATTGGGGCAATTTAGACCCAATTGGGAGGTATGGGATGCCGATGGCCAGGGATTGGCCGTTTTGCAAGTTCGTGGCAAACATCCCAATTTAATCGAATTTCATGGAACGTCAGAGCCACAAGGAATTTATTTCAATAGACGCGCCGCCGCATATGGGAAATTGGAAGAATATGCCCGCGCGGGGCGGTTGCACCTACTGGGTAGCCCCCAGGCAGTATCGCGTTGTAAGGAAGATTTGAGAACCCAAATAATTATAGGGCAAGAATCGACGGGTGGAAAAATTCAATTGGCCAAGAAAGATCAGATCAAACGCATATTGGGACGGTCGCCGGATTATTCGGATTCCGTGGCAATGGCGGTATATGGATTACAGCGTGGTGTTAACACGTATAGTCAATTTGAACGCGGAAAATGTGTTAAAAAAGTAAGCGTTAATAAAAAGGAAAAGCCGAAGTGGTTAAAAGTATAAGTTTTTACAAATCACTAAAGAATAATTTAGAGAGTGTAAGAAGTGGGTATATCAAACTATGGTCATTGATTGCGTCCGTCTTGGGACACAATACGCTGTATAGTAATCGACTAGGAGAGAGCGGAATCGGCGAAAGTGATGTTTTGGATACGAATGCATATGATCCGTCTAGTCGTCGTGCCGTTGAAACAGTATGTGATTTTTATGCATCGTTGGTTTTTCCGTCAAAAAATCCCTTTTCATTAGTACCACCGGACAATATTAAAGATGTTCGCCAAAGTGACCAAGATTGGTTCGATGAACAAACGCGTCGATTGATTCGTGCATTGCATTCACCGAAATCTGGATTCCTTGAAGTGAAGAATATGTTCTATCGCGATTGGGAAACATATGGGACAACAGCATTCTTTGTGACAGAAAGTAATGACCCGGACTGTCCGTTTGTTGTTCAACAATTTGGTGTTGATAATATGGCCATCCAAGATGGGGGAAATTCACAACCAGAATATGCCGTATTGGCGTTTAACTGGTATCCACAAGTCATTGTAGACTATTTCGGTGGGAGCAAAGGAGAATACTATAAACGATTGCCGTCGGAAATTCGAAAGGCATTTGAAAGTGGTGAGTGGGACACAAAATATAAACTATATTGCATTATTCATAAAAACGACGAATTTGATTCAAATGCAAAAATAGGACCGCGGACGGCACAATTTGTTGGCGCGTGGATATTTGATAATGACGACAAGATATTTGCAAAAAATGAATATTATGAAAATCCATTGATCGTATCGAGATATGCCCGTATTAGGGGTGAGGTGTACGGACGCAGTGACATTGGGAATTTCATAAACACAGTGGCGGCGATAAATGGTATTTTATATTTGGCGTATCAGGCATTGGGGAAAACAGCGGATCCGGCGATTGGTATTTATGATAACGCGATCGCCCAGGATACGGAGATTGATACAGATGCGGGGGCGATATTAGCCCTGGATTCGACATTTGCAAGCGCCAATAATCCGATCGTTCCATTACAAGATATTGGGAATGCGGAGCCGTTGACTAAATTCCTGTTGACATTTTTGGCAGACGAATTGACAAAGGCGTTTAAATTAGACGTTATTATGCCCATTATTCAGACCAATGGCATGACAGCAACAGAATTTGTGAACCGTTTGGCCATGCAAGGTGAGGTATTATCAGGTGTATTAATGCGTCATTTAAGTCAAATTTCAGGATTCTATACGCGCATAACAAATATTGCGGCAAGAACAAAGGGATTCTTTGATCTTAGGAATGCCCCGGAATTCGTTAAGGAAGCCATCAGAGAGGGTAAAGCATGGTATGACATAAAGCATAACAATGCTGTGACAAATATATTAAATGCATCCAAGCAGAGAGATTTTGTCAATACGTTAAATAGTATTATAATGGCGGCACAAATTGATCAGTCCATTGCGCCAGATTTAGATTTATATGATTCCGTATTAGAAATCGTAAGAGATTCCGTGTTGAAAAATGTTCTGCCGACAAAGATGGAACACGAACAGCGGAAAGCGGCGCGTGCGCGGGAAGCCGCCGTCGCGCAAGAAGCGCAAATTGCAAATATTGCCAGTCAGGCAAATCGCAATAACGCGCAAGCGGCAACAATGAAACCACAAATATAAGGATGAAGCATGAAAACAACCACAAAGAAGTCCGGCGGAATTACCGCGGTCGATTTATTAAAGGCATTTGGAGTATCGTTCCCCGATGAAAAACAAAAAGAAGAAATTCAGGAAGAAAAAGTAAAGTATCGTACCGCATTGAATTCCGTTTTTGATACAGAATACGGTCATCATGTCATTGTTTCCATGGTTAAATGGAGCAAATATTGGGATTCATTATTTAAATATAAACCAGAAGACCGAGGAGCGATTCATGCACAACATGAAATGATTCGCGCGTTGGTTTTCAAGCATTTGACGAAAGAAAATGTGACAAAATTAATTATGGATACAAGGGGTGAATAAGATGGAGAATGAATTTGTATTACCGGATGAGTATAAGGATGTTCAGGTTTTGCAGGGTGTCACATCTGTTTCGGATTTGTGCAAAAGAATAATCGATAAAGAATCATTCATCGGTAAATTGCAATCAGAGCGTGCGATGCCGAATGAAAATGATGGTGATGACGTATGGAAAGGGTTCTTTGATAAGACCAAAGCCGTGGCGGACAAGCAAGATTGGTCCGGAATGGATGAAGAATTTATAAAAGTTGCCAAGGAATCGGGATTGGTAAAGCAACAAGCGAAACCAATCATGGATTATATTATGGCATTGTCTGATAAGACATATGATCCGGAACAATGGAACACACTAAAAAACGAAAGATTTAAAGGAAAAGAAGCACAATTGGATAAAATTAATGCCATGTTGTCAAAGATTCCACAAAAATCTATTGAAGCCATGATGGAAATTAAAAATGACCAATTGTTGAATGTATACGATGTATTTTCAGATCTGGCCGATGCATTTGCGGTTAAAGAGGGAATGCCCCCGCCAGTATCGTCCAATGCCAGCAATCAGAGCGCTGTTTATGACAAAGATGGGAATATTGATCACGATGTTTTGAGTAGAATGCAGGATGAGATTATGGCGATTGGCAATGTTCCGAATAAAAAAGAATTGAAAGACGCAATATTTAAGAAATATGGGTATAACAAATGACACAATTTTTAAATAAAGAACAATTAAATAAAATGGATGGTCAGAATGTCGCATTCGTTGTTGCTACGAACATATATGCCGCGAAAGTTGCGGTAAGCACAAGCGGAATTTATCTGTGTCAAACGCGATTAAACGGTGGGGCGGAATGTCCCGACAAGAAAGGTCAGCGCAGTGTATGGTTTGTTCCATTTTCGCAATTACAAGATTATTTTATATTTCAGGATAATGATGTTTTGCCAAAATTGATCGAGATTGATAAAGAAGCCGCAGAATTTGCATGCAAATCAGAACAAACCATGGCAGATTTTGATAAACGTTCAAAAATGATAGGTCGTGAAGTATTGTTAGAAACATTGGAATGCAAACGAAAAGTTGTAGAGGAAAGTTTGAGAAAAATTCAGACCGAAGCGGATCATTCAATTACAACAGACGGGATCCTGTCGGATTTACAGAAAAATTGTGAAGCGGCGGCAACAAGAGCAGAAAATGCTATAAATGCATGGGAAATAAATAATACGAATAATAAAGGAGAATAACATGGCAAATGCAAAGGAACAGTTTGGATTAAGTGAAAAACCGATGGTGACAGGTGTTATTGAACGGGACGTCAATAAACCGATCCCGGCGGATGATTATTCGGCCGGTGTCATGGCAGAAGAGACAGAAAAGCCCGCAAAGAAGACAAAAGCAGTAGAAAATAAAGTAAAAGCGTTAAAATTGACCGTATCAGGGAATGTGCGTCGAGGAGAGGAAATGGTTCCATACACCGTTAACATCTTGATCCCGGAATGTCCAGATAATGAATTGCAATACCATAGTCAGAGATTTGTGATTATGGAATTAGCAAAAACTGGTAAATTATACGATGGTGTTTTGACACGTAATATTGATGAAATTGAAGAATCAACACTTGAACTGACGTTCATTGGAAAGGATATTTTCTCTTTGAGCAAAGAAGAAATTCAGTACGCGTGTGATTATTATGATCTTTTGGGGTGTGGATATAATAACCCATCAATTCGTGCATTGCAGAAAGAATTTTATAAGAACTATATGCTGAAAACGGATAATTCATTGAACGATAAATTGACGCAACAAGAATTTATTACGAAAATCGATGGTATCCAGGATTATAAGAAAATTCAGCCTGTTAAATTGGAAGCATAAGGAAAGGGGATGTGTCCCCTTTCTTTATGTGGTGATTAGCGCAGACCCTGTGGGAACGGAAGCGCGAAATCACGGAAGTTTTTAACGCTTTTCTTCTTTTCAAATAAAAGCGAGCAAAAGCCAGGGGCTACCCAGGCCGACATTGCGATACACAGCAACAATGATTGTAGATAAGGAGAATAACAATGCAATCGACATCGAATGCCTTGCTGGAGGTGTTTCGTAGCACCTATTTTAAAACAGCACAGCAAAAGCAGTCTGTTTTTCAAAGAGCAGGCGTGATTGAATATGAAAGTGAAAACGGTGCCATCCACAATATGTCGAGAGTTTTACCGTTTGAAATGTCCGGTCCGATTGATAGCAAGAATAAAGCATCGGATAGTTCAACAAAAACGAATTGGTCAACCGATAACCGATCGTGGTACACCAATATCTATTGGGCGGAATTGTTGATCGATAAAGAAATCGACGTTTCTAAGGCAATCGCCGATCCGACGTCGTCATTGATGGTGAATGCCGTGGCGGCTGGGAATCGGCAAATCGACCGTGTTTGTGCCACTGCATCGACGGCCACCGTTCAAGTTGGTGCACCGGAATCGACAAAAACATCAGTTGCCTTTGCGGCGGATGGTGGACGAACGTTAGACGCAACGGGCGGAATTACCGAAGCAATTTTGAGAAAAATAGCCAAAAACTTTCAAAATTCGGGGTTGGTGGACGATACAGAATGGCAGAATTCTGCAGTTTTTGTTACGGGAAGCGAAGAAGCACAATTTTTGTCTTTGGATAAGTTGGTGAATCGTTTATATACCACATATAGCGACGAGAACAAAGTTCGTTGCCAACGAATCTTTGACACATATAAGGTGTTTGTCGTCCCAGGATCTGATGAAAATGGTACGATTCCTAATCCAATTTTGGCAGAAACAAGTTCAAAACGGACGTGTCTTGTGTTGGCACCGGGGGCGTTGGTCGCCAAAATTGATGTAAAAGAAGTCGAACATTTCCCGAAAATGGAGACCTATTTAAATGCACAAATGGTGCGTGTCAAATTGGAAGTTGGTGCATGCCGAACGGAAGGCGCGCGTGTTCAAAAGTTAGAAACAACGATTGAGAGCGTTCCGTCATCTGGTTCGTAATAAACGTGGTTTGGGTGGCGACGTGGTTGCGCCACCCATTCATTTTAACATAGAAGAATATCATGAAAACACCGGTTGAATTATGCAATGATGCGCTGCGTATTATTGGTTTGCGTGCAGATTGTACAAATTTAGATGATCCAATATCAGAATCCGATAAAGTATTTTCCGCATATTTTGCACAGACACGGCGGAAGGAATTAAAACGAACGCGCCCCCGTTTCGCATGTATTGAAGATCGTAAATTATTGGGGACACCGATTGATCCGGCAAATCCAATGTCGGATATTGAGTTTTTAAAGCCGCGTGATTGCCTGTACATTCAAAAAGTTAATGGTCATACAGAGTTCACGGAATATGGGAACAGAATTGAAGTAAAAAGTAGCACACAAGGATTTATTAATATTAATTATGTACAAGATGTTATTGACACATTGCTGTGGACGGATGAATTTGACGAATTGATGGCGGCCGCATTGGCAAAAAAATGTGTTGCATTTTTAACAAAAGATGCCACGGCGAAAAATGTTGCGGATGCAGAATACATGACACAAGTCAGTCAGTTCAATTCATTAAATGCACGCGATGCAAAAATTAAGAAGAAACACCATGTATTACAGAAAAATGTATGGATGTTTCCCCGGAGATATTCATAATGCCGACACAAAAATTGGTGCAGAATAGTTTTTTTAGCGGTCAATATGATAGGACGGCCCAAAGTATGGAAGGTGTCTCAGGCGGTATTGTGTCGACAGGATTCGCCCATGGTTTGAATGTTGTATCTGGTCCAAAGGGTGAATTGCGGAAACGCTTGGGGACAAAACATCTAATAAATTTACCGGGAAAGCGTGTATTGGTTCCGTTTAGATTGCCGAATAATAATGATATTATCTTTACATTTGGTGAAGATTCAGTCGAATGTTATCAATTTGCATCAGATGGTAGTTTTAATCCGTATATGACGACAAGTGGTGATGCACCGCAATTCCCAACAACAGGATGGGAATCAAATACAAACGGAAATTGGACCATAGACACGTCCAGTTCGTTAGATAATAAATATCAAACCTTTGATGGGACAGGTGGAAGTTTTGATGTTTATAATGATTGGTTGGTTGATAAGGAAAAGAATCATTTTCTTACAATATCTAACGATAATCCAGTTGTATTCAGTAAATGTCATATCAAATGGGACACGCATTTGAATGGCATTTTAAGAGATAAAAACAAAATATACTATTTAGCGGCAATAGATCCAGTTATTCAGTATTCAGATGATGGAAATTTATGGACGTCCATTAAGACAAATATATCAAATACGTACACAAATGGAAACTTAGTTCATGGAAAAATCACAACAAAATGTGATAGCGTGTATGAATTTGATGTTGGAAATGTTGAATATATTACACCACATAAATATTGGAAAATATTTTTTTCAAATCGGGTTAAAGGTCTGCCAACTATGACAGTATCTGACAGTGATGTATCAAAACTATTTATATCTGATATTGAATTCCTGCCGACACAAATGGCGCCATTAATTATACAGAATACGCCATTTAATGATTTAAAAAATATAAAGTATTCACAGCATAACACAGAAATGATATTAACACAAAAGGGAGCGCAACCATATAAGATATCATTTAAAAATGCAAATTTAACATATGGTATATATACGCCAGATTCCCCGACAACGTTATGGACAAGTTTGGGATTTCCATCCAGCGTATCATTTTTTCAAAATCGTTTGTGGTTTGGAGGATTTGATTTATTCCCATATCGAGTAATTGCATCGAAATTCGGGAATAATGACACGTTCACAGTTAGTAATCCGATCGCATTTGATGATTATTTATCGTTAGATTGTAATCAGTTAAAATCACAAATATCGAATATTTTAGGCGCACAGAAAGTATTGTATGCATTTTCGGAGGATGGAATTAGCTTTGTTGATTCAGGTAATGACGGAATGTTAGCCACAAATCAAAATATAGAATTTAATTTAAAGAATCGAATGCCTGCAGGTGACGCAATTCCAGCATTTAAAGATGACGTATTAATTTATACGTCAAATAATAAAAATAAATTATACGCAATTGATTATGATCTTTTGCTTGAGAGATATCAAGTAAATGATATTTCCGAATATGCAAAGGATATAACAAATGATGGCATTAATGAACTTTGTTACATTAATAATGATTCAGAATTAATTTACGGATTGACAAACAGTCAAAAGATGTTTGCATTATTATTTAAAAAAAATGCATATTCTGGGTTTTTTTCCATATCTATTCAAAGTGGAGATATATTTGATATATGTAGTGCGAAAAATGGATCAAAAGATAAATTATTAATGGTAACAAATCGTGGCGGTCAATGGGCGATTGAAGAAAAATTAGATCATGGATCATACATAGATACGCAATCCCCGTTATTATCATCGGAAGATAAAAAATGGGCGACATATGACAATTTGGATAAAAATATAGCCCTGGACAGCTATAGATCATATGATGAACGGGTGTTAATGAATGGAACATTTACGGATAATAATATATATACATCGTTTGATATGAGTCCGTATGTCGGTCAAAAATTGATGCTTGGACAAATTAATAATGATAAAGAATGGGCAATTGTAAAAGTATTAAATCAAACAAGTGATGTTCATTATGCGTATTATTATCAAGTTTATCAAAATATATATAGGGTATATATGGAAACAGATAATCCACAAGTTGGCACACCGGTTTATAAATATGAAAATAATGAATTTGTTTATTTTACATATGTATCTGGATTTAACGCGATGAGTGGGAACCCATATACACCAGAAACGCCACAGTTATTTAGAGAGCCAACAAATGACATTGTTCAGCCGACAGATGTTGAAATTGATATAATTGATCGTCGAGGAAAGTCAGAATATTTTGATGTAGTTTTCAAAGAAATTAATAAATTAAGACCCAATATGCCAACGGGTATAAAAATTGCGGCAATTAGTCAGGGAAGATATCTTGATCTGAAACGGAACGAATTTGAAGCATATGAGTGGAGAACCGCCAATGGTGAAGGTGTAATTTATTCGAAATCAGAGAACCCACAACCAGGAGAGACATTATATGGGACAGATGGCGATCCGCTTGAAGATGTAAAGTCAGGTGGTGTAGATGGTGATGTTTTATTGTTAAGTTATACGACGCCGGGACCACATGTCGGTGTTGTTTTTATGAGAACAAACAATAAGGTGGTATTAGATTCTGGCGTAGAATTACCAAGTATGGTTTATAGGATTACATATGGTTCAGTGTATGATGCATATGCATATTTGAAAATACAAAAACCATATGAATCAAAAAAGACGGTTCAACAGATAAATTTATCTGTCATCAATACCCAGCATTTGGAAGTTGGAACGTCAGTTGATTACATGCAACCCATTGAAGACATTAACAAATCAAGTCATTATGATTTAGCCCCCATTACAATGAATGATGTTTATATAAAGGTTCCCGAAGATACACCGGAATGGACGAAATATATCATATTGCGTAGCACGAAAGGATTGCCATTTACGGTTAATTCAATAGAAGTGTTTATCAATTATAGTAATATGGGGGGAAAATAACATGATGGGCGATGATATGGCCATTTTATCCGGTGGGATGTATGGTGATCCGGAAAGTCAATATACAAAAACGAATCCCAACGTAGGAATATCAAAGATTAAAGCGGCTGGAATAGGATTAGAAGTTATCGGTGGCGTTATGGGTGTTGCGGGATCTCTTATGGGGGTAAAAGCACAATACAATCAATTTAGTGAAAACATAAAAGCATTGCGTGAGGAAAAAGCATATAATATTGCGAATTATGAGCAGTTTATAGCGGATCAATTAGCAAGTAACAAGATTAGTTTTTATGAATCGGGATTAGATTACAATATGGGCACAGCGAGAGACGTCATAGAATCCAACAAGTCCGCATCAACACAGGACATGAATCAGATGATACGTCAATATGATACAGCCATAAAAAGCATGAAAGAAAAACGCAAGGCAAGTGAAATATCGGGAATATTCGGTGCAGGAACAGGAACGGTTGGTACAGTCGCAAAATTATTTTTATAGGGGGAATGAGAAATGGTTGAGATTGTTAGACGAAAAAATACTAAAATTCAGGCACCGGACGTGTCGTCGTCAAGTATTGCCGTATCACAAGGTATTCAACATGTTAATCCTATATTGGTTAAAAGTGGTATGGTTTTAAATAAATTCGGGGAAGAAAAACAGAAAAAGGAAGATGCGGAATATCAAAAAAACGTTGAAAGCAACATTAAATCCGAACAAAAAAGAATAGCAGATCAAAAGAAAACATTTGACGCGGCGGATAAATTAATTGCGGCGGATATGGCGGGGCGATTGGAAAACGACCTGTTGCGATGGAATTTAGATCAACGAACAAATAATCCGACATTGATCGGAACCCCGGATCATGAACGGGCCATGCGCGAAGAATATTCACGGTTAAGTTCCCAATATGGCAAAGGGTTAGGAGAGGTGGGTACGGCCGTATTTCAGGAAAAGACACAGGGCAAGGTCAACGATTTTATTAGCAATGACATTAAATGGGCATATCAACAAAAATTAAAACAGGGGGAAGAATCAGCCAGAGCAACGGCCAAAACCATGGAGGAAACCGCTGGCGTATACGGGTCCGCCGGAGATGTTGCCGGGTTTAAGCAGGCGCACGCCGAAAATCGCCAGTTATTGGATGATTATATCCAAAAAACGGCGCCCATCGGAGCCCCGGCCGCATTATATGAAGCAGATCGCAATTCATTGACCAAGTTTTATGAAAATATGGCACAAACAAATCCGGTCAAGGCAAAAGCCATGTTGGATTCCATGGATAATTTTCGTGAATCTGTACCAGAAGAAATGACGCAGGGGGTAAATGATATTATTCGTAAAACACAGGAACGCCAGATTAAAGATAATATTGTCATGATTAACGCGGGTATGGAGAACACAAAGAAAGGGAGCCCACAGTATCGTGAATTGGCCAAGCAAAAGAAGAAATTTGAAAAAGAATTAGAATCTATTAACGATGAAGATTACAGCGAAAAGTCGGTTGAAGCCATACGGAAAGAGATTGCGGATTCAGTTGATCCAATTTTACAAAAATCATTAGGCGAAAGTATATTAAAGGAAAAAAAAGCACACGAAGAACAAAAAATCGAACGATTTAAAGATTTTATGAAATTGCCAACTAATGAAAACATAAAATGGTTTGAACAAGATAATCAAATGTCATATGTAAAGCCAGAAAATAATATGTCCCCATTGCCGGAAGATATGAAAAGTCAAAAACAAAAAAGCAAAGAATTATTAGATAATATGTTAAAATATCGAGAAAACTTTGGCAATGTATCCATGAAAGATTTTTCGGATTATAGCGGTACCAAGAAAATGTTTGATGATTTAAAAGCATTGGCACAAGTTGATAGTGATAAAGATGGAAACGTTGATAATGTTTTATTGAAGGGTTTAAAGGCCCTAAATAATGCAAAGAATGAAGAAATAAGCCAGGAAGATTTTAATAATTATGAGAAAGTAATAAATCAAACGATGTTTGATCGTTCATTTAAAACACAGATTAATGATTTTATAGAAAACACAAAAAATTTTATGCCGGATAATTTCTGGGATTCGCCGCGATTAACCGGATCAATGCGAACACGGATTAATGAAAAAATGGAAAGCAGGACGCGTGATGTATTGCGTCATACCATTGCAGAATGGTCCAATGGAAGTATGTCAGAACAAGAAATTACAAAAATGTATATGAAGGGAGTTGAAAAGGCATATAATGACACAATTAATGACTTCTTTGGAATAAATATGGATGCCATACAAAAGCAGTATGAGCAAAAAGGCGTTGCATTAGCGAAAATTCACGGAAATGATTATCTGTATAAAGGAATTGATGTGGCCGGGAATCCCATATGGGAACCCGTTAATTTTTATACAGGCATAAAAGCCGCCCAAATGATTAAAAAATCCAATATGGGAGCGATGTAGTATGACAACATTTAGGGAAATAGAAGATTTTTCAGTACCCACAAGCATGAATCCCAGTATATCATTATCAGAAAGTTATCAACGGGCGATCAAATCACCGGATTTTGGCGCAAATCCGTTTTTAACATCGAATGACGTGGATATGGCAAGTGTAGACCCGGTCAATAGGGTGTACGGTATTCAAGATTTAGATACAATCACATCAGATACAGGAACGATAGCATGGGATACATTTCGTAAGGGGATTCTGGATTTAGCGTCATTGCCGGAAAAAGCACAGATGGCGTTGGGGAATACATTGTCCGGTATAAGTGGCGGCACAATTGGCGTTGAAATGCGTGATAGAGCCGCCGACAAATTAATGAAGACAATGGAAGAAAGCCGTTTTCTTGATTCCAATTATGGTGATGCCGAAACATGGACCGCAAAATTTACCGGTGGAGCGATGTCAATGGCCGAAATGTTAGCCATTGGAGCGGCGACGGGTGCGGTAGGATTAGGGGCATTCGTTGGAACAACATCTTTGTCGGATGGTGCATTGAATGATATGGCGAAATATGTCCAGGAACATGAGAATTTAGATGGATATGAAACAGACCCGTTAAATTTAGCACTGGATTATGGAAATGCTGTTTTTCAAATTGCATCAGAAATGATGTTTGGTACAGGTCGATTGATAAATGGCAAAGTATTAAAGGCGGGAAGCCGATTAGGTGCATTTGCGAAGGAGGCGGTTGACAATGCATTACAAGAAGGGGTCCAGGGAGCCGCCAGCGATTTTACCGAGGTATTAAAGGGGAATGAAGATATAGATATATTGGCAGATAATTTTGGTGATTATGTCAAAGATGCGGTTGTTGGGGGCGTTTTGGGTGGTGGTATTGGTGGTGTATATTATCATTTCAATAAAGGACGTGCCAAACGCAATATTGAACAAATCGTTCAAACGGTATCCCCAGAAAAAACACCGGCGGAAGCAGAAAAAATAGCCGAAACAGTGTGGCGTGAAACAGAATCCAAGGCAATGAAATCATTTGCCCCGGAATTAATCGCACAATTAGAAGCAACAAACGACAAGGGCAAGATACGGGATAATGTTCGCGAAAAAGTCGCAACAATGTTTGCAGATGCGGATATGAGTGAAAAAGAACGTGCCGCGGCGATTGAAGCAACGACAACATTGGAATTGGAAAACATGCTGTATGATTCATTAGAGCGTAAAGTTCCGTTGTCGCGACACCCAATATTGCAAGGGATGGTAAATGAATTAGGGTGGTTTAGAGCGGGAATTCCGGAACATCGTCGGGCGGAAATAAACGTATTAAACGACGAATTTGTTCAATTGCAAACACAATTAAAAGATTTGAATTCGGTAGAACAGAAAAACTATGCCAAGATTGAAGAAATTGAAGCAAAAATAGAACAATTTCAAAAGACATTACCAGAAAAGATCAGCGACCTGGCACGCACAGACAAAGCAGAAATAGCAAATATGCTGAACGAGCAGCGTATGCGTGTATCAAAAATGCGTCAATTGCGTGAGATTGAAAGAAAATCGCGTTCGGCGGCAATAAAACAGGATGAAGAAAATAATAATTTGGCCGCGGCAATGGCCACCGGCGCAGAAAAAGCCCGGGAAAGACGGATTAAACAAGAAACCGAGAAACAAACAAAAGAAGCAAAAATTCGTAGTTTAACCGAACAAAGGGATATAAATCGCGCAATAAAACAGGTAAAGCAATCAATTCGAGAGATGAAGGTGAATAACAAATTGGCCCCAGCAATGGACGGAACACAGATTGATGAAAATGAAGAGGTGATGTTTCAAAGTGCGATGTATGCATCGCCCAAAACAGATATTGTGGAATTTTATAATCAGGTTATGGAGAACCAAGCCCCAAAATACAAACCGTATTTCAGGCATGATGTTGGAGACATTTCTGTGCGCGTGCCGTTTGATACGATTAGGCATGATATAAATAAACACGGAATGTCGGCCAAAGATTGGCAGTTGTTATTAAACAGCATAGACAATATAGAAAAAGCGGTCATTGACCCGGATGATGTAAATAAATATGGCCAAAACGCAAGATTAAAGGTTCGTTCCGGAGATATTGTGTATGGCGTTATGATTTCGCCAGACGGCTATATCACAACAGCATTTAACACAAACGAAAGACAAACGACAGAAAAAAGCATTGACGCATGGTTAGATAAAAAAACCGCCAAGCGGTCAGATAAAAATCCAACAATCATGCTTGGTCGGTCTTTATACGATATTATAAATCAATTAAAATCAAATGTCAAGTCAGAGGATGAAATCCAGGCCCAGGGACGCATATCCGGCCAAGGGGACGTATATCGGGGCGCATATATCCCCCAATATCGATTTATTGCCAAAACAGCAAATATGGACGTGTCAACATTGGCCCACGAATTGGCACATGATTGGGGCCAGGAATATTTTCGATGGGCGCGATCACGACACGCGTCAGAGGATTTTATCCGGTCATGGGGCGCAGTAGAAAAGGCAATTGGTATTACGGCAAAAGACACATATTTTACATATGACGCATCGGAAAAATTTGCACGCGCATATGAAGGATGGTTATTGCAAAAGAAAGATTGGGAAAAAATTTTACGTATAAATACACCCGAAGAACGCGCCGCGGTCGAAGAATATATGGAAGATTATCGACAAAGTCTGGTTGACATATATGAAAATTTGATTGATTCAGCAAAGTATTTTGATCGTACATTTGGCAAGGTTGGTGAATTAAAGCCGGAGTTTGTTGAATTCTTTGAACGGGCCAATAAATTCGGTTTATTAGAAGCGCAGGTTAAACGTGGCGAAATAAGCGAAGATCAAGCAGCAGAACAGAAGTTAAATCAAATGGTTGAAGCGGCAAATAATGCGTCCATAGAAACTATGTCAATGCAGGACAAAGAGAGATCTGATGCGATTAAAGCCATAGAAATACTGAATGAAAAGGCAAAGCGTTTTGAAAAAGAAGGGGGAAATACGAATAGATTGCAACAGCGGTTGGATAAAATCGCATTAGCAAAAGGCATTACAGAAAATAATGCCGTTTTAGGTAAGTATGACACACATCGTGATATGATAGCCGTTGCAGAGGCGGCAGATTTGTTTGTACAAACCCGTGAAACGGATGCATTGGCGATAATAAATGGTCAAATGGCGGAACAAGATGGATTGTTTGCATCGGACATCTATACGGCGTTGGAGAGAAAAGCCCAGGCAGAGAATAATTATCCATTAATTGAAGAATTAAGAAATAGCAAGGTTGCCCAAGAAATTGCAAAAGAATTAGGGCAGAGAATTGCCGGTTTTCGGAATTTTAAAGCAGATGGCAATATTGATATTGTATCGGCGTTAAATGCCCTGGATAAGATATACACCAAGGGAATAAACAGTCAAGTTAAGGAACAACTGGAATTAGATTTAAATGAATATTTTAGCGATTTAATTGCACAGGATAAGACGTTGGATAGTAAGCTGGATGAATTTTTGCAGGAAATGGAGTGTAAATAATGCCGTGTATATTAAAGGAAGATATAAAAAAATTACGTGCCGCAATTACAGATAAAGGCGGCATGTCGGTATTACGTGAAATGAATGCCCAGGAAAGAATAAATTTCATTGCCCAATATGTAGATATGCCAAAACATACGGAAACAGCAGAATGGGTGAATCGACAGATGGAGCAAAAAATGTTTATTCCAGGTCAAATTCAGGCGACAAAGGAATGGTTAAAACGGTTAGAAAAAAAAGGAAGACCCATCAAACAAAAAAAGGCGGTTGTTGAACGCATATTGGCAAAAAAAGATGTTATGAATCCACGCGAAAGCCGCCGATATATGGAGAGTGTGGCAAAACAGATCATGGGATTTGAAATAGAACGTACAGATTCTAAAACATTGTTTGATTTGTCAACAAGTATTAATGAACTGCGTAAAAAACTGCTGACAATTAAACCAGATTATGAGAAATTGACCAGGGAACAATTAAAAAAACTATCCACGGATGCACAGAATGCGCGACGGGCATTGGGAGAAAAACTAGTTGAGTTTCAAAAGAAATATGAAGAAATTTCATTAAAAGCACAGGCGGCGAAATTGGCACAAAGCGGAAAATTTCGTAAAGCAGGTGAAGCAATATTAAAGATTGCCGGTAATATTAAATCAATGAAAGCGTCTTTTGATTTTTCGTTTTTGCGTCAATTGCAGAATACCGCATATGTTAATCCGAAGGTGTTTTTTCAGGCCATGAAAGCCGGATATAAGGGATGGTTTGAAAGTCAGAAAGGTGTAGATACCATGATGGCCGATATATTAACCCGTCCAAATGCATTAAACGGAAACTATAATAATTTTGGAATAGAGGTTGGAATTAAGGAAGAAGCATTCCCAGAATCATATATATCACAATTAATAGACAAGGGAGGTGATTTTGGGAAGTTTTTAAATGCGTTTCGTCGATCAGAGGCGTCATTTAATATTGCTATTCAAACGGCACGTGCAGATATGTTTGACTGGATGTGGGAACAATCAAGGGGCGAAGTTAAATTATTAAAAGCGCAGAATATAGGCGCGGCGATAAATACGATCACGGGGCGTGGGAAAGCAACAAAAGATGAAAACGTAAATAGGGTTTTAAACAATTTATTGTTTGCGCCCAAATGGTTATCGTCGCGAATTGAAACCTTGATCGACCTGAGATATGTAGGTCAAGTTGGGAAGATGACACCCCAAGGGATTCGTGCACGCGCGGCAATAGGAAACATGATAATGATCGCCGTTGTGACAAATATGATAAAAGCCGCGGTTTGGGGATTGGACGATGATGATAAACGGTCATGGATTGAATTTTTAGAGGGATGTTTTGAGCCAAGATCGTCGGAATTTGGGAAAATAACGATAGGTACGACACGATTTGATATAACAACCGGTACGGCGGCCATAATTACATTGCTATCAAGAATTGGATCGGGAAAAACAGTGGATTTAAGTGGCGTTAAAAAAGAAGCAAAATGGGGAACAGTGTTATCTAATTTTTTACAGGGTAAAGCATCGCCAGGGGTTAGAATTATCCATGATTCGATGTCTGTTGCATTTGGGAAAGGAAAAGATATGATGGGGCGCCCCATAAAATGGGATACGCCAGAGAATATTACACACAATATACTGGATGCGTTTGCCCCGATTTCAATTACAAGTATTTATGATACGGCAGTAAGTGGTCTGGAAGGCGAAGAATTGTATGCCGCCGCGGGTGGTGTTATTGCAGATTGGATCGGGATAGCGGCCAATACATATGATACCGCAGACAAAGATATAGGAAAATCATCAAAAGCAATTAAAGCAGAAAAACAAATTGCATGGGCAACAGATAAGACACCGGTGTCAACAAAATTGTCAGATAACGTTGTTGTATTCCGTGGGAAATCAGATGAAGAAATTGAGCAAATTCGAGCGATATTTGCAAAAGAATTCGGGCAAGCTGAGAACAGATTAATTGAAACTGAAAAATTCAAGTCCGCATCATATGGGGAAAGGGATGCCATGTTGCGCGAATTGCGTAAGAATATTTATGGGAAATTAAAAAAGCGTTTTGGTGAAAACAAACAAAAGAGAGGTAGAAAATGACATTGATCAGCAAATATGCGCCGACATTTATGTATGGAAACGGGAATTCAAGAGAATTCCCATTTTTATTTGAAGCGGTCAGTTCTGGTTTTATTCATGTTTTAATACGTGAAACATCAGGAAATATAAAAGAACCAGTTTTTTCTGTCGATTTAGATAACAAAAAAATAATTTTAGGGGAAAGTGTCCGGCCGCCACGTATAGATGAATTGGTTTGTATATATCGTGATACACCAGAGATACAAGATACACCATTTAAAACATTACAAGGATATGATGCCAAAGCATTAGAAAATATATTGAGTAAAATTGTGGCCATGATCCAAGAAATCAAATCGAATGGATTTACGACACAAATATTACAAGGCGAGCCGTGGCAAATGGATTTATTAAAACCAGAGGATAATGGCGCATCTGTTGTCATTGATTATGATATGCGAATTTTGAAAAAAGGAATATTTTTTAAAATCAATGCGGGCAATCTTCAGGTTTCATTAGATGGACAAACATTTATTACAATGCCCAAGAGCGCAGACATACAAGAATTTCGTCATCTATATCTAACTAATCCAGAACAAGATATATTACAATATCGAATTGGGGGTAAGTGGTATGATGTTTCCACAAAAGGTGACAAGGGTGATAAAGGGGCCGTATTTATACCGAGCGTTTCGGATGATGGTGTCATCAGTTGGACAAATGACGGAAATCTTGAAAATCCAACGAATAAAAGTATTCGGGGCCCCAAAGGAGATGTCGGAGAAAAAGGAGATACAGGATCACAAGGCCCAACGGGACCACAGGGACCACAGGGGATCCAGGGACCACAGGGCCAACAAGGGCCACAGGGCATACAGGGAGAACAAGGAACAGCGGGTATGTCATTTGAAATAATAAATGGAATTTATTCATTTGATAATCCATTGCCGGATTTTTCCAATACAAAAGAGAATACAGGATATATTTATCGTGATAGTGAAGATAAATACGATATGTATATCCATGCCGTTGATGCGTCAACATGGACAATTGTTGATGACTGGGGTGGCGTTCCAGGTCCGCAAGGCATCCAAGGAATTCGTGGAGAAGCTGGGCCACAAGGCGAACAAGGAGAAGTTGGGCCCCAGGGTCCCCAAGGTATTCAGGGAATTCAAGGTCCACAAGGTGAAAAAGGGGATAAGGGCGATAAAGGAGACAAGGGGGATGTAGGCCCGATGGGGCCGTTATCATTACCATTACTTTATTGCAAGAAATCAAGATCGAAACTAAACGATATATCATGGGTGGATTCGAATCCATTTTCGTGGCAATCGGCAGAAATGTATCATCCCGTATATCAGCATTTGGTTGATGACATGGCAGATGCAACCGATGCCGTACAGACCATTCAAGGGATAACGATTTCATACAAGGCGGCCACGGATGGTCATCGAATTTGTGACGCATCCCAAGAAGCGGCGATCATCCAATTACACGCCATGACGGGCGCGGCAGATTTCTTTATTGTCGACACAGAAAATCAGCAATTTAAATTGCCACGGACAAACAAACGCACATTGATTCGTGTGTTTAATTTTAATGATGGGACGTGTGGTAAGCTGTATTCTGATGGGTGGTGTGAATTGGGTGGCCGTTTTACGTTCGAATATCCCAAATATAATGCCCAAGAATTCGTGTTGTCGGAATATTCACATCCGATTCCATTTCCAATGAAAGTGAAAGATTATAACACATATATGAAAGGGGATAATTGGGCCCAAATGGTTCCCTATATCTTTCAGCGTGAAGATGATTTCGGTAATATTGTTGTTAGAATTTTTACGAATTTTTCCATATCAGCAGGGAGCACGACAATATTCTTTGAGCTGAAAGGATATGCCGATCAGTCTGTTTTGTTGGGCGAACCGATCATTCATGAATATTATTATTGTGGCAATTTTACGCCAACGGCGATTGAAAATACGGCTGGTTTAAATGCGGAATTGCTTAACAATAAGGTTGATAGGGGGCACGAGATCATTGCGTTTCAAGAACCGAATGCTGCAAATAATTATACATGGTATCGAAAATATGCAGATGGCTGGGTCGAGCAGGGTGGCGTAAAAGATACCGATACTGCCGTGCAAACAGTGGTATTTCCAGTACCCATGCAGTCGATAAATTATACTTCATTTGTGCATCCAACAGGTGCAACCGAAAATCCGCAAATAGAGGTTGCATACAGTAGAGGCAGGACAAAAACACAGATGCAAGTGCTAAAAGTGTGGCTTAATGATTCAACCCCGGTAATTACTGGCGGGGCTGTATCATGGATGATACAAGGGATGGCGGAAGTATAGTAAGTAAATATTCAATTACCAATTAACATAAGGAGAGAGCAAAAGGAGGGGATAACATAAGAGAAACATTAGGCATGAATATTGACACCAGAAACACCAAAAGACATATTAAAGACATGGCGCCAAAAATTGCATTGGCGCGGATTGAAATGTACAAGATTCCAAGTCCGTATAGTGATGTTCTTGTTGCGGTATGCGTTGAAAGAAAAAGCATGTTTGCGGCAGAGTATGCCTTAAGAGAGAAAGGGATGAGCATGTCCCAACGAACATTATCGCGGGTGCTAAAAACGGGATTAGATATGTTTGGTAAATCAGATGGCGTAATTACGACGGAAAGTCGGCAAGAAATATTGTTTGTGTAGCCATATAATTACCTCTGTAAATTTAAAAACATGGGAGTGACACATGGATAATTACGGAGGTATGTTTCAAAACAATCCGGGGTTTGTTGGATTTGTCCGTGATGGGAAAATATTTAATTCCACCGGACAGCAAGTTGGATGTACGACGGACGAATATAACAAGGCAATTCAAATTGCCAGAGATTATGAAAAAGTTCTGTACGACAAAGGCATCTTGGTAAAACCAAAAACACCCGAAGAAATCAATCAAGAATTGCAAAAAACGTTAAGTCAAATGCAGACGGCGATGAATGCATTGGTTGAAAAAGTTGAAAAATTGGAGAGTGGCGATGAACAAACAATCCGTAATGAATCTGGCGACCAAGTTCATGGGACCCGACAAAGCGCAGAAACTGAGCAGGGCGTATGATTTTGCGAACGGCATTTTAACCGCGACACAGAATCCGCAAGAAGCGCTGCAGAAAGCGGGTGTGAGTGCGTCAGATTTGGCCAAAGCCAAATCACTGTTAAACAGTCCGTTTGCAGGAATGATTGCCAAAGCATGTGGAACAACCAAAGAAGACATGATGCACAGTCTGGATAATCTGAATGGATTTTTCGGCACGACATCAGTCAGCCCGTCGGCGGAACAAGCCCCCGCGAGCGAGTTGGAACGCATGCAGGAAAATCTTGCAAGGCTAAAATAACATCTGGGCTTTAATGGTGAAAACAATGGAAGAAAAAGGATATAGTTGGGGTGGAATAGGCTTTTTGGCACTGTTCTTTCTGATTATCATCGCATTCTGGGGCCGCGGCGGAAACGCATGGGGCAACGGTTTCGGTGGATGTGACGGCTTTGCCGGTGGTATGGGATATGGGTTCCAGAACTTCAAAGCGACATGTGACGCGGAAAAGGCGGAAATAATCAATTCGGCCACAACGCAATACCGTGTTGAACAACAGGCAGCCCAGACGCGTGAACTGGTGTCGGCGACGGCGGCGGCTACCCAAGCGAAAGTTGATTTCTATGCCTATCAGGATTTGCGCGACAAGTTGGGTGAAGCGCAACGTCAGAACATGATGCTGACCAATCAGTTGTTCGTGAAAGATCAGTTGGCGCCGGTTAATGAACAGTTGGCATCCATCCGTTGCAACATGCTGCGTCGGCCGGACATCACCGGTATCGGTGCGGTTTGCCCGAATGCGGCAATCATCAACGGTTTGGGTTTGACAAGCCTGAATAACGGTTGCGGCTGTGGTTGCACCGGGAATGGGTTGGTTTAAATCCGATGTCGGAAAGGGCGAATGTCACTTTTGCCCTTTCCTTGAATAATTTTCTTTTGTAAAAGGATACAAAATGACTTGTAATTGCGTAAAAACCTATAGAACGTCTGCGGTGACATTGACCAGTGGGAATTTATATTTCACCGTGCCGGGGATTCAATTTAATACATTGCCGAATTATACCCCGATAAAATTGATTGTGTGCCAGAGCATTCCGGCAGATGCCGATACATCGCGTGTATTTTTATCAGACGGCATTGTAAATGTCCCGGCCCAGAATATGTCCGGGAACTGGTTGCGTGCCGATGAAATTCGTTGTCGGCGGCAATATGAGTTTATGTATGGGACAGATCCCCAACACGTATCATTGAGAACATGTACGTGCCGTTCGGCATTTAATCCAACAACACCCGCGGTTGCAACCGCGAATGTGGCCCCATTGCAAAATGCGAAAGCAAAGGCATAAACGATGAGGGGACTTGGGATAATTATTGGGTATATCCTGGGGAATGAATCCGCGCGTCATTGGTGCTGGGGCCAGATATGCAAGGCATCTTGCGCCATTGACAAAGGATTAAAAAGCATTCCGTCAAACAAAGCAAAAAAGGATACAGACGATGACAGACGAAATGAAAGCGCATGTGCGTGAAATGGAAATGGTCGCCAAAAAGACCTTTGACCGAGTGAAGAAACATTTAATGGCCGACACAGAACTGGAATTGGCCGAGGTTGGGGAAATGATTGACATCGCGAAAGATGCGGCAAAATTAATGAAATATGCCGTTGAAATCAAATGTCATTTTGCAGAACACCCAGAAAAAAAGATTTAATCTTTTTGTTAATGACAAGCAGACACCCCCAATCGGGGTGTTTTTTATAACCACAGGGAGGGAATATGTGTAAGGAAACGAGGGAAAAAATCAATAAAACAAAAGGATTATCGAACGCAGAGAAAAGGGCTTTTGACATGGTAATGGACGAAATAGGAAAGGTAAATCATCAATTAAATGAATTGACGGATGATTTCGCACAATTAAAGGAATCGGCCGTAAATCAAGCTAAGACGACGATTGAAATTTTGGAATTGGTCAATACGATTAATGAACGCTTGACTGTCCAAAAGATCGATGAAGACGCAGCCCAGATGCGGGGATTACGCGCGGCCGCAAAGCAAAAGCGGTTTTGGTATGTTGTGGCCGCAATTATTGCGTCATTTGTAATGTCTGGGGTGGCCATCGCGTATTTTATCGAACATTCCCGCCAGGTCAAAGAAATTGCCGAAATTGGGCATGTTATAAAGGGGGACGCGTAATGAAAAAAATGAGTTTGTTTATAATGGGCATTTTTTTGGTCGGATGTCATTCCCAGACACCCGTTGAAACGTCTGTCACGGCAATGACAGAATCTGTGACGGCCCTGGAAAAAACATTAAAACCGGAATGTAAAACTGATCCGATCGTAAGTCAAATTTCTGTGATCAAAACGCAAATTAATGCTGTTAAGTCGGCATGTGATGCCCAAAAGCATATTGTTGAAATCCAGCGGGATAAATGGGTGCTTGGATTTATGTTGATGGTTGGGATGTTTGTTTTATTTTTAGTAAAAGGACGATAAAGTGAATCCAAAGCAATTACGTGAATTAATTATTAGGCCAGCACTGCATACGATAAGCGCATGGTCGCCAGAGGCCGAAGATCTGATATTGGGTACGGCAGCCCAAGAATCCCATTGTGGCCGATATATCCGACAAATGGGGTGCAGTGGAAGTATTGGCGCATTTGGGGTGTGGCAAATGGAACTGGCCACGGCGCGGGATATATATGATAATTATCTGCGGTATAAACCAGAATTAAAGCGGTCGATTGAAAGATTACGTGGTCTGGGCCAGAGTATAACAGAGGCATTAACGGGAAATTTAGCCTATGCCGCGGCTATGGCACGAATTCATTACCTGCGGGCACCGGGAAAAATTCCCGCGGACTTGGCCGGCCAGGCGACATATTGGAAGCAATATTACAATACCCCCCAGGGTAAAGGTACGGTGGCCGAGTATATGGATAATTGGGTACGATATGCGAAGTAGCGTATTAAATTCTGAGAATTTGCACACTTTTTGCACAGTTTTTAATTTTACAATTATAATAAATTGTATTGACTTGCATTTTTCTTGTGATACGCAACCTTGCCAAGGTTGAGGTCGAGGGTTCGAGCCCCTTTGCTCGCACCAGAGTTTCCGCGGGGTTTAGAGAATTCTGACCCCGTTTTTCGTGGTTTTTTCGTTTCGTTTTGTTTTGATTTATTTCCCGTATTTCTGGGATTTTTCATTTGTTTTCGAAAATTTTTTGCACATTTTTTGCACAGTTTTATTTATCAAATACCAAATACGCAATGGCGATCTTGTCTTCGGTTAAAAATTTGGCGTACCGCTGGGTCATGTTGGGGGATTTGTGGCCCAGATGCATTTGGGCGGCGAACAAACTGTTTGTTTTGCGTACCACCGCCGTGCCGGAACCATATCGGATATCGTGGAATGTATATTTGGCGCATCGATAATCTGGTAAAAATTGTTTAATTCTGGGATGTCATCATCCCCGGTCGATGAAAATTGACACAACAATTTGGTATGGATGGTGGCATATGTGGGCATCCGGGCCAATGTATCCAAGAATGCAGATGTTTAATATTCCCAACCTGTGTTAATGTTGGCGATCGTTAAACGGGGCAAAAAATTCAAGATTCTTTTGAATCGTTTTGCGATTCGCGCAATGATGTTCACATTCATGACATGATTTTTGGTGGCATGTAACGCATGCACTTGATGGGAAATTATTTTCCCAGTAATCGTCACTGAAACAGCGCAAATTAGAAAAATATTTCGTCCAGTATGTATACGATGCTGCATATCCGGGCAATTGGTTTAATTCGTTTAAAAATACAGACATGCATTGCAAGATGGCCGTTGTGTATTTTTCTTTGTATTCTAAATCTGATGTGTAACTGGATAATGATTTTTTCCGTCGCCGATACCAATAAAGGCTGTTGGGGACGCATACAACGGCATTGGCATGTAATACCGCCGACATGCAAAACAAAATATCTTCGTTTAATGTCATTTGTGGGGCAAACCGTAATGCATGTTTATTAATTAAATCACGGCGATAAACGGCAAAATTGGCACTTTCGCGTCGGTACGCCATTCGCAGCCGCGCATCCATTGATGCCGGGGATTTGTCATAAACGCAGGGATTGTAATAGGTGCATGATTGTATCTTGGATTGATTTTCGTATGTGGTCACTTTGCCACCCATGGCAATATCGGCATTTGCGGTTTGTGCCGCATCCAGCATTCGCACAAAATAATCGGGATCGTATCCAAATGGGGCCCGATCGGCCGGATTGATATAATCCCGATTTAACACCATATTTTCAATCGGCTCACAAGATTCGGCGATATAATTATTATTGATTATGCCCACCTGATCATCGGGGTCAACAAAGCTGATATATTGTCCCATGGCCGCGCGAATCCCAATATTTCGGGCCGTTGAAACCCCGTTGTTTTTCGTATTGTAAAGATGGATATTTTCATACCGTGCGGTGTATTTTTCAACGATGGATTTCGTATTATCGGTTGATCCGTCATTAATCACCAAAACTTCAAATTGATTAAAATCTGTTTGTTTAATAATACTGTCCAGGCATTGCCCAACAAATGGGGCAACGTTATAGGTTGGAATAATAATCGTTAAATCATGTTTCATTATGGAATAATTATAATACAAAAATATGAATTGTCAATAAAAACACCACCCAGATGCGGGTGGTGTATGTCGTGGGCGGGGTAATTAATTTTTGCCCCCAAACCCGATGACGGCATTTACGGTTTTTCCATCGGGGGCCGTTTGTTGATATTGGAACAAGGCCGTGGATTCGGTGGGATTATTATGTTGCCCGTAATAGCTTGTTTCAAAAACAACCGTTTCTGTACCGGCACCGGTTTGGTTTATCCCGTCTTTTAGGTTGGCGGACGGTGCGTTTGCATACTGCAAATCATTATCGATTGTTTTGCCCGATTGATCCAATGCAATATTAATTTGGTCTGTGGCATCATTTTTAATCACATTGACATCGTACCAATTAAAGAACTTTGCCTTGATCGTTTCGGTTCCATTGGTGGGGTCAAAGTTCAATGTTGCCGCATTATCGGCCAATTCAATGGATTTGTTATTGGCACCCGTCACCGTGCCGCGGGCGGTGCCGGTAAAGGTAACGTTTTGACGGATGTTTTTATCATCTACCTCCATCACGTCATAGCCGCCGGCAAACATTGTATTGCTTTGATATGCGTTGCCATTAAATGTTCCGTCAATTTTGATTGTGCCGAAATCTGCATATTTCATGCCCATTTCACGACCATAACTGATATATTCGGCGGTGCCGGTTGTGTTGGGTGACGTGAAATCAAATTTATTTGTATCACCAACGCGGGCCATGGTATTAAACATTGCGGCGGGACATTTATCCCCGGCGCAATGTGTGTCATTGTCAAAGCGTATGCCATTAATCCGCCCATTTTTATCAATGGTAAATCGCAAATCGTCTGTATCCCCGGATGTGACAATGGCATCAAAATCTACATCATCTAAACGATAGGCGATATATCGGATCCCATCGCGGTCAATTGCACCGGTGGCATTGCGTGCCAAAATAACCCTATTGCCGTCGGCGTCGACGCCCACCTCTGATGCCATGGCGGTGATGACGGCATTACTGGTCACATCGGCGGGTTGAATACGATTGGCGTCGGGGATCATTTGTGGAAATCCACCATTCCCATCGCCACCGCCGCCACCATTGCATGCCCCCAATCCCAACACAGTTGCCCAAATCATATATTTTTTCATTTGTTTCTCCTTTGGTTATTTTAAAATCTTTGTTGCATTGTAAATTCCAGTGCGGTTTTATTATATTCCCGTTGCCATATATTGGATTCACGTCGGGTAAAGCTGACGGTGAATGTTGGAACAAACCCCCATATATTTAATTTGTTATTCGACACCGACACCGCATACCGTTGTGTCCAATCCCGCGCCGCAATTTGGGCAAAGGCATGATGGTGGACGACCCATTGGGCGCCATCATACCACGACCAATATGCCGATGGTTCCAGATATACATGGAACCCCATTGGTAATTCGGCCCCAATCCCAACGGCCACATTGGGTTGCCAATATGCATATGCCGCATCCGCCGTTCGTTCGCGGGTAACACCGCCACGCATGGTCATATATATACTGGGGCCAAAGGAATAGGTCATTCGACCGATTGCCGAATACGTTTCCCCATCCAGATATTGGCCAAATGCGTCATAACTATTTTCCATGAACCGCAGATAAAGTCCACCGGACAGTTTTCTTGTAAAATCGTAATTGGCATCAATTTTTACACCCATTGACCAATAATACGGATCCCACCCATACCAACGTCGTGCCCCGATCAACGCCAACCAAATATCGCCCCGGGACCAAACGTATCGTGGCCCCGTCCCCACCCCCAGGTAGAGGTCATCATAATCATGTTTGTTATAAATATTGGTATAAATGGTGGCGTCTGATTTCCATCGCCATTGTTCCCCCATTTTAAATTCATAATTTCCCCCAATGGATAAATTACCACCCATGGCCGTTTCTGGGTCCACCAGATCGCGGCACATCAATCCAAACATGGTTGCAACACATTCGGTGCCACCGGCGGTATTATTTACATTATTATCCGGCGCAACCCCCAAATTAAACCATACATTCCAATTTTTATTTTGACGGATAAGATACCGGTAATAATTCATTGTTTGCCGCGCGGTATCGGGTAAATCCCGCCCCGCCATGGCCAAACGCAGATGGTAATCGGCCCGCCGCCATTTTTTCTGGTGCATGTAACAAATGGCCAATTCAAACCGTACCCGCGCCAGATTGGGTTGGGCATCTAAAATTTTGTGATATATTTTAACCGCCGTGTCAATGTCGCCGTCTTTTTGGGCAATCTGCGCCAAGAGAAACCAGCGTTCAATTTCCAATGCCCCATACATCTGGGGAATCTGGGTCAAAATTTGTGTGGCGTGTTCATCATCGCCCCGATCAACCATTTCCCCCGCAAGTTTCATGGCATCCACCGTCGACATGGTAAATTCCGTGGCCCCAACACGCCATGGAATGGCCATAAACGTCAAAATTATGAAAAACTTTTTCATCGCACCCTATGCGTTTTACGACATTACTATGACATATCATATTGATTGTGGGCAAGGCAATTAAATTCTTTACTTTTTTATGTGAACATGTATAATAGTCACGAATTTTAACATAGGTTTGGCATCACGCAATGAAATCAGGAATGAAACGTTTGAAATAATTCGGTGCGACCACATCAAATTGGCGGGCGCACGTTTCTGGCGTCCGTTTTTTTAATCCAAGGGAATCAATAATGGCAGAAAACACAACAATATCAACCAATGAATTACAAGGACGTCTGCAAAAGGCAGAAAATATTCGCGCACGTGATGGTGTTGTATGGAAAGACAAATTTGATCGTACGCATACCATTGCGGCGGCCCGTGATTTGGATGACGGAAATGCGGTCAAATTGGCCGGCCGGGTGACCGCGTTGCGGTGGCTGGGTAAATTGATGTTTGGGCGTATTTATGATATTGATGGTGAAATTCAATTTTCTATGTCACGTGATGAATTAGGCGAAGAAAATTACAAGTTTTTTAAGGCTAACGTTGATCTGGGGGACTTTGTAGGGATAACCGGCGAATTATATCACACCACGGCGGGTGAATTAACCGTGCGTGTCACCGGTTATGATATTTTGTCCAAGGCATTGCGCCCATTGCCAGAAAAATTCCATGGTTTGACCGATACGGAAACCCGTTATCGCCAACGGTATCTGGATATTATTTCGAATTTAGATACGCGTCGGACAATGAAAATGCGATTTAAGATGCTGCGTTTGATCCGTGATTATTTGAATGACCATGGATTTGTAGAGGTGGAAACCCCCATCATGCAAAATGTGGCATCTGGGGCCGCGGCCCGGCCATTTGTAACCCATCACAACACATTGGATGCCGATTTTTATTTGCGTATTGCACCGGAATTATTCTTGAAACAGACAATTGCGGCCGGTTTTGATCGGGTCTATGAATTGGGGAAAAATTTCCGAAACGAAGGCATGGATGCCATGCATCTGCAAGAATTTACGATGTTGGAATGGTATGCCGCATATTGGAATTATCGCGATAATATGGCGTTTTCTTGGGCGATGATTCAAAAAATTATTATGGAATTGCGCGGAACGTTGCAAATTGAATACCAGGGAACAAAACTGGATTTTTCCACATACCAAGAAATTGATTATACCGCGCGCATGAACGAATTGTTGGGTGTGGATATTTTGGAATTTAACGATGCCGATGCATTACGTGCCCAATTGGTGGCGGCGGGTATGTTTGCGGCAAATGAATTAGAACCATTAAAATCTGTGCCGGCTATTGTGGATTTTGTTTTCAAGCGCAAGGTGCGTGATCAAATCATTAATCCGGCCATGGTTTATAATTATCCGGCGTATATGATCCCACTGGCACGACGCAACGACGCGGATGATCGCCGAATTGACATCTTTCAATTGATTGTATGCGGGGCCGAATTGATCAAGGCGTATTCGGAATTGGTTAATCCATTACAACAACGTGCCGCATTCGAAGAACAGGCCCGCAACAAGGCCGCCGGTGATGACGAAGCCTTTGACTTGGACGAAGATTTCTTGCGGGCGATGGAACATGGAATGCCCCCGATTTCGGGATTGGGGTTGGGGATTGATCGCTTCTTTTCGATTATTGCGGATGCCCCCACGTTACGTGATGTCATTTTGTTCCCGATCATGAAATAGGGGATTGAATGTCAAATAAAAAAGAGACACCAGTGGATATTGTGGCATTGGTGCTGGAACATGATCGAAAAAATTTGGCGGCAATTGATCGGGCCGTGGCGGATGGTCGTATTAACGAAGAAGCTGCGGCGTATTTGCGTATTCTGTATTCCGATGGGATGAAATGGTTACGCGAAGTTTTTTATTTCCTGGGGCGTTGTTTTGGTGCCCCAAAGGCACCCGTTATGCGGTATGATTATGAAACAGACACCGCCATTGATGCCCCCATGAAAATCGCCGACATTAATCCATTAGAGCCGTATTTGGTTCAACATCGTTTGGACGGCGATCCCATGCGGAACCAATTTTTTGCCAGTGGTGCCGGTCATAAAATTTTTCTGGCGGTTTCTTCGATTGTAACGGTTATCGTGGGTGCCCAAAAGAATATCAATCGGTCTTTGGATAAAATTACGGGCAAATATTATGCCAAATATGTATCAGAAGTGGTTGATACCGTATATCAAGTTATCGCGTCCCATGATCGCGAAGCGTCCGCCCGTGCCATTTCCGAAAAAATTAAGAAGAAATTGTTGGAAAAATATAATTCCACCCCATCAGAAACAATATTATCCATCATTGGTTCTGGGCACGAAAAAATTGCGGTCAATTTGGTGCGGGCATTGGATCAGGTGCGTCGCCCACGTATGCGTCTTCAGGATGTATGGCGGGTGAAGTGCTTATTTGATCTGGTTCCCCAGGCACGCACATTTATTGAACGGGTCCAGGAAATGATGCCCGAAAGAATTTTGTCGGTCCGTGACAGTTTTTATGATATGGAAAATCCACGTAATTATCGTGATGCCAAATTAATTATTAATATTGGTACCGACGGTTTGATTGTTCCCATGGAAATTATATGCCAGGTGCGAACGTTCTTTGATTTTGAACAACAGACCCATAAACATTATGAAATTGCGCGTGCAACCACCGGCACAAAAAGCATGGGTGTGGAACAAATGGTTGCCAACACGCATGAAAGTGGGGTGCGGGAATATAACCTGTTGGTGTGTAGATGTCTGGAAGATTTGTTGGAACGAATTGGATGGAATATTATATACAGTCATGGATTGAACATGTCATTGTTCGATGGGTTCCCAAAAAGTTGCACAATGCATTATCCAGAAAAAATGGTCGATACCATTATGGATAAATTAGATAACGCCATTGAAAACGAAGTATTTCGTATTGATTTTGCGCCCGCAACATTATCCCAGGTTCAAGAAGCCGATATTTTTCACTTTATGGCACGGTTTATTTTGGTTGCTGCGATGCCATATCCGGGGGGTGATTGGGGGGTGCCATCAGATACATTGGCCGGCAAATTGTTTAATTTCGTGATGAAAGAAGTTCAACGCTATTACAAGAAATAATATAGGGGTCATTCCCTTAGGAAATCAAACAATTCAAATTTGCTTGCATTTACGGTGTGAATTCGTCACAATAATAACCAGGTTCTTGTCGGTGAACGGGAACTGTTAACTGCATAACATAAGGACACGATTATGCGTCAAGGCAAAGTAAGATGGTACAATGGTAAAAAATGTTTCGGATTCATTATGCCCGATACACCCAATGAAAACGGAAATACCGATGATGTGTTTGTTCACTCCAGCGCTCTAAAGGCGGCGGACATTCGATTCTTGAATGAAAACGATATTGTAGAGTTTGAGGAAGAAGTACGTGGTGACGGAAAATTGTCTGTGACCCAATTAAAGTTGATTCAGCGCGACGAAGAAGCGGCCCGCCGTTTCCAGGAACGTCGTGCCCAATATCGCAATCGGCGTGACAATGGTGACGATTCCCCCGCGGAAAAGCCCCAGCGTCGTGGATTTGCATTTTGGAAAAAATAAAATTAAAAAACGTCGTTTTCGACGTTTTTTTATGAAATGAAAAAAATCCACTTTACATAAATTTTTATATTGAATAAAATAGACGCGTGAACAACAAAGGAAAGGAAAATGGCACAAAAATCAGTAAAAAAAGCCCCGGTGAAAAAAACAGCGGCGGCCAAAAAAGCGGCCCCGAAAAAGGCGGTTCGTGCATCGCGCATTGTCGAAGAAGAAATGATTGTTGATGCACCGGAAATGCATCATCCGCATCATGAACATATGGCCCATCCCCATCATGAACACGCATGTGGATGTGGGGCGGCATGTGCATGCCACGGCAATCGCGGTGGGTGTCAATGCGGTGGCGGCTGTTGGGGATTTATTAAAAAACTGTTCTGGTTTTTTGTGATCTTTGCATTGGGATTTGTGGCATGTATGTGTGTATGTCGTTATGGCCATCATGGACACAAGGGTCCCAAAATGCCCGTGGAATTTGTGAACGGATGTCTGGATGTTAGCAAGATCAAGTGTGCCGAATTTGCCCAGCGGGTTGTGGTTGCGGACGTCAATAACGACAATTGCATCAGCCGTGATGAATATCGGACGTTTAAAAAACAAATGCGTGCTATACGTAAATAAAAAATCCCCCGCATCAGCGGGGATTTTTTTAAACGTACAGAGTTCAGGTAGCCATTACCCCGTCCGCTACGCGTCCACCTCTTCGCCCGCGAAGGGGAATTTAGACCAAGTGGGTACGTATTAAATTCCCCTCCTGTGGAGGGGTGGCTGCGAAGCGGACGGGGAGGGTGGCTATTCCATCCGATATGTGATGTCACCGACCCGAATCTTAATGCCCGTGCCACCGCCGGGCGTCAAATTACCATAACATACGCCGCCTGGGGTGCGTACGACCAAGGTGGGCGACGTGTGGCGCGCGGCAAACAGGAACGCGGTTTGGGTCCCGGCGTGGATTCGGGTGACGCCCGCCGTACAGAGCGGTTTGCACGTTTCCCCAACACGCCCGTATCCGTCGTCACAGGCCCAAGGGCAATCATTGGCATCCGTCACGGATCCGTCGGGCGCATCCGGCGTGCCGGGACCGATGTAATGTGCATGGGCGGGCGCGTTGCTGCATGCCTTGACACCGTGGTACAAATGAATTGATGTGGTGGTGCTGTATCAGGCCAGGTAGTATCCCGGCCCCGCGCGATACCATAACTGGTCGTCGCACCAATAATGGGTCCCGTTCCAGGGACACTGAATCAGGACTTCGTTTTGATGACCGTCGTCAAATTTAAACACGCCGTTGCACATGTTGGGGCCCGTTGCCGGTTGCCGCACCCAGGCGGGTTCCGCGATGGACAGGGCGCGCCACCCCGATGGCACTAACGTTGTGTAATCCATATCGGTTGTGGGACAGGGATGGCGCGTGTCGTCGCCCGGGCAATAATAAAGTCCCAGGGCGGCATTGCACATCTTGCATTCACCGCCCGTTAAATAATAACCGGCCGCACAGGTGGCGGCATGGGCGGATGTTGCCGAGAGCAGGGTGATCACTGCCGCGGTCATCGCGCAAAACCCGACGGTTTTTTTAGGCATAGTTGGGGGGAAATTTTGTCGCAGAAATCCGGGATTTTTTGTTTTTTGGGGATCGCTAAAAAAACTGTCCCTTTGGATTAGGCATAGTCTTAATGCGTTCTACCCCAGGAATTTTACCGGATTGCGCGCATTTTTTCAAGGCAAAAATAGTGTTCAGAGTGCAAGTTTAAATAACCCACCCCGGCCGCTGCGTGTCCATCCCTCCCTGCGGGGCCATGCGGCCCCTGGGGGGGGGATTGCTCTTGTTGTTCGTTATCCCCGTGGGGGCGGATCCTTATGCCTTACAGTTTTTAACTTATTATCGATAAAAATCTGTTGGCAAGGGGGATTTTAATTGCTATGGTTGCGGGTATGAAAAAGAAAATTATTACACTGCTTGTTTTATTCACAACCGCCGCGGCGCATGCGGAATTTAATACGCGCGCCCAGTCGGCATATTTAATCGATTATGATTCCGGTGCGGAAATTGTGGCGAAAAATGCGGACACATTGATGCCGCCGTCGTCAATGATTAAATTGATGACCTTGGCCGTCTTGTTTGACGAGTTAAAGGCCGGACATCTTTCCATGGATGACCGCTTATCGGTCAGTGAAAATGCCGATTACACAAACCCCATTTGGGCCCCGGCCAGCAAGATTTGCCTGACGGTTGGTCAAACAATCAGTGTACGCGATCTGATTTTGGGATTGATTGTGTTGTCGGGTGGGGATGCGTCGGTTGTTGTGGCGGAAAAACTGGCGGGGTCTGAAAATAACTTTACCGCGATGATGACGCAAAAGGCACGTGCCATTGGGATGCCGATGTCGACGTTTGGTAATGCGTCGGGACTGCCCCATCCCAACAATTTGATGACCAGTCGGGAATTGGCCACATTGGCGACGCACATAATCACGGATTATCCCGATATTTATCCGATGTTTGCCACGCGGCGTTTTGAATTTCGGGAACATCATTCGGATTGGTGTCGTGAATGGGGGCGGACACACACCATGAATTATAATAAATTGGTCTTTACGATGCCGGGGGCCGACGGATTAAAAACGGGGCATACCGACGACGGTGGGTATGGCATGGTCGCCAGCAGTGTTGTGGGTGGCCGTCGATTAATTGGGGTAATTAATGGGTTGCATGTACGGGGTCATGATGCATTGGCCGCCGAAATGAAGAAATTATTAGAATATGGATATGCCACCACCACGACCCAGGTATTTTATCGTCCTGGTGATAAAATTGCCCAGATTCCCGTATGGTATGGTCGGGCGCCATTTGTTATTGCAACGATTGAAAAACCGTTCGCGGTAACATTGCCCAAAACGGCCCGCCGCGAAGGGTTACGGATCTTGGCACGCTTTGATGATCCATTGCCGGCGCCGGTGACCGCGGGCCAGGTGGTGGGTACATTGATTGCCGAACTTGATGGGAAAACCATGGCAACTGCGCCATTGGTGGCCCAGGCACGCGTGGCAAAAACACAATTCTTTGGGCGGTTGATCAAGAATATTCGGGTGATTTTCGGGGGAAAATAATGGCACCGAAAAAAGCACCAACATTTAAATTCCCAGATCCCATGGATAACGACGTCATGGTCGGTCATGCCGATGTTATGCGGACGTTTATGGACGCGTGGCAGGCGCGTGATACGCATCCGATACATCCGGTGTGGATGTTGGCCGGGCCACGTGGCATTGGCAAGGCAACATTGGCCTATAAAATTGCGCGGATGGTTTATGGAAACGTGGGTGATTTTTTTATCATTGATTTGGCGCGCAACCTGGACAAAGATGGACGCATCAAATCGGATGGGCGTGTCATTTCGGTGTATACCGTTCGGGCCATGATTGAAAAGATGCAAATGTCATCAATGTCGGGTGACTGGCGGGTTGTTTTGATTGATGCGGTTGATGAATTGAATACGGCGGCATCAAATGCAATCTTGAAATTACTTGAAGAACCCCCGGCAAAAACATTGTTTTTATTGGTGGTGCATCAATTATCAAATGTATTGCCCACGGTTCGGTCACGGTCACGTGTGGAAAAAATGCACCCGTTATCAATATCAGAGTTGCGCGAATTATGTGCAAAATTTTTGCCCGGCGAAGATATCACTACATCGACATTGCGATTGGCAAATGGCAGTTTTGGTAAAATCGCCAACCTGAAAAAATCGGGCGGTGATGCGGTGTATGCGGATTTAATTTCGGTCTTAGAGAATCCGCGCGCCACCGCGGGTGATATAATGACGATTGCGAAAAAAATTGCCACGGATGCGTCTTTGCACGGTATTTTATTAGATGCCATTGCGTATTTTGGGTTGGCGGACCTGTATCCGGGGACAACACATGCCATTTCTGATATAAGCCGATTGTATTTAGAACCAGAAATCAGTATTTTTAAAATAATCAATGATATTAAAAAATGTTTATAGATACGCATTGCCATTTGATTGATGACGGTCATGTTATTGCCGATATGGACGACGTGTTATCGCGTGCATGGGATGCGGACGTGGGTGGTATTATTTGTGCGTGTGCCGATCCGCGTGACGTGGCCATTGTGCCCAATCTGGTGGCGGGGCATAAAAATATGTTTGCAACCGTTGGTATTCACCCTGAATATGCGGGTATTGATGCGTGCCGTGTTATAACGCCGCAAATCTTGGCACATCCACGCGTTGTGGGGGTGGGGGAAATTGGATTGGATTATCATTACGGATCTGAAAACCGTGCGGCCCAAATTAAATTGTTTGAATCACAACTAAATATGGCCCTGGTTGCACGATTGCCGGTCGCCATCCATACCCGTGACGCCGAAGAAGACACAATGGCCATTATCGGAAAATCGAACGTGGGGGGCGTCTTGCATTGTTTTACGGGATCATGGGATTTTGCGCGTAAAATGTTGGATCGTGGATTTTATATTTCGGCCAGTGGGATTGTCACCTTTAAAAATGCCGCCGATATTCGGGATACCTTTTCCCGTGTGCCAATGGATCGGATTGTTGTCGAAACCGACAGTCCTTATTGCGCGCCGGTGCCGCATCGGGGGACGCGTTGCGAACCGGCATTTGTGGCGGATACTGTGCGCGTTTTGGCGGATGTACGGGGCGTGCGTGTTGATGCATTAACGGATCAATTGTTAAAGAATACGTGTGCGCTTTATCCAAAAATGAATTTGGAAAAATAAATTGATTGATATTGTTTGATCCCCTTGCTAGGATAAAAGTCAAGATAAAAAACGGGGGAAACATGTTTCACAAATTTATCGTTATATTGGTTTTTGTGGTGGCCTTGGGTGGGCCTGCGCGTGCCCATTGGTGTCAGGGACCAACGTCCCATTCGGGTATTTCCCAATGTAATGAAGTCCCCAGTCAATGGGTTCAATGTGGAACGTTTTCGGATGGGAATCCCATTTATGCCCAAACGTGCAGTGGGAAAAAACATGCAAAAAATAGCAATCATACCAAGGTGGTTTTAATTTCTGTGGGTGTTGGGGCGGTATTTTTGGGCGCCATGTGGTATTTCTTTAAAAAGCGTCCATCTGAAAACAACCCGGGCCAGGTGACATTAATGACATTTTAAATAAATCCCGCATGGCGGGATTTTTTTTGCATTTTTTTAACCAATGCGTTACAATGGGCGTATGACACGACAACTTATTAAATCAGGCCAGGTATGTGAAAACCGCAAAGCGCGGTTCAATTATGTTATAGAAGATACGATAGAGGCGGGAATTGCATTAACCGGCGCCGAAATCAAGTCAATTCGATATGGTATGGTGAATATCACCGATGGATTTGCACAAAAACGTGGGGATGATCTGTATCTGGCGGGGGTTGTTATTCAACGATTGCCGACCGCCGCCCGTTATGTGAATTTTGATGAACGTCGTCCGCGTCAATTGCTGTTGCATCGGGCGCAAATGAATCGCTTGATGGGGCGTTTGGTGGAAAAGGGTGCAACCATCGTGCCATTGAAATTTTACTTTAATCAACGGGGGCGGTTAAAGGTATTATTGGGTATTGGGCATGGTAAAAATCGTGCCGATAAACGTGAAACGATCAAGCGGCGGGAATGGGATCGTGAAAAGGCCCGTATGGTCCGTGGCCGATAAAAATCCGGGTGATTTATTCATCATAATCACCCATAAAATAACCAAGAAAATAAATACGATCCATTATTATAAACATGATTGATGGTTGATTATCGGCATGGTTTTCGGCATCATGATGATATGCCAAAGATATTTACGATTGGTTTCAGCGGTAAAAATCCGGATGCGTTCATGGATGTGTTAGACGCCGTGCGCGTGCGTACCGTGTGGGACATTCGGCTTTGGCGCACCAGCACATATGTGCCATTTTATAGTGGCGACAATTTGGCCGCAACCCTGGGGCCACGATATGAATACCACCCCGAATTTGCCCCAACAGCAGAAATCTTGGCCGCTTACAAAGACGGTCGCATAACCTGGCCCGATTATGAACGAATGTATCGCGAATTATTGGCCACGCGCCACCCGACCGATGGGATCGACCCGGCCACGTTTGACCGCATCTGTTTGCTATGCACGGAAAAATCAGCCGCCCAATGCCACCGCCGCCTGGCGGCCGAACACATCGTCGACCACTTTACCGATATTGAGATTGTGCATTTGTAATCCCAATTATCTATATAAACGTATGTAGCGTTATAAAACAACCTATATTGACCAATATTCCCCAAAGTGGGATAAGAAATACTTCTTTCTTATAAACCGGAACAAGCTTATAACCCAAATACATCAGCACTCCCAATAGTACATATATAATCAGGATGTCGTAATTAGCCATACAAACCAGTTGCTGGTTTCCAGATAGATGATAACATGCACGCCACCAAATATCTTCGTGTTTTCCGATACGACCGAACCAGGCCAAATCATCCAAAAACATGTAAAACAAACCCGCCATCAAAACCGCGCTCCAATACATAACGACATGTTTGTTTGATTTCATGGTCAATCCATTTTTAGTACTGCACGTTCACAATTAAATCTTTACCTATAAAACCAAATAGCGCAACAAAATTATCAATCTGTGATGTTAAATCGATACATCCAGCTGAACCTGAAAACCATCCCCCATGAATACTAAATCTATCACGACCATATGTATTGGTTTCTTTTGATGGCTCTAGCCATACACGAGATATAATAAAATATCTATTTTTCACGATTAAAATAAAAACGGCAACCATCCAAGTATATATAAATCATGTCAGGCGCAGCTATATATAACTTTTGTACTATTTTATTGTCTTTCGATATCAAAATAACAGGTGAATTTTCATATGTATCCGCAGGAACTTTAACAATATCAACATCACTTATTTGTTTTGGTATATTATCTATAGAATTTGTCTGATTAAAAAAGTTTTCCCCGATGGTTATGCCGACATTCTTATAATCGTTGGCTAAATCCTGACAATCTGCGGTTATATGATTGGCGTACTCAAACCTTGCGTACAACCATTCACCGCAATATTCGCACGATTGACCATGTGTGGGCGCACAACCAATCATTAACAGCAAAGCGAACAAATATTTTTTCATTTCCTGTAATATATCACAAATAACGCAAAGTAAATACTTATTTAATATGTTCCATTGTTGTACATATTCCATTCGGCATTTCGTCTGTTAATCAATCCGTTCGATACTGTGCCCTGGGTTTTATTCCATGCACGCCATGCAGATTCCAACGATGGATACTTGGAACTTATAAAATCTGGGTTGTTTATATATTTCACAGCCGTAGAATTTGCAAATGCCTCTATGCCTATATTATAGGCAAAAGATACTAATGCATCATACTGATTTTGTGTTATTGGCACTGTAATATTATTACACACAGCACGTTCAGCCGCGGCAATATCAGAATGCAGCAATTCTATTGCCTGAGCCTCCGTTATACCGCCACGAAAATCTTCACCAGGCTTTATTAGGTGTCCATAACCAATCGTTGCTCCCGGTGGCAGTGGTGTACCATCCGATACGCGTTTTTTAGTCTGATCATCATACACAATATGATTCCCGTTTTTATCAAGAACTTTACCCTCTTTGCGTTTTAACCAATTTATTCCTTTGTCACTCATTTTCATATTTTTGACATCCTTTTCAACTTCATTTTTTCCTTGTTTTACTTTTGACGAATACGGTTTACTGCTGATTATGCGACCATCGGGGGCGATTACATCCTCGGTTTTGGTACAGCGGCAATTAGGATGAACCGGTATCTCGGGGATGTCATCTTCGCTTTCATATATTTCGCCATCGCGCGCCGCACAATCGTCACATGTGTTTTCGCCAATTTCACTGTGCCAGACCCAGACTTTTCGCGCTCTATGGTCGGAATCGTTGTCATCCGCATTATCGCCTTCGGGCATATCCAGGGAATATACCATCAAGTCTTTATCCTCTATACTGCCATCATGCATCAGGACGCGCACATGAATCAAATCGATAACTTCGACATATTGATCCAGCGAATTTTCATCTACTTTTATGCCGGACCCCTCTTCAATTTCGTTGATTTGATCTTGTTTGGCTTTTTCCAAATCTTTATCTAATTCTTGTTGTGCGGCATAAAATTCATCTATGGTCATATCATATTCTGGTGGTACCATCCGACCTGTTGCGTCGGCATAATTTCCCCGGGATAGAGCATTTCAAATACCGTTCCACCATGGCATAGGTATCACTGTTTTTATCCATATATTTGGGTGATGACATCAGACGCTGTAAAAATTGTGGGGTTTTTATCATTTTTGTTCCTTCTTTTGATGTAATAAAAAATCCCGCGGTGCGGGAAAATAAATAATGGCGGCATTTGCCACCTTTGTTCATTTCTTGTATTTAATATATTATCACAAAAACACGTAAAAATCAATATAAAACGGCATGAGATTTTTGATGATACGTGCATGGTGGGGCAATTGTGACGAAACCAAATATAGCGCAGACATTCCAAAATTGGCCGCAAATTGGAATCGGATACTGGCCGATGTCGTATAAACGAATTCGCAATTTTTAAGATTAAAACCGTATAATGAACCTAAATAGAGTAAAATATGGATATAATATCCTGGCGGAGGTAGATAATTCTACGGTCAATTGCATACAACAACAGGGAATTTACAGGGAAATTTTGAATTTTGAGCCCCCAATCGCCAGATTTCACACCACGACAACGGCGGATATTGCCGAGTCGCCATAAAAATTCCCTAAACAAATAACAGGGAATAAATATTGCCTATTTCATGAATATATTAACGCATAAATGATGGGGCAGGAATTATTATGCACTCATCATAATCCATTTTTAATATTCCTTGCCTAAATTTTTCATATTCTTCTGTGGTTGCAGCTGAATCCCATAAAAAAGCTATCAGTTTTGAATTTTCGTAACCACTTCCTTTTGCTTTATATAAACTTCTATCAGCGGCCAACTCATCCGTAAACTGAGAAAAACGTTTTTTTGTATCTTTTCTGTATTTCACTTCAATTATTGTATTTAATTCCGGCACAAATAAATCAGCCCTCGGATTCTTATGTCCTACTTGACCTATGTTCAATTCCTTATTCAATTTAGAGAATATCGGCATCAATAAAACTGCTAAGAGATTTTGTACATGATATTCATTGCCTATATACCATTTGACCGGCTCGTCTCCACGCTTTCTTTCTGTATCTTCCCAAGTCCAACAATTTAATCCATGAGGAATACGTTTTAAATAGGTATATAAATCTTCACTTTTCCATTCTTGAATGGGAACAATTGCTGCCGTTTCATTCATAGAATCAAATACATATACTGCCATAGCTAACTCTAATGGCGCTACTGAATCTTGTAAAGTTCTAAACTCTTGCCAAAATTTGACACTTGAATCATTTATATCAGTAATTAGTTTCTTATAATAAAAAAATAATATCGCTATACTTGACTCAGAAGGATCATTCGGATTAAGTTCGTTAATTACAAAATGTGCGATTGACCGTTCTATTTTTGAATACCTCTTACCTTCTAACTGGCTTTTTATTCCTTCTTTCGCCCATATTATAAATCTATCAGAAATAAACTTATCATTAATAGTTAAGACAGCTAATTTCAGACCCAACATAACCCAAATGTCGGATTTCCACGGCATCGGCACTCCGTCTAGTTCATGTGCCATCCCTATAATTTTATCTATTTGTTCCTTTCGTGCTTTACCAAGGAATCCGTTAACTGCTACTTCCGTTGTTTCTGCCCCAAA
The DNA here is from genome assembly GCA_949156565.1 of uncultured Alphaproteobacteria bacterium. GTDB lineage: Bacteria > Pseudomonadota > Alphaproteobacteria > Rs-D84 > Rs-D84 > Enterousia. The sequence goes on along the minus strand of CASCZI010000007.1, from coordinate 31,857 downwards.
AGCAGCATCAACACCCTCGCTAAGCCCCATATAAGCTAATACAGCTTGTTTGATATCTCCATTATTTTCTAAAGTCTTTGCTCTATGCAGTAGATATTCACGTAATTCGTAAATATTTTGGTGTTCCTTCATAAAAACCATTTTGCAGTTCCTGCTCTATTGTTAATATAACCCTCATCCCATGTCGGAATTGATTTAAACACCCCCAAATAGAAAGCAATTAAATCTGAATATAATATTGTAACAGGTAAAGATGACGGGAAATAGCTTCTCCAAGACTGGAATGAAAAATTATATATTTGCCGCGATAAATACGCAATATCCCTAAACGTTGAATCTGGATGCAAACTAACTAATATACATTTTGGATGTCCACTATTAGAAGTCTTTAGCTGTTCTCCACCTTTTAAACATAACATCGTTTCTATATCGGAAATATGAATTATTTGCCCCCTTGTTGGACTATATTTCCCCTTAGAGACAAATTCTTTACTTGTATCAAATAATTCCAACAAATGATTTTGGGATATTTTTACAAATGCATATTCGATCTTATATTGTCTAAAATCATTTATCACATTTCTTACAGCATCTATTTCATATTTATTGAACTTCTTTACTGTTGAATGGAATATTATTCTGATTGTATCTCCATCCATAAAATTAAGTCTACCCCTCAACTTTAATATTGTATCATGTAATGTTTTTCCTAGCTCATCTCTATAGTTTTCCGGAATAACAGCTTTAGATTTATTTGAAATGATATATCTCCCATCACCCGTAAAAACCGTGGTGATACCCATAACTCGCCCATCATCATAAATATTGGCACTTCCTATCCCAACAACTATTTCATGCGCAACTGTTTCTGAAGATCTTAGTAACCACGGGCTTCCACCCATTTTTGCATATGTAGCTAATGCCAAATTGTTTAAAGAATACCCTAAGTTGTAGTCTGGAGTCTTTAACAAATCGATCAAAAATCCTTGTACGGGTATTTCTTGTGCTATTAATTTAGATTTTGCTATAAAATAGGGGTTACTGTTGCCCTTTAGGTTTTTAAAATTTCCGTACAACTGAACTAGAGCCAAATCCCATTTAGCTCCTTCTTCTACCTTATCTGCTATTGCTTGGTCTATTGCTTTTTTATAGCTTTCTGGTGTTTCATTAGCGAAAGTATATGTTTTTACTTTACAACAGCCTACGCAAAATCTATCTTCGAATCCTTTATCATAAACTTTATGTCCCTTTAATCCATGCAAGAATTTTTGTACAAACTGTTCCACTGCCCCCTGATGTGATTGAGAACAAATTACACAAATAGAGGGATAATTTCTATCAAAAGTGCTTTTTGTATAGGGTCCAAATTGCTTAATTCCTTTATCTGGCCAATCAGATACATTATTTTGTCCAAATAAAAATTGAGGTTTGTCCAAAACCTTAACAAAATTCGATACGTCTAATTTATCCCCTATTGAAACATCTATTGATTCGATAAGTTTAAACGGCTGCTTACGAAAAAAATTCATTATTTTTTCAATTTCTGCAATTTTACTGTTCCCAGAATTGTAGGATTTGATTTGCGAAACAAGATGCTCTCTGCATGCTGCCGCTCTTGTACCGTATTTAAGGTTTAGAAATTCGGAAACAGTATTGTTACTTGTATCTATAAAGACATCTTTTAAATTCACTGTTTTTATTACTGAAATATTATTTTCATATCTTGCCACATTATCAGCTACAGATACTATTTTCCCTATCTTCTGTCGAACGCCAGTCTTTATCTCGTCATAAATAGATTTTCCGATTAAATCTAGCCCCCGTTCATAAAAGTAATCTGCTTTTTGATTGGTACTAAACTTTGCTGAATTATCACAAACCAGACAAAGATGTTGTCCAATTTTCTTTATATCAAATTCATATTTAGGTACAACAGAAAAAGGAAATTCACTACCAACTGCTATACCTTTTATTGGTTTGCTGCCTAGAAGCTGAATTGGATTAAACCCAAAAGATTGACTGCTTTTAGCGTTATCTATTAAACGTTTAAATGCATTTTTTATTAAAAATATCAAAACAGCATCATCTTTGCTTAAATCGACATCTATCAAAGAGTCTTCAAAGTCTTCATATTTCTCGTTGAGCGAAAAACACAAAACGCGCCCTCCATTTCGTCTAAACAGATACTTGTTTACGAAGGTTTCTCTTAGTTGTTTTAACCGTTCTTCAGAATAATCTATACAAGCGGCTTTAATCGGTCGCGTAATATTCAATAAAAGTGGATATGCATTTAAGTAAATGGCCATATTTTTTCTCATTATAACACGGCTTTATAATAGCACTCTAACAAAAAAAGTAAAGTCGTATAGAATATATTGCGAATAATCAACTTGATTTACTGTGTTCCTCGCGGTACACTCTTGTGTGAATCCAATGGGAATTGGGTTCGGGGCTGTGGTGGCCCGCAGACGCGGCACAAATGTGTCGTTATAATCCCCCGACTGTAGTCGGGGAGCCGTTCGCTATACAACAGGGCTTACCCGAAAGCACGGAGCATTCGTTTGCTGACACCAACTCCCCGGCCGTCAATTCCGTTGACGGTCTTTTATTTACAACAAAGGGGATTTTATGGTTCCAAACAACATGGCATTTGAAGAACGCATTCAGCAAATGATTGCCGAAACCAAAAGCTTTGGATACAACCCAACTTATTTTATAAGGATGGTTCAAGAACTGGGCGCTGTGACCGCCTGTAAGCAGCTGATAAACAATAAAAAACTTCATGATGGGCTTTGCCGACTTTGGAAAGAAGGGAGATTGGATTTAACCATAGAAAATATAATTCTAGAACCGCAATGGGCAAATCTGTTTTCAGAAACTGAACGTAAATCGGCAAGAGATAAACTCAGAAAATTAAGTTATAAAGGAGAATAAAATGAAAAACATTATTTTAATATTTCCATTGTTACTATTTTGTGCATGTGAAAATAAGCCACTTAGCGTCGCTCAACAAAATTTTGCAAAAAACTGTTTAAAAGATATTGAATGGTTTATGCGAGACGATAAAGAATTTAATTCTAATCCGCATACATATAGAATCGAATATGGGAAACATTGTGATTGTGTAGCGCGACATTTAAGTGACAGCGTAGCTTCAGCAGGCACCTTTAAATTTGGTTTAGAAAACTTAGTTGAAGAGCTAAGAAATTGTGGTGCAGATATTTATATAAAATAAAGAGAGTAATCAATGAAAATATTAACTATATTTTTAAGTACATTTATATTTATAAAACCTGCTTTTGCACTACAATGTAGTAATATAGATAAATTTTGTATTTTAAATAAAGATGAAGAAAATATGGTAATATACAATGGCGAAAGAAAATTAGTATGTAATACCGATCCTGTTTTTGGTAGAAATATTGAAGGTTGTTATACAAATGCTGAATTTTGTATATTAGAAGCATATATGATGAGTGCTGTAAGATACAAAGGAAGCACATATTTATGTGATAAAGTAAAAATATTAGAAGAATAATTTATAATAATACATGTAGAAAGATTGTCCTATACCCTTTTCGGGTATAGGACAGATTTTTATATCAGTGTATGTGCATAAATGATACATTGAGTTAACGCATCAACTTGGTCTTTGTATTTTGTTTTTTCTAAAATCCATTTATCTTTTGTCGGCATTAAATATTCCTAGTTGTCATTATACCCAAACATACGCGTTTTAAATACATTTTTCCAATAGCTTTCGCGCTCTAATGCTTTATCGCATCCAATGTCTGTCTTTGGAAATATCTCCAATATACTGTATTGAAAATTATCCTGAATATATTTAATACCTTTTTCTTTAACCAACTCTTTTAATTTCTTATTTGGATATTCTTTATCAGAGTCATCATACCCCTTTGCCAGATAAGTATTCCAGCGCCCATATATTCCATTTGCTCCCGTTGCAGACCCGACATATAATTTACCTGTTTTGGTATCAGTCAAAACATATACACCATACACATTGCTTAATGCATCCTGCCACGCTGAGTCTTTTATACAATGCAATAAAGATTTATAATCTTTACATACATTTTCGTATCCTGGAAATTCTTCTTCAGCACTTAAATATGGCTGTTCTAATATAGAACTCACTTTGATAGAATCTATCGCCACGGAACCTGTATAAATAAAACTTCTATTCACAGGTTTTTCTACAATCAATCTGTCTATAAACACATCAAAACCGGTCAATCTTTTGGCATTCGCATAGATAAAATTTTCCATTGTAACCTTATTAGTTGCAACCTTATTTAAATCAAGAATTAGATATGCCCCAACAAACAGCCACCTGTTTTGAGATTCGCTTATTTTGATAAATTGAAAAACTACATCATTAGGCTTTAGTCTTTTCTTATTAGCACCAACAGATAAAATCCATGGTTCAAAATCCTTATCTTGAGCCTTATACATTGTGACAAAATCTTGATAAACTTGCTTACCTTCAGAATTTATATCCCACCAAGATGTATTAAAACGAATATTGCGCCGCATACCTGGATATTTTGTAGCGAACACCTCTTCAGAGAGCTCTCGTATAACGTTTATCAAGCTAATCTTAGATGGCATGATTTACTTCCCATAGATAATATTTAACCGCCATGAGATAATGGCGGTCGGGGAGTTGGTGTCAACAAGCGAATGTTCCGCCGCCTTTGGGAAAACCCTATTGCATAGCAAACAGCTCCCCGACCAAAGTCGGGGGATTATAACGACATATCGCCGCACTTGTGGGCCACCACAGCCCCGAACCCAATTCCCATTGGCTTCAATCCCAGTTTTGCATAAAGAAAACCTTAAATCAACCGATTAAAATGCTAATGACCACCCAGCTATTTATTATCTATTTGGCCGTTTTGCGGCATTACAGAATAATGCGAACAACAAGTCTGAAACACACAGTTCACCCAACCTGTTGACTGGTAAACTGTTTAATCATAATGGCATACGATTTACCAATCAGCGGACATGTGGCAAGAATAAAACAAACACCCATTATTATGCGACCCGTGGCTTTTATCTGCCCGCACCAACGGTGGACGAAATCGCGATAAAAACCATTACAGAGTTCCTGGATGCCGACCTGTCGGCACTGCCGTCCGCAGTTGTTGATACAATAAAACGCATCAATATCCAAAACGCGCCATATGCAGAAAAGAAAACCTTTATTCAATCACTGGTTGATAAAGTTATATACTCGCAGGACAAACTGATATTTTATCTGACGCCGGACGTTGCAAAATTACAACCGTTTGCAATGGATAACTTTATAAACCAGAAATCAGATCCGATGGAATTCACGATCAGCGATGGTCGTATCGTAATTACCGTCCCGATCATCCTGTGAAAATATGTGAATACAGTGTTTGATAAATCCAAGAACGGCGTTTTGACAGTCACCGATAACAACCATCTAATCCTGAAAGCCTTCGCCACCGCATGGCGGTATCGGGAGATGTATGAACAATACGGCGACACCGATAAAATCATCGCCATGGAACACACATCCCCACGCCAGTTTTACCGCCACCTCGACCTGGCATATATGAATCCAGAAACTGTCAACCGCATCTTATCTGGTCAACAGAAAGTCAATGTGAATGAACTGTTTCAGATTACCAAAACTTCCAAAATGTAGCTATTGGGCATTTTCAATAAGCGATAACATAAACTCAGAAAACACTGCTGATGCACCTACGGCTAACCGAGCGTGCCTCTCCGACATTGGCACGCGCCTAGTTCCAAGTCCATGAGAGTCGCCAGCAATATTCCGTATATTAGAAATCGCATCAACAATTTTGTTTAATCCAGATATCAGATTATTAATCTGCCTGTCGATATCTTCAGCCTGATGCATATTGTAAAGATCTTTAACTTGCCTGTATAATCTCGTAATATCCCCTCTCTCAGAAGGCGTTTCCCCTTTCTGTTCTATCGCATAACAAAAAATTTCTTCTATAACCGTTCTGGCCTTTGTTATGGCACTGTCATTATTACCATTCAATATATCTTCAAACGCTCTATCAATTAATTGCCGTACGTATTCTCTATCTATTCTATCCAACGAAGGGGTTTCAACTGGAATTTCAACATGTTGCGATTTTACATGATAGATGCTACCTATTAATACCATTTCATTACCACTACACGATAAATGCCCATTAATCTTTGATATAATGGTTGAAATTATTTGATTGTATAGGAAATCTATTTCATCAGGAGAATACCCCCTAAATACGTCCGTAAATCTTTCTTTTGAAAACATATATGTCAATAAATCTGAAATACGGTTATTTTCAATACACCAATCTACTATCTTTTCCATATAAGCCCATCGACTTAAAGCTCCACCATAAGTATACGATAAAGCATACCCAAATCGACTAGCAATGTTACATATTGCAGAGCCTGTTAAATACGGCAAAGCACACCTTACAGACCTACAATCATTTTCGGATAATTTTATGTAATCAAAACCTGTATCCCCAATAAAAATGTCAAGAATAAACCTTGCTTTTAATAAATCATACCGTTCATCCATCTTGCTTCGCACCTATGTTTATCATTCTATTGGTTATATAATGTCAACCAGATGTTAATTCAATCCCCGAAGTGGCATCGGGATTTTGGGCAAGGTATGCAATGCGTTGGATTTTGGCGGGATTGGGCGGGATGGCGGGTATACACTGGTACCGTCGTGCATAAAAATCCCCGGATTCCGGGGCAAAAGAAACATCCCACGGAATTATCGTGGGATGCTCTATATTCCTGGCGGAGACGAAGGGATTCGAACCCTTGATACCGTTGCCGGTATACTACATTTCCAATGTAGCGCACTAGACCAACTATGCGACGTCTCCGGATACTTTGTTTATTCTTGGTCATCAGTTGCGACATCATCGGCCGCAACTTCTAATTCATTGGCCATTTCCACCGGATCAGCAGGTGTTTCAACCAACGCATTTTCCAATTCTGCATCAATTTCACGCAACATGGGATCTTCGGTTCCAACCTCTAATGACTCGGACGCGGTGTCTGTCACCGGTGATTCCTTGTACGATTGAACAAATTCATGACGTAAATTGTCAATTTCTAATTGGCCGGTGGCAATTTCACGCAGGGCAACAACCGTTAATTTATCATTAGATTTTTCCACAACGGATTCCACCCCCCCGTTCAGGTCACGAACACGTTGAGATGCCAACATCCCCAGTTCATAACGGCTTTCTACAAAAGGCAAGGTATCTGAATTTGTTGTACGGGCCATATCATAAATTCCTTTGTTGAATTCGTTTAAAACCACGTTATAATGCCCCATGGATGCAAAAAATGCAAGAAGAAAATATAAAAACATTATCTTTTGGGTGTCGGTTGAACGCATTAGAATCAGAAAAGATTGCCAAAATGTTGCGGGGGCATATATCTGGGGCAATTGTGGTGAACACATGTGGTGTTACCGCCGAAGGGGAACGCCAATCGGCCCAAGCGGTTCGGAAAATTGCACGGGAAAATCCGGCTGTGCCGATTTTCGTGACGGGATGTGCGGCAACGCGAAATCCAGAATTGTTTTCAAAAATCCCGCATGTGATTGTTATTCCCAACACGGATAAATTAAATCTGGATGCCTATATGGGACATGATGTTGGGTCGAATGCGCGTATTGATCGTTTCGCATTTCGGAAAAATGTATTATCCAAACAATATATTCAGGTACAAAATGGATGTCATCATGATTGTACATATTGTGTGACGCGATTGGTGCGCGGGCCGGCGGTATCTTTTAATTATACAGATATTTTGGATGATGCCCGTGCGGCCATAGATAATGGTTTTTCAGAAATCGTTCTTACGGGCGTCGACACGGCCAGTTATGCGCGTGACGGCATGCTGATCGCGGATGTGTGTGCGGGATTATTGCGCGATGTGTCTGGCATTAAACGATTACGTTTATCGTCATTGGATCCGGCATCGCCCCAGGTGCCCCGTATTTTGGATATGATGGATGATCCGCGGATGATGGGGCATATTCATTTATCTATGCAATCGGGGTCCGACCCTGTTCTACAGGCTATGCGTCGTCGGCATACGGCGGACATGGTGCGTGGATTGGTCGCGCATGCCGCACCGCATGTCACGTTTAGTTGGGATATCATATGTGGATTCCCGGGGGAAACAGATGAATTATGGGATCAAACAATGCAATTGGCCCGTCAATTGCGCCCCATTCATATACATGCGTTTCCTTTTTCGCCACGTCCCGGTACGGTGGCCGCCGATATGCCCAATCAAATACAACGTGAAACGGCACGGGAACGTACCGCTGCCATAAATCAATTGGCCAATAATAATCGCATAATGTATATGCGTCAACGGATTGGGGAAATAACAAGCGTGTTGGTCGAATCCCATAATATGGCCCGTGATCCGCATGATATTCCGGTACGTATTGCCGGAAAATCCGTACCGCAACGCACGGTGTGTGATGTTCGGTTGGTCGGAATGGACGGGGATATATTTGTGGGTGAATCTGTATAATGGGTGGGGTAAATAAGAATGATTGAAAATCATGACGAACATAAAAATACCCCACCTTGTGGTGGGGTATTTTTATTTATCAATAACCCGCCCGATTAATTGACGAACAATATTAGATGCGTTTTTATCCCCCGATGGGGCATATTCAACAAATTCAATACTGTGTGCGTCACCAAAGGCATCAATAAAATATTCGGCCGCGGCCACCGATATTCCCCCCGCCGCTGGCACCAGAACATCGCCAAACAATTGGGGGTCGATGGCATCAAAATCAAATGATACGACAAACGGACGGTTACCAATCCGGTCCCGTATTTCCCCAACGGCCGTGGCCCAATCTTCGGGAGACTTTAGCTGATCTGGGCGTCGCATGTAAATATTGTTTTGGGTGGTGAATTCGATTTCTGCGGGTTCATAATCGCGGGTTCCCAGAAAAAACACATTTTCTGGTTTTAATGCCGGGCATTTGCGACCCAATCCCATCCATCGTGCGTCACCGGTTCCCAAATTTGCCCGAACATTGGTGCCATGTGGTGCGCCGGATGCCTGGGCCCGGGATGTTTCTGGTGTATGAATATCCAAATGGGCATCAATATAAACCAAGCATAAATCATCATTGGCAAATTCATCGGCCAATGCCGCAAAGTGTCCAAAATTTACCGAATGATCCCCCCCAATCATAATGTGGCGCGTGCCACGCGGGGTGGCCGCATATATTTTTTTTTGGATTTCAAAGTTTTCACCAAACCGATCTGATGCACATTTTTCGGCATCAAACGGATCGGCGGTTACCATTGTCCAATCAGCGTTTGGAAACATGTCGCGTACCGCCGCGGGTCCCAATGCACATCCGCCATCAATTGCGTTTTTTAAGCATCCGCGCCCATATTCAATTCCCATTATCTTTTTCATTTATCCTTCCTGTATTTAATATATTTGCCGGCGTAGTATAAAAATCCGATGGCGCAAAGACAAGTAAAAAAATTCCCGTTTGCCACGGGAATTTTTTCGATCTTATGGATATTTAGAATGAATAACGTGCGCCCAGTTTTAATTCATGTGCATAAACAAATTCCCCATCAATTGTTGACGAGTTAAAGCGATAGGCCACATCCGCCGCCCAATTGGGGGTAAAGTGGTATGTTGTCCCAACCGCCAATTGCCATTCGAATTCGGTTTTATCTTGGGTAACGCGTATGGTTGAAATATCTTCGCCTATGGCGGAGATCATTTGTTTGATCATATCGTTGTCCAGATTGATTTCCACCTTGGCCTTTTGCTTGTACGTGCCGACACCGATACCGGCCCCGACATAGGGTGACCATTTTGATCCGGAAATTTCAAAGTCATAATAGGCATTGAACATATACGAATTATGCTTCACCGATGTGGATGTATCAATATTGCCCATAATTGGCATTGGAATAGGCATGCCCATGTCCGGCATCATGGCGCGCAGATCGCCGGCATAAAGTTCATAATCATCTTCGGATGCGCCACGCAATGCAAATTCAAATTCGCCACGTACGTTGCCATATTTGACGCCGGCCGTCACTTCGCCCGCCATGACCGCATCAAATTTCATTTTACCCCCGCCATTTGTCACGAATACTTCGTCAGATGTTGGGTCAAATCCCATGCGCTTGGCCGATGTGCCCGCCTTGTCGATAACAATTCCCAATCCCACATAGGGCGTAAAATCGGCCGCCATGGCACCCGTGGTGGTCATTGCCGCCAAGACGATTAATCCCATTGATTTTTTCATTGGTTCTCCTTTCCTTTGACCGTTGTTATATAGGAAGATTATCACATGTCCCGCCAATGATGTCAACGATAAATGATAAAAGACATGGGAAAAAGTGCCCGTGACGTTACCCATTACATTAACTTTGTGGCGAACGCTGGGGGGGGTACACAAACACGTGCGTTATCGTTTGGTGGCATAGAGGTAAAAGGTGGCAACAGTGTTATTGCCATGACGGCGGCGGGTGCACGCAGTCTTACGTCTGGGGCATCCCCGGTTGGTGCGGGTGAATTGGTTGCGGCACGACGTGTTGACGCCGACGGGGGATTTATTTTTGACGGGATAAAATATGGGACCTATACCTTATGTGTGGTGAATTCAAATGGGACGGTTGTTGCACAAAAAGATTTAAATATTGATCGTGCGTTTCAAACGATAAAAACATCTGTTGCGTCGTCGGGGGGATTTCGTGTAGAATAGGTGGTGTATCAGGGGGGGCAATATCACACCGTGACCATTCGTATTTCTGTTTCAGATCGTCAATTAAATATCACATTGACCGGTGATATGCGGGGTTCCCATATGGATGCATGGGATGGGGTATTACGTCGGATAACCGATGGGTCGGTTCATAGTGTGCAGATCGATGGGGGTGCAATTACATCATGGGACAGTGTGTTGATCGTTCAATTACGTCGTTTTATGCAGATGGGTGCACGGCAAAAAATAAAATTCCGGTTTGCATCTATGCCGGCGGGGGTTGTCGAATTGATCAAGATGTCGGGACGTGCGGCCTGTATGATGCCCAATGCACCGGTCCCGATGACGCGCATTGAACATTTGGGGGATTGGGGTTACCATATGTATGGGGCGGTTCGCCGCGCATTTGCATTTGTGGGGGATGTTTTTGTTTCGTTGGGACGGATGTTTCGTGGGCGTGCCCAAACGCGGGCCATGGATTGGTGGATGGCGTTTGATGATGTGGGACCGTGCGCCATTTTAATCGTTTCGTTAATCAGTTTTCTTATCGGTCTTATATTGGCCTTTGTGGGGGCCGCACAGTTAAAATTATTTGGCGCCCAAGTATACGTGGCCAGTTTGGTTGCCATTGCCGCAATACGTATTATGGGGGCCATGATGACCGGTATTATCATGGCGGGGCGTACCGGGGCGTCGTATGCGGCAACAATTGGCACGATGCAGGCAAACGAAGAATTAGATGCATTGCGTACCATGGGGATCAGTCGGACGGATTTTTTGGTATTACCACGTGTGATTGCGATGGTGGTGTCCATGCCCATATTGACATTGTTGGCGGATGCGATGGCCATATTGGGCGGAATGGCCGTTGGGGTTTTGATGTTTCATATTCCGTTGCCGGAATACATGTCCTATACCATGGACGCATTGGGGTTACAGAATTTCATGGTTGGGATTTTTCACGGATTTGTTTATGGGGTGATTATTGCGTTGTGCGGATGTTATTATGGGATTAATTCGGGGCGTAATGCGAATGCGGTGGGGGCGGTTACGACGCGCGCGGTTGTGATGTCGATTGTTTGGATGGTGGTTGCCACCGGTATAATTACATTTTTGTTCGAGGTACTGGGCATATGACACAACAAAAGAAACCCATTATTTCCGTCAAAAATTTGACCATCGGTTATGATGATGTGCCATTAATGGAAAATATGACATTTGATGTTCATGCAGGTGATATCTTTGCCATTATGGGGGGCAGTGGTTCTGGGAAAAGTACGTTGTTGCGTGCGTTAACGGGGCTGGTGCCACCGATATCGGGACAAATCATGATGGCGGGTCACGACATGACGGCGGCATCGGCCGCCATGCGGACCCAGATTATGCGCCGTGTTGGGGTTTTGTTTCAATCGGGTGCCTTGTTTGGATCAATGACGGTGGGTGAAAATATCGCATTGCCATTACATCAATACACGGATTATTCCAACGAAATGATCAATGATATTGTGACGCTAAAGCTGGATTTGGTTGGATTAAATGCATGTGCTGATTTTTATCCATCCGCGTTAAGTGGGGGTATGAAAAAGCGTGCAGGTCTGGCCCGGGCATTGGCATTGGATCCGGAAATTGTTTTCTTTGATGAACCGTCGGCGGGGCTGGATCCGGTATCATCACGGGCGTTGGACGATTTAATTTTACAAATTAATCGCGCATTGGGTACGACAATTGTTATTGTATCGCATGAACTTGAATCTATATTCACGATTGCGAATAATTCCATCTTTATTGACGCCCAGACGCGTGGCATTATTGCACATGGTGATCCGCGTCATCTATTGCGTTATCCACCAAATGATACAGTTGAACAATTTTTAACACGGGCAAAGGGAACAAAATGAAACATAAACCAAACAAGAAAAGAATAGGGGCATTTATCCTTGGGGGGATTATTACATTCTTGGTCATTGTGGCGTTGGCGTTGGGATTGGGAATACGCGGATCGCATCATGATTTGTATGTGATGTATTTTCATGAATCAATCAAGGGATTATCGGTTGGGGCACCTGTGGTTTTAAACGGGGTAGAGGTGGGCAAAGTCGTCAAAATCGAAATCGTTCCCAATGTATCCACATATGAATTTACAATACCGGTTTATGTGACATTTAATAATATTTCCAAGAGTATTTCGGCCGCGGCAGATGGACACCATTGGGACGAAGATAAAATGGTAACGGCATTGATTGAACGGGGGTTATACGGCCAATTAATAAGCCAGAGTATCTTAACCGGACAATTGATGATTGAATTGAATGTAAAGCCGGGACGTGCCACAACCATAACCGGGGATGGAACGGGGGATATTTTGGAAATTCCCACGGTGTTATCGTCACTTGGGGAATTATCGGCAAATGTTTCTGATATTCCAATCCGCGAAGTGGTGGATAACATGAATCAAACATTAAAAGAATTAAAAGATGTTTTGGCACCCGCCGTCCGGGTCAGTCGTGATTTGGCGGGTAAATCGGCGGCAACATTAAATAACTTTAACGCCGCGGTTGATGATATCAGTCGTGCCGCCAATGCGATCCGAAATTTGGCAGATTATTTGGAACGTCATCCAGAATCATTAATAAAGGGGAAATAAATCATGAAAAAAACATGGGCAATTTTGGCAACTATAATGTTGGCGGGATGTATGGGCGGACGCAGTCCGGAACCGTCGTTTTATACATTTGGGTCGGGGATGAATTGCACAATGGATGACGGGACGTGTATTACCCATCAAACGTCGCCCATGACGGTGGACGTATCCCGTGTGCGTGTTGCCGAATATATTGATCGCCCACAAATGGTCACACGCAATGGTGTCAATGTCTTTGTATCCCAAGACAATCGATGGGCCGAAGGCCTGGGCGGCATGATTCAACGGCGTTTGATTTCAGAATTATCGACGCGTTTACCATCGGCATCAATCAAAGATGCAAACTTTGCCGGTCCGGCCGGGGATTATTCTGTTTTTGTTGAAATTAATCAGATGGATGGCACATTGGGTGGAATGGGGCGGTTATCGGCGGTCTATACCATTGGCAAAAATGGTGAATTGGCCCGTCCCCGGGTGGTGAATTACACGGCCCATATGGGGGATACATATGGCGAATACGCCGGGATGATGGGGAATTTAATGGACAAATTGGCGGGGGATATTGCCCGTGATTTGGCCGCCCAGAATTAATACGTTTATTCCCACACAATAGCGCATCGGTTAATGCGGTCGGCGTTAAGTCGTGCCGCATTAATAAATTGTAATGCATCGTCCATCACATCGGCATAATTGAGTTCCATTAACAATTCATGACGGGCATCAGGATAAATGTACATAGATGTGTTACGCACCCGCATGACATATGTTTCATATAACGCAAATGCATATTTGGCATAACCACCAACGGCATCATGATCGCCCGCCATCACCACCAATGGAATATCTTGATTTGCACAATAGCGCATTTTCAATAAATTTTTAAATAATGATTTATAAAATCCATATGAAAAGTGTTTGGCCCGCATGGGATCACGATCGTGGGCGATAACTTGGGCCGGGTCGCGGGTTAACTTGCTGGGGCGGCCCGGGCGCGATCGAATGGGCGAAAAATATTCCAGTAATCGTGCCGGTGCGTTGCGTCCCCCCATAAATGTCCCAATGCATGCGACATAAAATGCCAAACGTACCATGGCGCGTGGGTAACGTGCCGTTCCCATCAATATAACACCCGAATGCGCCCGGGTTTGTGATATGACAGATTGGGTAATAAAACTGCCATAGCTGTGGCCAAATAAAAACACCGGTACATTAAACCGTTCCCGTAAATAGGTCAATATTTCTAATTCATCAGATACAATAGATGAAAACAGGTCTGAATCGTCCATGACCAATCCAATTTCTTGGATGTCGCCTGCGGTACGGCCATGGGCCCGATGATCATCACCCCAAACGATAAAACCGTTTTTATTTAAAAAACGTGCAAAGCGATCGTATCGACCAACATGTTCATCCATCCCGTGAATAATTTGAACAACGCCCCGTGGAGTGCCGGAAACATTGGCCCACAGACTGCATATAATTTTTTTGCCATCAGATGCGGTGAATACTTGTTCTCTCATGCGGGACAGTATGCCGGATAAAATCCGTTTCTGCCATAGGTTTTAATTCGTTGCCGCCATCGCGGCCACACGCCCCGAAGACCATGCCCACTGTAAATTAAATCCCCCCAGATCGCCGGTAATATCCAATACTTCGCCGACGAAATATAAACCAGGACACCGTTTGGATTCCAATGTGCGCGGGGAAATATCATGGGTATCAACGCCGCCAAATGTAACCTCGGCCCCGGTGAAAGAAGCGCGGGTCATGGTATCGGGCGCAATATAAAAATTATGGGTGCGGGCAACGATATCCCGGATCTGGGATATATTCAGGTCCGCGATCCGCATATCGGCAATATTGCCCGCCAACCATCGGGCCAAACGCATTGGCATCCATTCTGATAATGTTGTGGCGACGGTGCGTCGGCCGTTTGCCATCCGGGCGGTCGTCATGTATGTGTTCATATCAACGTCGGGGCAAAAATCAATCGTGATGCCCCCGGTTAAATCATATAATGATGTTCGGTATGCCGCCGGTCCACCAATGCCATTATGGGTTAATAACAATGCATCTGAAACCACGGCGCGTCCGATATGTATGGCTACGTTTAATGAGATTCCGGCCAATTCGGTGGGCATGACCGATGTATGAATTGGGGTTAATCCAGGGCGGGGCGGGACAATTTTATGACCAAATTTTTTGGCAATGCGATATCCCAAATCCGAAACCCCAAGATTGGGATACGATATACCCCCCGACGCCACAATGACGCGTGTTCCCGAAAACAGATCACGGGATGTTTTTATGGTGAAAATACCCGCATGATGTTCAATATCATGGACATGGGTTTCATAAAATATGTCGGCGCCACGGGCATCGTGGGCCAATGCATCGACCACCGCCGCGGCACCGGCATCACAGAAAAAGCGTCCTGGATCATTTTCCCGCGCCCCCAGATTATGTTCGGTTGCCCATGTCAATATATCCTGGGGGGTGACGCGGGCCAAAATACCGCGGACAAAATCCGGATTTTCACCAAAATACCGATCGCGGGATGCCGCCGTATTCGTGATGTTGCACCGTCCGCCGCCCGATACACGAACCTTGCGCGCGGGGGCACGCCCCATGTCCAATACAGCCGTACGAACCCCATGGGACACACATTGTGCGGCGGCGGTCAAACCGGCCGCACCCGCCCCAATAATAATAACGTCGTAATGTTGCATGTTTTGATTATGGCATGAATGTGCGGAAAAATCTAGATGATTCAGTTTGGGGAAAATTTGATTTTTATTCTGTCTGATATGGGGGTGGGGTATCATATAAATGATTTCGTGCATGCCATATCGCGGTGGGCAATGGTTACGCATCATTCATATGCCGAACAATTGGGGTGGGGTGGATTGTATCATTGTCGATAAAAAAATCCCCCAAATGGGGGGATTTTTTTACCACATGGCATATCCAGGTTTGCAAACCCGATCGCACTTTTTGGTAACCGGATTCCATTTCATTGTTCCGGTATCGTCTTCGCGGCCATCAATGTCGCAAATCGGAACACATTCGTTATCCTGAAGGATATAGAGTTCACCGCTGTACAGGCATGACGCCAATTCGCACCCTTTGACATAACTGGATGCGGCCGGTTGACCCAAGATGCTGTAATAATTCCGGCATCTACCGCATTGTGCGGTTGGGTTTTCAGATTCAGCGGGATCGTTGGTGTAACCCGCGTCGCACATTGTGGCCACACATGGTCCCCATGCGCCTGCGACCGCATCCCATTCACGGGTTCCAATTCCATGATCCACGGTACACGATTCTTGGTCAACAACGCATGTTCCGTTCAACATATGATATCCCAATTCACATTCAATCACCACGCAATCGGAAAATGCCTTTTTAACAGGATCCCACACTTTTTCTGCGCGTACTGCATTGGGAATGGTGCATTCCATTGTGTCATCTTCACATGCGCGTCCACTGGTGTTGGGATGATATCCGGCAACACAGCTGGCGATTTGACAATTCGCACCCGGTTTATATTCAACCGCATTGTCACGTTCGCATGGTGTACAATATCCGTTAAGCAATTCGTAATCGCTGTTACAGAATTTTTCAACACACCGCCCGTTTTCAATATCACACGGATTTCCGGTATCAGATATACCATAGAATGTGCATTCTGTGGGCCAATTTTCGGTCGCATTATGTGGGTTTGCGGTTCCGTATTCAATGTCATAGGCAACACAGGTGCGATAACATGCCTCTGGCATGGAATTTCCGATTGTTTCCGTTTGGTTCCATCCCCCATCTCCCAGGGTGTCGCAGCGTTCATGGCCTTGGTTACCGGATTCTGTGTCAAAATTTCCGCCCGGACAATAATGGTTTTGTTCGCACGTCACGCAACCCACCATATCATGATAATATGTTCCTGGCGCGCATTGTGTCACGGCTGGCGTCCACCATGCATAAACCTGGTTGGTGCCCATCATTGTCGTAAATTCCAATGCCCCAACGGTCATTTCAAATTCCCCACGATCATTAATCAGACGAATTGCATCGTTGTCTGGGGTCGGTCGAATAACCTTGCCATCGGCGGATGTTGGTTTTGGTTTGGTATAATATCCATCAAACGCATATCCGTTGCGTTCCGGGCGCGTGGTCAATTGTTTGATACGGGTATTGGCATATTCGTCAATAAACCATGCCGTGTCATATTTTAAATACACGTCTTCGGGTGCGCCCGCAATTTCGGCACCTTGGTGATCCAAACGAACCTTGTACACGCGTGGTGACCATTTGGCATAAAGAGTGATGGCCGACCCGGTTGCCGAAATATTTGTCGCCACGGTTGTTCCCGCATCATAACACGTTCCAGTTCCATCGGCGGCCGTGCACCATTGATTCATGTTCTGATATCCGGCACGATTTAATGGCGTTGTTGCTGGTAAGAAGCAAGATCCATTGTCGAATGTACAGGTTGTCGTGTCGGGTGTTGCACCGGTTCCTTCGTTACGATCCAATGTGATTTCATATCGGTTCGGATCACATGATGGAATATCGGTGTTATTTTTATTTACCGTGTACCCCGTATGGCACATAACGTCGTACGAACACAGTGGATATGCCCCATTGGTATAATAAACCCGTGTTTGTGATGCAACAACCTGTTCTGAATGGGCCACTGGTCGGTCACATATCTGGAAACAAGTCGATATTTCGCCACGACCCATTTCGGCATCCGACCCATTTGTGTAAACATAGTTGGTTATGTCTTCGGTTGGGTTCGGGCATTCGAAACGTGTGGTACTGCCGCGTGGGCTATAGTATTTATCACCCACCTCATGACATTGGTAATCCTGGGAATTTTCATAATAGAAATACCCGGCATCGCATGTCACTTCGGCAATATCAATACGGCAACTGGCACTGTATTTTTCGTCTTGTTTATTCCAAAAACATGTTTCACGGGCCGTCCCAAATTCAAACACATTGGTCAAATCGCCGCCCACCACCGCATGATTGTGATAGCATTGGGATGCATCCTTGCTGCCGGCGTTTGAATTTCCGGGGTTATTATCAACTGGATCTGTGGGGCATGGATGCACCATCGGATCCCCATCGGGACAATAATTGTCACTCGGGCACTGTTTCATTTGACATATGGGGTCTGGGCCCGGGCTGTTAAAGTCGTAATAGAGTGGACTTTCGCATGTTGAACGATACGTGCACATACCATATGTATTGTTGATGTAATACATCTGGCCGGACGTGTTATAATCATTTGCATAATTGTCCGCGTATGGATTGGTGATGGTCATGCCTTGTAATAAACCAGTGGCATATTCCATCGTTCCGCCAGCAATTTCCCACGGTTCCGGACATTGGTTATAACAATTTTCAACCGCAGACCGCGGGGGCGCACTGTGGATTTCATAGGTCAAATCATAATCGTCATTCAATCCATCCCCCACCGGACATGCCACAGGTGTCGGCAGGTCGTCATCGCCATTAACACGTGTCTGGGGAACAGTTGTGGAATTCGGCATATACGTACCATCAGGAACCGTGGTACATATTTCACCCGCCGTGGCAACATATGTCCCAGGGGTACAATCAATTTTACAATCGGTCACGTTGTCATGATCGGTGATGTCATTACCCCGCGTGGTGTATCCCGTATTACATGGTCGGCATTTATGTGCACCCATGTTTTCTGCATAGGTATTTTCGGTACATATTTCGCACTGAGGCCCCAATTCGCCCCAGTTGACGTCAACTTCGCCATCGCGGAATGTTCCTTGGGCACAATATTCCATGTCAAATGTTTCGGCCGTTTCCAATTGCATGCCAGAACTGATATTTATTTTACATTCGGTCTGGTTCGTGAGGTTGGCGTTTTCATCTGTTCGGTTATAGAAACGCATACATTCATTACGTCCCCCAGTTTCGCCATAGCTGAAAACTTGATTTGCCGGACAGTAATAACGCTTATCACAATCCGTCGTATCACAATTGCCCTCTGGTTTAAATATCGGGTCATAGCAATCATGTAATCCCGCGCCGGCATCTTTGATGTATTTGCCGCCCGGCAATTGAACCTTGCATTGGTTAACAGAGGTTTTAATTGTTGTTGTATCATATATGTATGGATCCGGACAATCCGTACAGGCTGTTGCCCCTTTGGTGGCATTGGTATATTTTGCCCCGAGACAATATGCACACATGCCCGCCGATCCAAAGTTTGTCGGTCTGACAGAATCCGCATATGTGCCCAGATCGCAATCCGTAAAGTTTTGACCCCTTTCCGTTAATTGTTTCCCGGCCGGCACATTTGCCCGACAAGATTCTGGACGGTTATGTGTCGGGATCGTTGCGTCATTGTATATGGCACCAAGTTGTGTACATGCGCTGCAGCTCGCTGCGCCCTCTAGTGAATATGTTGCACCTGTACAGTTGACACAAGAAGATGTACTGCCATAGTTAACGTTATGACTGCCCTTTGCGGTCCCAGCCGGACATTTTGTTTTTGCCCCACCTATTGCAATATAATAACCGGCGGGCACACTTATTTCGCATTGTGTATTTTGTGATTTCCCCCCATTTGTATTTGCAGTATAACCCGTGGGACAATTTATTTTGCCTTTATCCTCAGTAGTACTTGGGGTGAATCCGTCGTTTTCACCCAATGCCGCACTTCCTGGGCAATAAACCGCCGCCGCTGGGCATGCGGCACATGTTTTTTGGCCCCTTGGTAAATATTGACCGGCCGGGCATTTTATTTTATTCAATACAGGACATTTATTGTCACCGGCGCACGTATGATTTTCGGGACATAGTTTACAACTGTTCCCCACACTGGGTGTCGTGACGGATGTTTCTGTTGTCCCAAAGGGACCGGTGCCACAGTCGGATAAATACCGCCCAGGCACACATCGATCATAAACCCGTGTGGTGGGACAATCGTATCCGGCGATCGCATGACCGATAAAAAATATCATAAATAAAGATGCAAAAACGTGCAGAAATCTGGTGCTTTTTCTCACTTTAGTCCTCTCTTTTATTCTGTATTCTAGAAAAAATCCCACTTAGTATGCAAGCGAAAAATAAGCTATTATATTTCTAAATGATAATAATCATTGGTGATGGATATCAAAAAGAAAAAATCCCGTACCATCATCCCACAACGGATTAACTATCCCCATGGGTGATAATGGCGGGATTTTGTTTCTTGGCCGACACACTAAACAATTGTTTTGTGACCAGCATGAATACAATCAACATGGTGGGTTAGGTAGGACTTGAACCCACGACCAAAGCGTTATGAGCGCTCCGCTCTAACCAACTGAGCTACTAACCCACGGCGTGCATTATACATATTTTGCCGAATGATTCAAGATCTTTTTTGTTTTATTTTTTATTCGGATATGGCATGATGGGAACATGTCCACGATTGCCCCAATTTTAAATGAAACCCAGATGGCCGCGTTTAATGCCATTGAACGATCCCATTCAAATATCTTGATCCTGGGGCAGGCGGGAACCGGAAAATCAACATTTGTAAATTATTTAAAATCTGCATCCGCAAAGCGGATTATTTGTGCATGTCCAACGGCGGTTTCGGCATTGAATATTGGTGGCCAGACCATTCATTCCATGTTCCAGATCCAGCCGCGCGATTTCATTTTACCAGAATTTTTAAAATTAAAGGCGCGTCCGCGTAATATCTTGACCGGGGCGGATATTCTGATTATTGATGAAATATCAATGGTTGCCCCAGATTTGTTGGATGCGATGGATATTTTGGCACGAATGGCCCGGCGAAATGATGCGCCCTTTGGTGGGTTACAGGTGGTGGCGATCGGCGATCTGTTTCAATTGCCGCCGGTGATTACGCGCGATGCAACGACATATTATGCATCAGAATATGGACATGCCAATGCCTATTTCTTTGATAGTCATGTGTACGCCCGCGCGCATTTTGAAAAATATGATTTTGATTTGGTTTATCGCCAGAATGATGGTGAATTGTTAAATGCCCTGGGGCGGTTACGGGCAAATGATGTGGGGGCATTGGAATTTTTTAATCAATGTCACATTTCTGATCCGGCCCGGCGTGAAAATGCGGTGATTATTACGCCATTTCGGGCGGTGGCCGAACGGATTAATGCCGATCGATTGGCCCAGATTAACGCACCAGAGGTGGTATATAACGGTGTCTTGGCGGGGACATTTGCCGAACGCGATACCCCGGCCCCCATGGCATTAATCTTAAAGGTTGGGGCGTTGGTTGTCTTTGTGAAAAACGGGGACAAATGGCACAATGGATCAATGGGGATTGTTCGGTCATTAACCGCACGTGATATTGTTGTGGAATTGTTAAATGCCGATCGGGATGTCGTCACTGTCCGGCCTGAAACGTGGCAAAAGATTGAATATGCCCGGGATGAAAATGATCGATTGGTGGAAAACGAAGTCGGCAGTTTTAAGCAATTTCCCCTTAATCTGGGGTATGCCATGACCATACACAAGGCCCAGGGAAAAACACTGGATACGGTGGTGGTGGATATATCGCGTGGGGCATTTGCCCATGGCCAAACGTATGTTGCATTATCCCGTACGCGTGCGGCATCGGACATGCATGTGGCGGCGGTCCTGCGGCCGCGTGATGTTATATTTGACGATCGCGTTTTGGCATTTGTCGCCGGCGACGAACATCTTTTAACATAATTTGATACATTGTTTCGCCGGTGCGGGTCATTTTTTCAAAATCGACCGTCGGGCCAGATACCAATTCGCGCGGTGATGGGATACCATCCGCGGTTTGTGATATGTAACGCGCGGCGTTTGTGATGGCGTTGCGTTCGGCATCAAAGACCACGCGACCATTGGGACTTAAATTATGATAGGATGCCGTATTTATCCGCAGGGCGCACATATCATGTTCGTCGGCGGGTTTGGATGCCAGTTTTCCCGCGCAAATTATATTACCATATTTTGGCCCCAGGTAAATGGGCGGTATCGCATCCCCATGGTCGGCCATCCAATCGGAAAATTCATTGTACAAATCCATCATATAATCTGATGCCGATGCAAATGTTAACGTGTTAAAACGTTGGTGATGCAATGGGGTAATGGGGGCATGTTGAATCACCAAAACATGGCCCAAAATTTTTGAGATTTGAGATTCGTTAAATCCCAATTCTTGTAAACGGTCATGGGTATATTCCCCCAACGCACGAATCATTGCCGCCCCATGTGAATGTCCCCACAGAAATAGCCGCCCCATATATTTAATGATCGCATCCATATCACGTGGATAACCGCGACTGTTGATAAATCGTGGCTGAAAAATCATGTCATAGGCGCGACGAACAATGGGTGATGTTGGTTCGGCCTGAATAATCTGGGCCAATGTTTTTTCTTGGGCCTGACGCATGGTAATCCGATGCTTGGCCATCCGAAAAATATTTATGCGGTCTAAAAAACTATCCCGATCGCCAAAGGAATAATAGACAGAATATATATCAACATCATTGATGTTGGCCTTCCTTAATATACTTTCCATCACCGATGCATAATTATTGGCGATACGCCGGGTTTCGGTACAATCACCCCCAAATATTACCATTGCGGGCCGTGTTATGGGAATCCGTGATGATGCGACGATGCCGAATTTGTTAAATTCGCTTTTATCGATACGATGGATCAGTTTTAGTGAACTGGGGTAAAATTCAAAATCTGGGGTTGACATGGATCATCTTTTGTTGTGTTTTTGTGAACGAATATCTTTTAACATAATTTCATACATTGTTTTGCCAGTATGGGCCATTTTATCAAAATTGACCGTTGGGCCAGATACCAATTCGCGCGGTGATGGGATACCATCCGCGGTTTGTGATATGTAACGCGCGGCGTTTGTGATGGCGTTGCGTTCCGCATCAAAGACCACGCGACCATCATCGCATAATTCGCGATATTCGGCCGAATTTTTCCGTAACGGTGCCGGATTATGTTCGCGGTTGCAATAATCCGAATAAAAGAATCCGGTGGTTATCACATTTCCGCAGGATTCATCCATATACATCGGCGTAATGTCATCTGCGTTTTTATTTAAATAATCGGTCATATGATTCACATTTTCAATGATCGTATCCCCGCACGAAACAAAATTTAACGTCCGAAACGGTTGACGAAACATGGGGACGGTCGGGGCATGACCGATAACCAGTATTTGTTGACACACGGCATCAATATCATGGGCCGAAAAACCGATGCGCCGCATTTCATCGCGCATATATTCCCCCAAATAATTCATGATCGTCCCGCCGTACGAATGCGTCCAAAAGAATATCCGGCCCATATATGACATAATTTGATCCATATGCCGGGGGCGGTCATCAGATCCCATAATGCGCGGTCGGATGAACACATTAAACAATTTAATGGCGATATGGGGGATGGGTTCATGTTTATACATTTCGGCCAAAGTTTTATTGTCCCCGTTCCTGTGTAACTGTTCTATTTTATATCCCGCACGACGAAAGATATCGGTACGGTCCAGTTTGGGGATTCGGTTACCAAAATCATAATAAACGGAATAAATATTGATGTCGTGTATGCCATCGTTGTGTAAAATATCTTGGATCATGGACGCATAATAATTGGCATAGCGTGACTTGATGGTTCCTTCGCCCCCCAAGAGAACAATCGATGGGTGATTAATGGGTGCATATGACACCGGACGAACACCATATGGGTGTCGAACGGATTTATCAATTCGTTGAATAATGTGGACACGACTGGGGGTGAAATCCGCGGCCTGGGTCATACCAGATCCTTTTGCATCATAATGGCATCAATCCCATCATAGTATTTGGGGCGTCGCCCCATTTCTTGATAGCCGGCCCCCATGTACAGTGCGCGGGCAGGGGCGTTGTTTTCCGCCACCTCAAGAAATATTTTTTTGATCCCAACGCGACGTAATTCGTTTTCAACAATGCCCAACATGGCCGCTGCAATACCGGTGCGCCGGGCATCGGGGGCAACCCCAATGGAAATAATTTCTGCCTCGTCGGCAACCGCGCGGTAAACGATAAATCCGTTATCACTGGCAATAATATCACACCCAGATTTTTTCAAGTCGGCAAAATCATTCACCCCCCATGGTTTATGGGGGAAACATTTGGCATGTAAATTGGCGACATTATCGAACATATTTCTTTAATTCCATAATGACACGAATGGCGAATGATTCGTCATTGCTGTTCTGGCTGTTGTATTGCCGCGGCAGGGGCGACGTCATTGGCCATGGATTTTGGATAGAAACGTAATAGTAGGGTGCATCGCCGCCCCGGTATTGTTCAATGACCCCGTGGATTTTAATGCCGTTTCTGTGATGCACGGTATATGTATCGAGAAAGTTAATGCCGTCCTTGATCTGGGCATAACGCGTACGAAATGTCATCCGCCCCAGGGCGTTGATAATCGCATCTTTTTCTGGCGTCGTCAACGGACGCATTTTATCGGTTTCATGTGCCGTCTGTTCAAGGCGATTAAATACCGCCCGGGCGGTATCTGTATTATCATGAAAACGACGAATAACGCCGTGGATATTTTCATAAACGGAAAGAACGTACGAATACTCTTCAACCTGGGGATTAATATTGGACACCCGCATCGATGTCATTTTAAAATCAGGCGTTTCGATGGCATGCTTGATCAATATGTCGTCCGCCACGCGCACCGAATCATTTGCCGGATTGCGATATTGGGCATCAAGCTTCTTGGTCAATTGTTCAATGTTTAAATCATTGGTCATTTCTTTTTATCCTCGGCATAGCTGGGGCGTAAATACATTGGTACAACAGGCGATATATCCCCCAACGCCAATTTGTCACCGACAATTTTGGTCCCATGCATTAAATTAAACGGTTTGTGGCCAACGGTGCGCGGACATTCCATCTGGCGCGTTTCAATTTCATCAATCGTCATTGTGCATGGGGCGGTTTTGGGGGACGCCACAAAGAAATCCCCGCGTCCCGAATCAATGGCCACAAATGCGTCGGGTGTTTCCGCCATATATAATTCAAACGCGTTAATTCCCACCACCGGAATGTTTAAACCCATTCCCAATCCCTTGGCATAGGCAATCCCCAAGCGGATGCCCGTAAAGCTGCCGGGGCCAACAACAACACCAATGGCAGATAAATCCCGCCACGTGGCGTCGCATTCGGTCAAAAATTTTTCACATTCGATTGGCAATGCCACGGATTGTTTTTCCACCGCGACCGATTTGTAATGGTCGCCCAGGACAAATTCCAACCCGGCCCCGGATGTGTTGATTATCAGAATCATCGGATAATCCCCATCTTTGCATGAACGGTATCAAATACCTGGTGTGCCATTTGTTTGGCGGCGATCAACTCTGTTCCCGTGTTGGGATGTGTGATGCCCAGTTTATAGGTTGTCTTGGCACGGCCTTGATCCATGGTTCGGATGCGACCGACATATATTTGAAGATTTGGTATCTTTACATCATAATAAAATATTATTTTTCCCGGCGCAAAGGTATAGGTACTTTTGACCTGAATATCCGACGGGGACAGTGATTTGATAAGTTTACTTAATTTATTCATGTTGATGTGATGCCTATGGTTTTTAGTGTTGATTGGTTTTACATAATTGGTAAATTTGCCGGGCCGCTTGACCAAAAATATATTTATTTCCATTTGGATAATACACGGTCACGCTATACTGTTCCGGTTTGCCGGTGTCGCGCCACTGCATACAGACCAATTCAAAAAAACGGCCCGATACGGTATAGGAATGAACAAAAGTATTTAGGGTCATGACAAAATGGGGCTGAATATTTTGAATCATCCCTTGATCAAAGGCCTGTTTCAACATCTGACCCAGGCTTTTTGCTTCTGATAATGATACCTTTTTAGGTGTTTTTTTCATTGATTTTAAATCCGTATCCCAAATCCAATCCGCTTTGACATGCCGACGGTTTTATGAATGGCCAATAATTGGTCGATTTTATCGGCTGTAAATTCGGTACGCACATCCATACAGTTGTTTTCCAACAATTGCCGGCGCATGATGGCGGTCAATTGGCGATGTAATTGGCGCACGCCGTCTTCGGATGTGTAATTGCGAATGATATGCCGAATGGCATCATCGGTGATTATAATGTCTTTGGGGTTCCAACCCGTATCGTGTGCCGCCCGATTGATCAAGTGTTCACGTGCAATTTTAATCTTGTCCTGTTCGGTGTATCCGGGGATTTCAATAATTTCCATGCGATCTTTTAACGCGGCGGATAAATTCAAACTGTTGGCGGTGGCAATAAATACCACATTCGACAGGTCAAAGTCCACCTCTAGATAATGATCACGAAATGTTTTATTCTGTTCCGGATCCAAAATTTCCAATAATGCCGATTCCGGATCCCCGCGCCAATCGCGCCCCATCTTGTCAATTTCATCCAATACAATAACCGGATCGTTGGTGTGACAACGCTTTAACG
Organism: uncultured Alphaproteobacteria bacterium; assembly: GCA_949156565.1. Taxonomy (GTDB): domain Bacteria; phylum Pseudomonadota; class Alphaproteobacteria; order Rs-D84; family Rs-D84; genus Enterousia. The sequence goes on along the minus strand of CASCZI010000007.1, from coordinate 4,860 downwards.
CGTCCATGATACGACCCGTCTGGGCCCCGATGTATGTTTTACGATGGCCGCGAAAGTGCGCTTCGTCCGAAATCCCACCAAGGGATATCCGTTGGTATTTGCGTCCCAATGCCGCCGCAACCGATTTGCCCAATGATGTTTTACCAACACCCGGTGCCCCCACCAGACACAGAATGGTTCCGTTGCGACCGCCCGTCTTTTTCATAACGGCAATATGTTCCAGGATACGTTCTTTGATCGCATCCATACAAGAATGGTCGGCATTCAAAATTTCCCGTGCCTTGTTCAGGTCGATTGGCACCGCATCTGATTTATCCCATGGCATCGATAACAATTCATCTAGGTATGATTTTAATAACGCCCCTTCGTTCGACATTGGGGACATCGACCGCATCCGGCGCCATTCAGACATGGCCTTTTCCTTGGCCTCTGGGGGCATGGAACTGCGCTCTATCCGGCGTCGCATGTTTTCGGTATCTACTTCGTCACTGTCATCGCCCATTTCGCGTTGAATGGCGCGCATTTTTTCTTGTAATATGGCATCCCGGCGTCCCGATTCCATTTGTTGGTGAACACGACGATTAATTGAATCTTCGATCTTGGCGGTTTCGGCCATTAATGTAATTTGTTCCAATAATTGCATTAACTTGTCCCGCCATGTTCCCGCCGATAATATTTCTGTTGCCGCCAGGGTTTCAATTTCCGCCATTTGAACCACCGCATCAATAAAGGCGGGTAATGGATAGTTCTGAATAATCGCACGCAATTTGTCCATCTTGATCCGACGATTGGCGGCCATGGATTGCATTGTCTGGGCAATTTTATCGCGCAGGGCAATGTTCTGATCGTTATCCATATCATCCATGATGGGGATTTCGGTTGTCGTGGCGGTAAATATACCGTCTGAAACCGTCATTTCTGATAATTTAACGGCCGCCGTTGTGCGGAACATGGCATGAATTGCCCCATCAGGCATACGTAATACCTGGACAATATCGGCCATGGTGCCGACGTTAAATACATCATCGGGGGTGGATGGATAATTCCACGAATGTTGGGGGGCCAAAACAATACGTCCCCCACCGGCCACCGCCGCATCCACGCATGCAATAGATACCGAATTGTCCACATAAACCGGCACCGTCAATCCCGGATGAACAACCAAATCACGAACGGGTAAAATATAGTCTTTCATAGCCCCATTAATATAGAACATTTTTATTGATTTTCAAGGCAAATAAAAATCCCCCGAAATTAGGGAATTTATATTGAGGAACGTGGAACAAGCATCCTTTATTTGAATCCTGCACACTACAAAAAATCCCGCCATCTGGCGGGATTTTTTTAACGACGACGGTTAAAGTTGCCCCCATGTTGGGCCGCACCGCTGGACCGCTTTGATAAATAGCGGGCCGCGATCAACGCCAACCATTCAATGGACAATACGCCCAAATACGCCAATTTCATGTCCATTCCCTTTACCCAACCCAAAATATACACAACCTGGGCCAGGAACGACACATACAGAATTCCAAATACGCCTGTAAAGAATACCTTTTTAACTTTTCCAAACATTTTTTTACCTTTATTCATTAACATTTTTAAAATGCCGGGTTTCTGGTGCCAGGCACCCGGCGGCCCCGCAATCGCTAAAACGAATACAGCCAACAATTGCCAACCGTATTCAACGCCACATTAGGCAGCCATTGCAAGACGAACATTATCGTTCGCATTCATTTTTTATTTGGTCTTTTACGACACCACGTCGGATTCAGCCTTTTACCTTTATTGCGCCTGTCGAGCCTATATCATCCCCACATAAAATGATTCTGGCCGGTGCCTGTTTTGCGTTTGTTGGTTTTTGATAAAAACGGCGCAATCCGCAACATTCCCGCGACCATAATCATTTTCTGGACCATTATAGAATGGTGGAGATGCCGGGTACCGCCCCCGGGTCCAAAACGTCTATTCCGTAAAGGTTTCAGAATCATCACCGCTTTCGCGGCACGTACATTATAATCTTTCCGGTGGAAATTGCAAGTTTTTAAGTTATAATGTCCCCAAAAGGCGATAAAAATGAAATTCTTGGACAAGGCAAAGATAAAGATAAAGGCGGGTGATGGCGGCAATGGCGCGGCCAGTTTCCGGCGCGAGAAATACATTGAATTTGGTGGACCCAACGGTGGCGACGGTGGGCGTGGGGGCGATGTTGTCTTTCGCGCGGTACCGAATGTGAATACATTGATTGATTATCGATACAAGACCAGTTTCGCGGCCCAACGGGGACAAAACGGCATGGGTAAAATGCGGACCGGATATTCGGGCGAAACACTGGTTTTACCGGTACCGACGGGAACGGTTATTATGTCCGAAAACGAAGAAATCGAATACGCCGATCTAAATGCTGATGGCATGGAATATCGGGCGGCCCGCGGTGGTAACGGCGGATGGGGCAATTTGCACTTTAAAAGTCCGACGAACCGTGCCCCACGCATCGCGAATGACGGTTTGCCGGGCGAAGAACGCACGGTGGTATTACGGTTGAAATTAATTGCGGATATCGGGTTGGTCGGGTTTCCCAATGCGGGTAAATCCACGCTGCTGTCCGCGGTGACGGCGGCCCGACCGAAAATTGCCAACTATGCCTTTACCACGTTAAACCCGCAATTGGGGGTGATGTATGCCCATGACCGCGAATTTGTCCTGGTGGATTTGCCCGGATTGATAGAGGGGGCACACACCGGCGTCGGTCTGGGGGATCGTTTCTTGGGGCATGCGGAACGGACCAAAATGATTTTGCATGTGATTGACGGCACAGAACCTGATTGGGCCGCGCGTTATGCCGCAATCCGCCATGAAATGGATTCATACGGCGGTGGATTATTGGGCAAACCGGAAATGGTCATTATTAATAAAATTGATGCGATTGATCCGGACGATTTGACCGCACGGATGGATGCGTTTAAAAAATCGTTTGGACGGAAAAATACGCCAGATATCATGACGATTTCTGCCGCCGGTCGCATTGGTATCCCTGAATTAATCGCGGCCATTGAAAAGAAATTTATAGGTATTGAACAAGATGATACGAAATAAATTAAGTAAACAATCAGATGCCGAACGGCGCGTGGCATACGATCGTGACAGATTGATGCAGAAAAAGGCATTTTTCCGTGATGGAATGTCGATTTTTCTTGATAATATTGCGGTTGATCGGGTTGAATTTATTGGTGGTCTGTGGCGTGTCCAAGATCGTTTTGATCATCCTATTCAGGTTGTTCGGGATCGTGAATATGTCTTGGGGGAAAAATTAAATCGCATAGAATCCAATCGTTTTGAATATTATCGCGCCATGCGGGTGTGTAATAATTGTTATGGTTTGTCATGTGGTCCTGAAATTTATGATATTGTTGCCAAGTATGAAACCGATAACGGTACCTATTGGGCGTATGGTGACACCATAGAGCAAGCCCGGGCATTCTTGGGTATTCGTTTATATGACAAATACATGGATGTTATTCATACGGCGGAATGTCAGAAAAAATTTGCAAAACAAAAAATAAATTTTTGATTTTTTTACCCCGCCATGCTAGGATTTTAAAGTCAATAAATCAAAAGGAGAAAAATATTATGGCATCATTAAAAGGAACACAGACAGAAAAAAATCTGTTGATGGCGTTTGCCGGTGAATCCCAGGCGCGCAATCGTTATAAATTTTTTGCCAGCAAGGCCAAGGATGAAGGGTATCAGGCGATTGCCAAAATTTTCCTGGAAACGGCTAATCATGAAAAAGAACATGCATCCCGTTTATTTAAATTTATGGAAGGCGGCATGTTGGAAATAACCGCGGCATTCCCGGCGGGCAAGGTTGGAACCACATTGGAAAATCTGCAGGCATCGGCATTCGGTGAAAACGAAGAAAATACCGATATGTATCCGAAATTTGCCCAGATTGCCGCCCAAGAAGGATTTGATGCCATCGCCGATATATTCAAAAATATTGGATATGCCGAACGGTATCATGAATCACGGTTTAAGGCATTGGCCGAAGCAATCGAAAACGGTACGTTATTCAAATCAGACAATGTGGTGATGTGGCGTTGCACGAATTGCGGAAATTGGCATATCGGGACCGAGGCCCCATCCGTATGCCCGGCATGTTTGCACCCCCAAGGCTATTTCATCAGCGAAGGTATCGCCGCCCGTTGTGACACGAACGAAGGGTTCTGTGAATACACAAACATTGATTAAAAAAAACCGCCCAATTGGGCGGTTTTTTTATATCAGTCGATATCAGTGTTCAAAGCTAGTTCACCCGCCAGAACCCACCCACGCAAACCAAAGTTTGCGCGGGGCCCAGGCTCGGGGGAGGGCGAAATCGGGCCCCAAATTTTTGTGGGTGATGCCGCCGGGGTGGTCTTTTTTTTTAGATTCACCCACAGGTGCCCGGGGAAATACCGGATGATTTGGATGGGCAAGCGGCATATTGGAAACAACATTATAACACACACAAAGGCAAAGGGGCGGTTGCCAAATATATTGATAATTGGATCCGGTGTGTCAAATTTGGATCATTTTGTGCAAAAAAGATCATTTTAGAAAACACTTTCCCGATATTTCGGAAATTCAATAAATATAAAAAATCCCGGATTCCCGGGTTAATTCATGGTGCACCCGGCGGATTCGCTTTGGTTTGGGACAACAAAAATGCCCCAAACCGGCGCGGCATTCGTGACGGCTCGATGGCGCGGGGCTTATCTCGCCTACTCATTGTCGAACGCGTGCGCGTTCAAATCGCGGGGTACATATTCATTAATAAACCGCCGACGATCCGGCGGTTAATTCATGGTGCACCCGGCG
>CASCZI010000006.1 GCA_949156565.1 uncultured Alphaproteobacteria bacterium | reverse complement strand
CTGCGAATAACCCTGACGGAATTTCACCCGTCAATCCGGTACAGCCATTAAATGTCCAAGAGAACATATTTTCTGCCGGCGCACCAGAAATACCCTCAAACAAATTTTCTGGTATAGATCCGGTCATATTTGAACAACCTCCGAAAGTTCTATAAAATCTTGGTTGATTATTTGGTACACTCCCACCACCAATGGTTGGAAAAATGGCACCCAAACTCCCATCAATCCCTGCAACTGACATATTCCCAAAAAAGCTGATCGCCGCATCTTCTTTATAGCTATAATATTCTGTTGCCTGCCCCCCGATCCCGATGGTGTATGTTCCTGCGGTGGCATAGGTGTGACTGTAAGACCGACTTCCTGTACTACTGCGTATAATCTTTTCACGCGTCCCGTCACCCCAATCAACGGTAAAACTGCCCTTGGCGGACATTTTAAACGAAAAACTGCTCGTATTGGGGGTTGTTGTCACCCAAAATTCCGGTTCATCCAGTTGGGCTCTCCACGGGGCGGGAATGGCCGCATAATCCGCCAGACCGGTTGCACCGGCATCATAACAATCCCCAACCTGACCCTCGGTCGCCACCGGCCAAATTTCGTACAGGTATTTTCCGGATGTCGTCCGCGCCGATGGTCCGGTTAGTGATGTGCACCCGACAAAGGTTTCTTTGAACATGCCGTCCTGGGCCGTCCCCGATAAATTCCCGAACATCTTATCGCCAATGGTGGTCAGGCCCGAACACCCCCGAAATGTCCCATAGAACATATGGGGAACCGGCCGGCCATTAATTCCGGCAAATAATCCCGACGGGATTTCGGATAAACTGGGGCTGCACGCCATGGCAAAAGTACCCATGAACATGGGTTGCGATCCCTTGGCCTGGCCATTGCCGATGGTGGGGAATATGGCGCCCAGGGAACCATCCAACCTGGCAATCGGGCCGCCCAACATTATTGTTGCATCTAATTCCGACACATCCCCAGATGCAATTTTATACCCTGTGGCCCGACCACCGATCCCAATGGTATATGCGTCAGCCGTGGCATATTCATGCATCAAAATAAAGTTCATGGCATCGTCTTCTGATGCCGGCGGATTATCATGCGTAATGGTTTCGGTTTTCCCATCACCCCAGTCAATCGAAAATGTTCCCCCTGCAGAAATATAAATCATATACTCGCTGGTCCCCGGGGTTGTGGTCAGCCAGAATTTCGGATCCATATCGTTTATATCGTCCACATTATCCTGAACCGCATATGTGATGGCATTGTGATTTATATACATTCCCCCCACGGTGACATCGGTAACCGCAGTCAAGTTTGCGTACCACGTATCCCCATCCCCCGGCACCATCAGTGCCAAGGCCGGTGATGTCCGCTTGACAGTATCCAATGTGATTGACATCGGCGTGGCATTTCCCGCGCGCATATATTTTAATGCCCGTGCCGACGCATCATCCCCACCCCAGAGCAACGTCATGGCCATCACAGCCCTTAACAAAAACCCGACAGTTTTTTTAGGCATAGTTTTTAAATTAAAAATCCCAGATTTCTGCAACAAAATTTCCCTCCAATTATGCCTAAAAAAACTGTCCCTTTGGATTAGGCATAGTACTTTTTCTTTCTATTCAAGGAATTTTACCGCATTGCGCGAATTTTTGCAAGGCGAAAATAGTTTCAGAGTTCAGAGAACCACTACCCCGTCCGCTACGCGTCCACCCCTTCGCCAGCGAAGGAGAACTTAAACCGTGCGAGGATAAAACAAGTTCCCCACCCCGGGCCCCGCGGAAATTGAAAATTTCCATGGGTGGTCCAGGCGGGGAATTACTTTACAACTCCGTCATCCCCACAACGAGATAGATTACCCCCCATAAAAAAACATTCTTTCTCTTACGTGTCATTGTGCGGGTATTATAGGCAAATCTCTTATAACATGCAACTATGATTATTTCCACGTACTGGGCATTTTTGCATAATCCGTCAGACCAGATGCCCCATTATAACAACCGCTTACTTGACCGGTTGTGGCATTCGGCCAGATTTCATAAAGATACTTACCCGTTGTTGTCCGTGCCGATGAACCTCTCAGGGCGCTACATCCATAAAATGTATTGCCAAACATATCATTCTGGGCCGTGCCAGAAATATCTCCAAATAATCCGTCACCGATGGATGTTAAACCACGACAGTCGGCAAATGTGCCACTAAACATGCCATCTACTGGGACACCTTTGATACCCGCAAATAATTTCGATGGAATGTCACCGGTCAATCCACTGCACCCAAAAAAGGTATATGTAAACATATACGGGGCGGGTGCTCCTTCTATCCCGACGAACAGGTTTTCTGGAATTTCACCGGTTAATCTTTCACACCCTGCAAATGTGTAACCAAACATACTCATTTTCGGTGGGCCGAATATTCCCGCGAACAATTCTGGGGGAATCGATCCAGTTAAATTTGTACAGTAAGAAAAAGTCAACGCAAATACAGGTTGTTGTCCCGATGTTTTTCCATCTCCAATGGTTGGAAATATGGCCCCCAAAGAACCTTCTATCCTGGCAACATTCTGATTTTGTGTAAAAGAAATTGCCGCTACTACCTTATTATCTGGGGCATATCCCTGTGCTTGGCCACCAATCCGAATGGTATAGACCCCTGCTGTGGCATAGGTGTGGGAATACGTTGTATCGGTTGTGTTTGTGCGTTCTATATCCTCTATGGTATTATCCCCCCAATCAATTGAAAATGTACCCATTGCAGAGATATTAAAAGAAAAACTGCTGGTATCGGGTGTTGTGGTCACCAAGAACTTTGACCCCATATCGTCCACATTGTCGGTAACCGCATATGTTATGGCATTGTGATTTATATACAATCCCCCAACCGTGATATCCGTCACCGCGGTCAGGTTTGCGTACCACGTATCCCCATCCCCCGGCACCATCAGCGCCAAGGCCGGCGACGTCCGCTTGACAGTATCCAGTGTGATTGACATCGGCGTGGCATTTCCCGCGCGCATATATTTTAATGCCCGTGCCGACGCATCATCCCCACCCCAGAGCAACGTCATGGCCATCACAGCCCTTAACAAAAAACCGACAGTTTTTTTAGGCATAGTTGGGGGGAAATTTTGTCGCAGAAATCCGGGATTTTTAATTTAAAGATTATGCCTAAAAAAACTGTCCCTTTGGATTAGGCATAGTATTTTTGGCTCTACCCCAGGAATTATACCCGTTTGCACGATTTTTTACAAGGGGAAAAATGCAATAATCATCGGGCCGACCAAAATCATGGTCGTAAAACCGCTTACATAAACCCACTGTATTGCCGTGACCAGAGTTCATAATACAATCCCCGTTTCCGCATCAATTCGGTGTGGGATCCCTGCTCTATAATTCGGCCATGATCCATGACGATAATCCGATCCATCTGTTGCAACGTTGATAATCGGTGGGCAATCGCAATGGTTGTTCGATTTTTCATTAATCCCATCAAAGAATGCTGAATCTTGTCTTCGGTTTCAGAATCGAGGGCAGACGTCGCCTCGTCCAATAATAAAATGGGTGAATTTTTCAAAATCGCATGGGCAATCGTTATCCGTTGGCGTTGCCCACCGGACAATTTCACGCCCCGATCCCCAACAACTGTTTCATACCCATGGTCGGTTTGCATAATAAAATCGTGGGCGGCCGCGGCCTTGGCCGCGGCAATAATCCGCGGTCGCGTCGCCCCCGGTACACCATATGAAATATTATCCGCCAATGTTCGATTAAACAGAATTGATTCTTGGGGAACGAATGAAATGACATTTTTTAACGAATGTGACGAAAATTGGCGAATATCCGTTCCATCGATTTCAATTGCCCCGCACGTTACATCATATAAATGCATCAAAAGATTGACCAACGTCGTCTTGCCCGATCCCGATGGACCAACAATGCCCACCTTTTCGCCTTTTTGAATACACAAATTAACATCCCGCAAAACCCATTCATCATCGTATTTAAATGAAACATTGTTAAAGGCGATTTGGGAATCATACCGACAAACACGTCGTCCCGATTGGACATTACACAATGTCGGCGATGTAACGGTTAATTTCTTGAACGCTTGGTCGGCCGAATAATATAATTCTAAAAAATCTGGCATTTCCCAAACCAAATCCACAATGCATGACCGCAGGGAAAAGAACGCACTGATCCCAAATGCGACATCGGCCAATGACATTTGCCCATTTATATAAAAATGCGCCATCATAAAGATTATTAGAATCAGTCCAATATATTCCACCGTCACCGGCAACATAAAGAAATACAATTTCTGGAACAGCGAATAGGTCTTGGCATGCACCCATGGGTCAAAGTATTCACTAATATACTTTTGGTCATGCGTCTTGTTGCCGAAAATCTTCATATTTAAAAAGTTCGACAGGATATCAATGTTGCGCGCACCGACAATGGACGCATTGTCCGCCACATCGACAAAGGACTTGGCCAATCCCCGAAACCGCCGGAACCCATGCACCAGCCGCAACAGCAATGTCGCCCCGATAATCATTCCGATTAATGGGTCCAATTTGAACAATATCCCAAAGTTCATCAGCACCCCCAGCATAATCGCCAAGGCTTTGATAGGATAGCGAAACAACAATTTCCACGTGCCGTTGATGACATGTTTGGCCTGTTCCTGCAGGTAACCGGCAGAATGGTTTTTATAAAATGCCATCGATTTATCAATCAAATATTGATACAATTTAATATGGGCTGATTTCTTGGTACGGGGATAGACCACAGCCTCAGCCCAACTATTGGCAATATCCATCACAACGTAGAGAACAATCCATCCCGCCATCAGCGACAAGACCGGCACAACATCGTGCATCGTGAGTTCCCCGATGGGCTTGGCCTCTAACGCGCCGACAACGAACTTCGCCAGAAAAGCGGGCAGGATGCGCGTCGTCGTCTCATAAATCGCCCGCGTGATGTAGTAAAAAATAATGCCCCATCGGTGCGCCGTAAAAACCGACACATAGAATCCCAATATCGTCCGTGGAAAATCCATAACAATCCCCCCTGCTCTCCCCATTCTATGGGAATAAATATACCACATATGGGTTTAAAGTCATAGGGAAAATATCGTGCCCCCCGTTCGTCGTAAACAGGGCCACAGGCAAACGGCAATATGTTTAGGTTTTGAAAAATCCGCCCTATGGCGGATTTTTTACTTTTCGTCCCCACGAACCCGATTTATCGCACTTTTGGTCGTATCAATAATCGTATCCTTGGCATCTATAATGGTATCCTTGGCACTATCCAGACGCCGGATTAAGGCGCGCTTGATCTTGCCACTGATGGTCATGGGCAAACTGTCTACAAATTCAATAACCCGCGGATTTTTATAGGCCGCCGTACGTTTTTTCACATGATCTTGTAATTGACGTTTTAACGCGTCTGTGGGCTGACAATATTTGGTTAACACAATTGTCGCCTTGATTGCCATCCCCCGTGTTTGGTCGGGAATACCGGTAACGGCCACCTCGCGGACGGCCGGATGTTCCATCAACACACTTTCTACTTCAAACGGACTAACGCGGTATCCGGCACTTTTGATCAAATCATCATTGCGGCCGACAAACCAAAAATAACCGTCTGCATCACGATACGCGACATCACCGGTATGATAAAAACCATCCCGGAATACTGATGCAGTCTTTTTTTCATTTTTGTAATATTCTTGGAATAATCCGACAGGACGACCCGCACTGATATCGACACAGATTTCACCCACTTCGCCATCATCCACAGGCCGCCCACGATCATCCAACAATGTGACACGCCACCCCGCCGCAGGGCGCCCCATACTGCCCGGTTTGGGTTCCATCCACTGATTCGTGAACAACATTACACATGTTTCTGTTTGGCCAAATCCTTCGTGTAATTTGACGTTGGTCATGCTTAAAAATCGTTCATATACCTCTGGGTTCAATGCTTCGCCGGCAACGTCGGCCTTGGTAATTGTTGCCAAATTATGGTTCGACGCATCTTCACGGATCAACATTTTATATGCCGTGGGGGGCGCACAAAATGATGTTACACGATTTTCAGATATAACACGCATTAATTCAAACGACGGACATGCACCACCAAAATCATAAACAAACACCGTTGCCCCAGCCAACCATTGACCATACATTTTACCCCAAGAACACTTGGCCCATCCGGATTCAGACAATGTAAAATGAATATCACCATCATTTAACCGTTGCCAAAACACGGCGGTATTGATGTGCCCCAATGGATATGTATAATTATGTGCCACCATTTTTGGCATATCGGTCGTCCCACTGGTGAAATATAAAACCATGGTGTCTTCATTCTTGTTGGGCACACGTTCAAATGTACGCGGGGCCGCATCAATCCCAACATCTAATTCATCACACCCGATCAAGGTTACATCCTGATCGCCCATGGCCTGACGAATTTCATTCCATATAACCCCATCGTCATAGGCAATAATGGTTTTGACATCCGCGGTTTGAATGCGATATTGAATATCTTCGCATTTTAATTGGTTGGTTGATGGAATGGGAATCGCCCCTAATTTGTGCATCGCCATCATCAAGACCCAATATTCCCACCGCCGACGCATAAACAACAAAACTGTATCCCCACGTTCCACGCCGCGAGATCGCAGATAATTGGCCGCTGCATTCGACATTTCGGACAAATCACGAAATGTAAACGTGCGCTTCTCCCCGGCGTCATTGGTCCACAAAATGGCAACCCGGTCTGGACTTTCATCTGCCATTACATCAATTACGTCATAGGCAAAATTGAAGTTTTCCGGAACAATTGGCGCACCGTTTTCAATGTAATCGGCATAATCGTCAAATGTTGCCTTTTTCAAAAATCTTGTCGCAAACATATAAAGTTCCTTTCCCTAAAAATTTCATCATTATAATATGGGACCATGGTTGAAAAATTACAAGTGAAAATAAGAAATAAAAACGGTTGCTTTTTTCCTAAAAAAGATCAATAATGTCCCGCGAAGTATAAATTGATCAGTTTTCGGAGTATAGCTCAGTCTGGTAGAGCGCTGCGTTCGGGTCGCAGAGGTCGTAGGTTCGAATCCTGTTACTCCGACCAAAAAATCAACCGTCCCTTGCGGGCGGTTTATTTTTTTTCATGGGTAACGGGATGAGAACCGTCAAGGTTCGACAACGAGTCAACGAGCCATTTCATGGCGAGTGCAGTCCGCCCTGCGGACGGGTACGAGTGCCCCGCAGCCGCTTTGCCGGCAAGGGAATCCTTTGACGTAGACCAAAAAATCAACCGTCCCTTGCGGGCGGTTTGTTTTTTTTCATGGGTAACGGGATGAGAACCGTCAAGGTTCGACAACGAGTCAACGAGCCATTTCATGGCGAGTGCAGTCCGCCCTGCGGACGGGTACGAGTGCCCCGCAGCCGCTTTGCCGGCAAGGGAATCCTTTGACGTAGACCAAAAAATCAACCGTCCCTTGCGGGCGGTTTATTTTTTTATTTATTTTTTCCTGGTCATTGAGCTATTCTGTTTATTATGACAAAAGACGTTATTATTTTACATTGAACCGAAGGCAGCCCGAATGGCAATTGGTTTAAATCTTTAAAAAATTATTCACAAGAACGAGGCTATAATACCTATGTGCCCTTGTTACCAACACCCGAGAATCAATCCGTTGAAAATTGGCATGCGGCATTGAACGCAGCGGCGCCAAAACTGGGGACAGACATCACCGTCATCCATTGGGGCGGACATTTAAATGCCGAATATGGATATACCGATGTCTTTGCAGAATTAGAAAAATGTTTCGATTAATTCTGTGTGACGAGGGGCTTTTTTTCTTGTCATCCAACATTAAATTTTATCGTCATACAACAACAAAATACATCAAATAAAAATGGGGGGGCGTCGCCCCCCCTATTTCATTATGCAACCTTTTTCAAAATCAGGCTGGCATTGGTGCCGCCAAATCCGAACGAATTGCTTAGTGCGACATCAACCTTGCGCTTTTTCGCCACATTCGGCACCAGGTCAAAGTCCCCAACCGCATCTTCGGGATCGGTTAAATTAATTGTTGCTGGAACAACACCATCGCGAATCGCCAAGGCACAGAAAATCGCCTCTACCGCGCCGGCAGCCCCCAACAAATGTCCCGTCATTGATTTTGTTGATGACATTGAAACCGGGGCATCGCCAAACAATTCTTTGACCGCGGCCAATTCACCCAAATCCCCCAGACCGGTTGATGTCCCATGGGCATTGATGTAATCGACATCTGATGGGTTTAATCCTGCGTCTTTCAGGGCCGCCCGCATCGCACGTCCCCCACCTTCGCCATTGGGGGCCGGCGCCGTGATGTGATATGCATCACCCGACATGCCATACCCAACAACTTCTGCATAGATTTTGGCCCCACGGGCAACCGCATGTTCATATTCTTCGAGTACAAGAACCCCTGCGCCTTCGGCCATAATAAATCCATCCCGCCCTTTGTCCCATGGACGTGATGCACCGGCCGGATCATCATTACGTGTTGACAATGCCTTCATGGCGTTAAACCCGGCAACACCAATTTTGCCAACCGCCGCTTCGGATCCACCGGCGACCATGATATCCGCATCACCATGTTGAATCATACGCATGGCTTCGCCAATGCTGTGGGCGCCGGTTGCACATGCCGAAACCACCGACAGGTTTGGTCCCTTTAACCCATATTTAATCGAAACCTGGCCCGCGACCATGTTGATAATGGCCTTTGGGATGAAAAACGGACTAATCCGGCGGGGGCCACCCGTATACAATTCAACACAATTATCATAAATTGTATTCAACCCACCAATACCCATACCAATCGACACACCCATACGTTCACGATCACATTCGCATTGATCCAAACCGGCATCTTTGATCGCTTCGTCGGCCGCAACCACACCATAGAGGATGGATTTATCCATCTTGCGTTGATCACGGGGTTCAATCACCGCATCAAGGTTTAATTCACCCGGCCCCGTTCCCATCACCGGCAAACCCGCAATCTGGGTTGCACAATCGGACGCATCGAACGTATCAATTTTACGAACGCCCGACCGTCCATCCAAAATATTTTTCCAGGCATGTTCCAACCCGGTACCCACCGGCGAAACAATTCCCATACCTGTTATCACAACTCTTTTCATTCCTTGTTCCTTTGCAAAAGGTTTAAATTCCCATATCGCACATATGCACGTATGTTCATATTCGATATATCATAACCTTTTTGAATCAAGAAATACAGAAAAAAAATCCGCCGACAAAAATTTGTGGCGGGTTTAAAATTCACAACATGGGCGAATTATTTTTTCTGATCTTCGATAAACGTCAGAACGTCTTTCACTGTCTTCAGGTTGGCTGCCTGATCATCAGAAATGGTGATACCAAATTCTTTTTCCAATTCCATGATCAATTCCACTGTATCCAGTGAATCCGCCCCCAGGTCGTTTGTAAACGTGGCATTTTCTGTGACCAAATCTTCGGCAACACTCAATTTTTCCACGATAATCTTTTTTACCTGTTCAAAAGTTGTCATTTTTTTTCCTTTGTTTTGGTTAATCTTCTTCACACCATATGGCGTGTTATTATTTCAATCTATCATTTTACGGCCATGGTGTCAAGATATTATAACAAATCATAACAAATTGACAAAACACAACACATGTCCGTCTATGTTAAAACGGAATCTAAAACCGCGTTCATGTTGGTACGAATTTCTTCGCGATCGGCGGCCCATGTCAAACGCCGCATCAAGAATTTATGCACATCATCCATTGTTAAATTGGGAATTCCGGCATCACGCACAACCCGACGCCATGTCATGCGTGGGTCGGTTAACGCCGCCCCCGAACGTCCAGGAAAGACCCATCGACCATCTTGGGGCATGTCGCGTAATAATACCGCCGCCCGATCCGATAACGGCATATTGCCCCACATATAATGATTAAAATCCAAATCACGCCATTGCATGGAAAAAATCTTAGAACGTGGGGCAAACCCATATACCAACATTTGAAATGCCCCACGAATCGATCCCGGATCCATGCCATCAATAACATCCATTAAACGACGCAATCCGGCCGCCGTCAATGGCCGCGTGCGCCGATGCTGTATGGCCTTGGGGACATTTGCCATGGGGCTGGTGGTGATATAACCTTGGTCGATGGCAAAGCGAAAAATACTCTGGACCAATTCATGCATGCGCGCCGCCATGGCGGCACCTGATATTTTGCCCAATGTCGCCGATAAATCTGCGGCGGTTAAATCTTGGACATTCTTGTTAAACAATTCGGATAAATGGCGATCAATCGAACGACGTAATTTTTCACGTGCCAATTCCCCCCGGCGAACCTTTTTCATCATATAGGCATTAATTAAACGGGAAAATTCTATTTTATTCCGATGGGTCTTGATCTTGCGATGGGCGGGTGCTTTTAAAATTTCGGCGGCGGCGGCCCGGGCGGCATCGATGTCAATATCCGGATAATTGCCAATGATAATTCGTTTATCATGACCCGATATGCGTCGACGCACAAAGAATGTTTTAACACCATGACTGGTCACATAAAGGCGTAAACGGGGTTCAGATATATCTTGGACCACATCAAAACCAACGCGCGGCGCCGGCAGATTGTCCAAAATATATGCGGCAAAGAAAAATTGATGTGCCATATTTCTCCCCCCTCTTCCTTTTCTTGGTTTATGTAATTTGTCTGGAACGTTGACCCTATATATGACGATTGTTTAATTTATCCCGCCAAAATGTGCGACAACGATGACGTATGGCATTATAATGATTTAACTTGGCATAATAATCATGATTCGTTGCCAAAAATGGGCAATTATATTTTAAACAAACACCATCCGCCCGATCCGATAAATTTTCACACCGACATTCCATCAGATAGGGTTGACCATCAGATAAATCAAACGGATAACTTAACTTCGGCACCACCCATTTGTATGTGATGCATCCCCGCCCCTGGGTCGAACCGGCATCTGATATCAATGCACGCCGGGCCGCCACCATTTTTGATCGCACCGCCATGCGATAATTTTTTAATTCTTGATATTGTGCCCAATCAATACACATATCAGCATAGGGGGTTTTCAGTAAATATTTAATCATATCAACCAAGATCATTTTTTCTCCTTTTGTTCCTGGCTACACCCTACTCTCGCATGGAATAATTTGTCACGACACCTTAAGGGCATTTATAAACGCGCTTTGCGGGATTTCAACATTACCAAACGACCGCAACCGTTTTTTTCCTTCTTTCTGTTTTTCCAATAATTTACGTTTACGCGTAATATCCCCCCCATAACATTTCGCCGTCACATCTTTGCGATATGCCGCAATGGTTTCACGTGCGATAATCTTGCCCCCGATCGCCGCCTGGAGTGGGATTTTAAACTGATGCCGCGGAATCAAATCTTTTAACCGTTCTACAATTTGACGTCCCCGACTTTCTGCGGCCGACCGATGACACATAAATGATAGCGGTTCAACATTCTCTTCGTTAACAAGAATCGATACCTTGACCAAATCAGATGGTTCATATCCCTGTAATACATAATCAAATGACGCGTAACCCGATGATAATGATTTCACCCGATCGTAAAAATCAAATACAATTTCCGCCAATGGTAATTTATAAACCAACACCGCACGATTACCGACATAGGAAATATTTTCTTGGACCCCACGGCGCGCCGAACACAACCCCATAATCGCCCCCATATATTTTTCCGGCATCATAATGGTGGCACGAACCCATGGTTCTTCGATCATTTCAATTTTGGTTGGATCGGGCATATCGGCCGGATTTTCCAAATCCACCACATCCCCCCCGCGTAAATGTAATCGATAGAGCACACTGGGCACGGTATTAATCAGATTCAATCCAAATTCACGTGTTAACCGTTCACTGATGATTTCCATATGTAACAAACCCAAAAATCCGCACCGTAACCCAAACCCCAGCGCACTGGACTTTTCCGTTGTAAATACAAACGATGCGTCATTGAGGGCTAATTTTTCTGCACCTTCGCGGAATGCCGGGTAATCATCTGCCTCTACTGGGAAAAAGGACGAAAAAACAACCGGTACCGATGGCTTAAACCCGGGCAATGGTTCCATCCCCCCCGCGCGGGCATCCACAATGGTATCACCCACCTTGCAATCATGAATGGTCTTCATCCCGGTGATAATAAATCCGATTTCCCCGGTCCCCAACACGGTTGTATCCACCATTTTTGGCGAAAAATATCCAATCTTATCCACCGTATATTCGGCACCCGTGGCCATAAATCGAATCTTTTGTCCCCGCGTCAGTGTTCCATCCACCACCCGCACCAACACAACAACACCCAAATACGAATCGTACCACGAATCAACCAACAATGCGCGCGTTGGTGCATTTTCATCCCCCCGCGGGGCGGGTAATTTTGTAACAATTTCTTCAAGTAATTCGGGAACCCCGGCACCGGTCTTGCCCGATACGCCTAACGCATTTGACGCATCCAATCCAATGACATCGGCGATCTGTTCACGCGTGGCGGCCACATCACTAGACGGCAAATCAATCTTGTTTAACACCGGCAACATTTCTAAATCATTATCCAGCGCCAAATACGCATTCGCCAGTGTCTGGGCCTGAACCCCTTGGGTCGCATCAACCAACACCAGTGCCCCTTCGCATGCGGCCAAGGATCGTGACACTTCGTACGAAAAATCGACATGCCCCGGCGTATCCATCAAATTTAATTGGTACGTTTGACCATCCCGCGCGGTGTAATTCAATCGAACGGTTTGTGCCTTGATCGTAATACCGCGTTCGCGTTCAATATCCATTGAATCAAGAACCTGGGCCTTCATCTCACGCGATTGCAGGCCGCCGGTATATTCAATTAACCGATCCGACAGGGTTGATTTACCATGATCAATATGGGCAACAATAGAAAAATTTCGAATATTTTTTTGATTCATGCGGCAATGATACACCAGTATTTCCCCCGCCGCAAGGTGATTTTTTATCAATTTTTAAATGACCCCATATCGCCATGGTTCCCATTTAGAAAAATCGATTTATTTACTATCTAAATTGTCTAATAATTGATCGATACGGGCCGCCCGTTCCAACGTATCATCGTATTCAAACCGAATTTCTGGGACGTATTTTTGATCGATGCGTGACGCCAATTCAAAACGCACGGCCCGTGTCACATCGTCCAAACGCCGTTGCACAACATCAATATTATCCCCACGGGAATAATAAAACAGTTTGACAAATTGTAATCCCCCATGCGCCACCGCATCAACAATCGATACCCCCCCCAGAATGGGATCATCGGCATAATGATCACGTAAAATTTCGGCCACCATGGTTTGAACCTTGGACGCGATACGCGCACCGCGGTTGGATACAATCTGCTTTTTCATGTGTTTCCTTAAAAAAAATAATTCTGATTGTAAAATACCATGCTTTGGATTACAATCAAGAAAAAATACGCATTAATCACCATGGGAATATAATCGATGAAACTTGTTGATTGTCTTTTGAAAAAATCTGGTCACCCGGCATTTACCTGGGTTGTTTTTTTTCTAACGTTTTGTGAATCCATTTTTCTGTTTATTCCACCCGAAGTTTTTATGACACCCCCAATTATCGCCGATAAAAAACGGGCCATACCGGTCACTGTGGCGGCCGCATTGGGATCATTGTTGGGCGGCGCGGTGGCATACGCCATTGGTTTGTGGTTATTTGATTCGGTGGGGGTATGGTTGATCCAGAATTTTGCCAGTATGGAAAAATTTGCCGTGGCCCAAGATATGTTTATCCGTCATGGAATATTGATTATATTTATCACGGCCGTCACCCCGGTCCCGTATAAGTTAATGGCAATCTGTGCGGGATTTTTACATTTCCCGGCACTGGTGTTTTTGGGAGTATCGGCCATATTCCGTACCATGCGATTTGCCATCGTGGGATTTTTGTTATGGCGTTTCCAGGCGCACGCCAACGCCATCGTAAAAAAATACTTTTGGCCATTGACATTATTTGCCATCGTGATCGCCGGATTGGGTATCGGATTGATGATGATTATGTAAACAGGCCATCAGATCCTATAGACATAACCATCCCATGGCACCCCATACGTTCAGATAATAATTTATGCCCATCCATCGGGGAATTAATCCCCGGACGTGGGGGTGGAGGTCTTTACACATTTACCCTGGGTATCTAATGTTCCGTCACATGCAACACATGTACCGTTATAAACCAAATACCCCGATTTACATTTGCAATACGAATTGGCATACCCAGCCGCCCCATTATTCGCGATCGTTCCCGCGGTCGATGTATATGTTGAATTAACCGGACATAACAAGGATTGGTAAAATACCTCTGATATGCTTGTTATACATTTGTTTTTTTGTGACTCTGTGTCTTCTATTGGACATTTGTCTTTACTATTGGCAAACACCGCATAGGCGCACGTTAATGCCACATTATAACACGCCCCGTTCATGACGCGATAAATACTGTCGGCATTGGCGGACGCCGACCATGTGTTCACCTGGCTAACCTGATTACTATAACATTTTGACAGATCACTCAAACAACTTGACGCATAATCAGAAATGATCTGGGTCTGGGCGGCACGAATATTCACCATGGCCCGTTGAATATAATTATACACAATATCGTTATACGGATTATATGTACCGGAATTATACGTATATCGCTGGCACTTGTCCAAAACGGCACGGCACAATCCCCCATCCTTGGCCGTTTCACCCATTCCGATTTTTTCCATCAAATAATGAACGATACACGCGCCCTCTGTATCGCCTGAACAATTTGCAGGTACCTTTAACGATGATTCAAGGTTTATTTTTGTGTTATCAAAACCACTCATAACAGAAGTGATATTGGTGATATTTTGACCCAAAACAACTTTACCGTTTTCATCAATATATCTTTTGGTGGGATCCAAACATTTCGCGTAATTCGCACCACAGACCATATCATCTTTCATGCATGTATCCAATGCAGCAACACATTCTTTGGCCCCATATAAATTTTTATTATTTAACACCGCCAACCGGGCCTTTTCTAACATCTGTTTCGCACTGCGGACATTCGAAACCAATGTTTCATTCATTTTGGTCAATCCCTGTTCATAGGCGATACAATCCTTGTCAATGGCCAATTCATAATTTGCCGTAATTTGATCCGCCGACGCCCCCGCCGATTTGCATCGATTTAAAATATTGGCACATTGTTTTTTGGCAGAATTATAAAGTTCTGTCCCCCGTTTGCGTGAAATGCCCGATGAATTATTGTTCAAGAAATCCAAATTAAACATGTTTTCCATATTGGAAAAATCAATATTCATGTCCAATCCGAACGACGACGAATCCGACGACGATGACGTAACCGTTGCCGGATTGGCAATCATATTTTCTATCTCTTCTAACATGTTACGTGATTCACTGGTATCACGTGTCCCACTAATGACCTCTTCGGCTTCTGTCGCGTTAAGGATGGCGCGAATTTCATCGGCGGATAATCCCACATATCTAATCCGTTGGGCAACATCGTTTAATTGCGAATTGGCATCTTTGACCGCGGTTTCACTGCGGGTGTATGCCGATAAATTGGCCGAACAACTGCACCGTTTTTGATTGGCATCTATGACCGCGCAAAATTGATCCATACAATCATTATACTGTTGCTGACACGTGTTATTCAGATCAGATGCCTGAACCAATCTATCTTTTGCCTCTGCAATGGTTTCACGGGTCTGAACCGTGGCGGCACGCGATTGAACTGTCCGCACTTCGCCCTTGATATTCGATCCGGTCTGTTGGTCGGTGCCGGCAATGACGGCGCGACCACCCACCTCTGCTGTGGTGGGACGTAAAACAACCCCCGCCCGCCGAACCGCAGATGTGTTATTAATGCTGGCCGCGGTGACGCGGGCATTACGTCCCACCGTGTTCACCGCCGCATTCAATTTGTCACGTGAACTTTGTGTGGCACCGGTATTTCCCGTCGCACGTGATGATGTGCGTGCCGATGTGGTTGTTGTCCCCGAACCAGATGCAGAAACAACACGTGATGCCGTTGCCGTACGTGTTGATGGGGCCGGGATAACCGCCCCACGCGTTGATGTAGACGCAACATCGGTCACCGCCCCAGATGTTGATCCAACCCCCCGACGGGTGACCACCGCCGTACGGGCAACCGTTCCGGCCGCCCCGGCGGTTTCACTTGGATCAGATGTAACACCCCCAGACGGCGCCGCACTATTTGATACAGACGTCCGTGTTCCCGGTATCAGACGCGATGGCGTTGCCACGTCATCACCCAATGCCGGCAAGATCCCCGTCATAATAAAAAATAAACCGCCCAATAAACGTTTCATGGTACATAAACTATATCACACTCAGGGATAAAAACAAAGGTCAAAGTTCGTTGCCTACCTCTCTTTGATGCCGCTGGGGTGGTCTTTCTTTTAAAGATCCCTCATGGGGCACAGTGCGTCGACAATACCAGTGTTCATCCGGCTGCGCTTCGCTGTGCCGGGATCAGTTTTCAGTGTTCAGTGTGCAGAGTTCAAGTAAAGACCACCTCCCCCCTTCGGGGGACTCCCTCGAGGGAGGAGAACTGAGACTCAGGCGTGTTCGGTCCAGGTTCCCCTCCGGTAGAGGGATGGGCGAAGCCCGGATTGGTCTTTTTTTAGCTTTCACACAGGCCCGAGGTCGGGGTGGATGAAATCGGACCCCACAAAAATTAAAAATTTTTGTGGGTGGTTTCTCACAGGGAACGAGGCCCGAACCTACCCTCCCCCCTATCTGAACACTATAAAAAATCCCGCCATTGGGCGGGATTTTTTATTCAACCCAAATCTGGGCATATGTGGTTGCCGTGGCAGATCCGACCGGAATCTGAACATTGCCACGGGTCACCGTCCCTTTGTCGGTAACACCGGTGACGACATATCCGGTACCACTGTTTGTAAATCCTTGGACCGCGGTATCTGCGGTTGCCTTGGCCGCATTTGCCACCGTATTCACGGAATTAATCGCCCCAACCACAGACGTTTTGTCCGATGTTGCCAATGCATTAATATCACCAACATTATTGGCAACCGTGGTCACAGAACCAACCGTCGCCTTGTCCAATAATTGTGCATTTAGGTACTGGGTACTAACCACGTCGGCATGGGCCACACCCCCCGCCATTATAATACCCATAAAAATTATCAGTATTTTTTTCATTGTATTTTCCACTTCTTGTTTTATTGGGGGAATAAATCATCCCCCAATGATTATTTATTAGCGTGCAATTACTTCCCACACATACGTCGTACCATTAAATGTTAACGCACATGTTTTTCCTTCCTTGGCACATTCGGCCGGCGCACTGGCCGCCAATTCCGCCAAGTTGCCAAAATCTGCTGTCTTTACAAACTTTTCATCTGCAGATGTTTTGGTATAAACGTCATTCGTGTTTGCTTTGCCAGCAATAAGTAAATCGGCCGCCGCAATTGCCGACGTATTATCAGCCACCAGCTTAACCAATCCGGTTTCCGCATTGGTAACGGTCGCATTTAATGTATCCAATTGACCTTTGGATGCAAATTTTGCGGCTGCATCAGTATTGCTGATATAATCATAGGCTGCCAAATCAGATTCACCCAATTTGTTTTCCAATGCTGTTTTATTTTGGTTTGCCTGTAACATTGCAGCATCGGCGATTTGCTTGGTTTTAACCAAACCGCTGGTCTCGCTATGGATTTCATCATCCAATGTTTGCAGGGACGTTTTATCCGCATATGTTGCAGACGCATGGGCCGTTGTTTCGAACGCCTGGGCCGCCTCTGTTGTGACATATCCCGACAATTCGCTCGCATCAACCTTGGCATCCAGACCGGCCTTGGCCTCTGCGGCGGTGGCGGCGGCGGCATCGGCAATTTTCTTGGTTGCGACCAAACCGGTTGTTTCATTATTTACAACCAAACCCAATGCATCAACTTCGTCCTGGGCACTTTTGGCATCGGCCTGAGCCGCGGTGGCGGCGGCTTGGGCGGCCGTTGCCGCATTGGCCGCAGATTCCGCCGCGGTGGCCGCGTCACTTGCCGCATTTTGTGCCGCCGTTATTTTACCAACATTTTCATTAATCGCCGCCACCGTCGATGTTTTGGCGGTTGTTGTTAACGTGGTGATATCCCCCACCGATGTGGTTGATGCCTTGGTCGCCAATCCCGCTTCATATGTTTCGGTTTTAACATAACCTTCTAATTCCCCACCAACAACGCCATTAACGGCCGCATCGATATCATCTTGGGTGGCGAATGCGGCGTCGGCTTGGGTTTTGGTATAAACATCTGCTGACTTGGCATAGCTTGTTAGCTTGGTATCAACCGACGAATTAATTTCGTTTGTTTGCGCCGTGTTCATACGATCAACGTAATCTTGACTGGCGATACCTGCCGCAGATGCCGCACCACCAGACAAAATAACCGCCATAACCCCAGAGATGATAATATTTGTTTTTTTCATTTTTCTTTCCTTTACCCCATCCTGATGGAGTGTTTGTATACCGGCTGGGCCGGGTGGTTTTTATTTAATGACTTCAACCCATGTTTGACGACCATTTTTGATAACCGCCACATAATCTTTGCCGTCCATCGGCGCACCGTCCAAGACCAACGCACTGCCCGGTTGCAAGGCGGTTTCGGCCAATGCCCCCTGGGCCTGGGTTGCATATTTTTGATCCAGATTTAATTCATCAATGGCTGCGGTGACCGCCGCATTTAATACCGCTTCGTCGACCGTACCCGCCGGCCCCATCGGTCCGGTTTCACCCGGTGCACCTTTTAACGACGCCAAATCAATCAATGTTTTCCATGATGTATCTTCGCCCGTTGTATAACGCCATTGAATTTCTGTATCGGTGGCCCGCATTTCAACGGCACGTCCCAATGTGCCCCCCATTCCTTGGGCCCATTCATCCAATTTGGTATCCAAATCTGCAATTTTTATAAAATCGTCCAGGCTAACCTTGGTCGCATAATCATCTAATGCATCCTTATTGACCAAATCCTGGGTTGCCGCGGCAACAATTGCATTTACTTGATCTGTTGTGGTAAAATTCACAACCGCTGCATCCACGGCATCCGCCACCTGGGCCGCCAAAACTTCAGGATCAATCACCCCAGATTCGCCAGGTTCACCGGCCGGCCCCCGCAGGTCTTCGATCAAAACCAATTCTTTCCAATCATTATCCCCGACATAGCGCCATTTAATCGCCACATTATCGTTAACCAATTCAATTTCACGTCCCAGACCACCGCCCAGTTCGTT
Organism: uncultured Alphaproteobacteria bacterium; assembly: GCA_949156565.1. GTDB lineage: Bacteria > Pseudomonadota > Alphaproteobacteria > Rs-D84 > Rs-D84 > Enterousia. Next base: position 66,842 of record CASCZI010000006.1, on the reverse strand, counting down.
TCGCAGCGCATCCAAATCTAGACCGATTTCATCCCCATCGATATAAATATAATCACCCGGGATCAATTCCATTTGAACACCATCAACACGCGTATTCAAATCATCAATCGATGTCCCCAATCCCCCGACTGTGGCCGCTAATTCTTTGACCTGATCTTGGACCGCAGTTAAATCAGCCATAAATTCACCACCACTGGTCCCGGGTTTCGTATTTGACGATCCTATATTGGGATTTTTAATTGATACACCGCCATTGCTGACCCCGCTGCCCCCAAGGTATTTTCCAATCGACAGACGTGCCGTCGCGGCATTATTTTTCGATGATGTTGTCACGGGTGTTGTCTTGACCCCAGGCGTCATACGCACCGATCCGGCACGTGCCGTGGTTGATGCCACACCCAATGATTTGGCCGCCGTGGCACTGGCCGTTCCGCTATAGCTGTCACCACCAAAAGAACGCACCGTGGCCGCCGCATATGCCCCCGATGTCGCCGCCCCCAGGACACAAACCAACGATATCATCGATATTTTAAATGAATTTTTCATAAATCCCCTCTACCTTAACTATTTCCTTTAAATATTGGCGAATCGGCTCAACATATACCCCAACCCATTAAACTTTAGAATTCGTACCGCAAACCAATTGATATCGAATTATCCAATACCAATCCTGTTTTCAATTTAAAATCTGCGGAACCAACCACTTCACCCGTATCCAAAGAATACAGATTAAACGTCCGGGTTTGATCACCCCCATTTAAACCAGACAAACGATAACGTAAATCAATTACGAAATTATCGTCCAACTTGTGCGACCACCCCAGCATAACGGCCCCCATCGGCGACACAGATGTATCCCGGCGATCACCACTAATAAATTCAGCATTATCCAGGGTCTTGACCACCATTGCAGCACCCACGCCAGCCCCGACATATAAACCATTCGAAAAATCGCGATATCCATTTGCCATAATATAGGGCATAGACATTTTTACTTCGAACCCGTTATCTTTGTCTTCGAACATCCCGAGATATCCAGCCTCTCCTTCAAGCCGCCAAACATGCCGTATTTTTTTACCGAATGCAATATTGCCCCCAAATACAGATTCAAATGAATATTTATCCGAATTGAATTCATCCACAACATCATTTGTTGTCGTCGCCAAATCATATTTGTTTTTAAAGTTTAAAAAACCGATTTCGGCACGACCAACAATGTAAAAACCACTTTTGGCCTTGTCGGTATAGCTATACGTGACATTATAGCCATAACGACCATCGCGCTGAATATAACTTGGGGCGGCATGGGCCGCAACCGTTGTTAACCCCAGCATAACACACACAGATGTGAATATTTTCATTTTTTTCCCCCGCATTTAAAATAGATCTTTGGTCACAGTATATCACATTTAAAGGTTCGTTCCAAACAGTAAAATGAAAGATTGACATCTTTTTTTAAAATGATACCTTTATAAATGATGAATATCAATCAACCAAGGAAAGGATAGAGAATGAAAAAAGCATTAACATTACTGGGAATTTTATCACTTGCCGCGTGCAGTGGTACATGCGATCCATCAGAAATCAATGGCGACATGGTCTTTTTTGGATTTGATTCTGCAGAAATCACACCCGAAGCACATAAAAGCCTGTTGGAACAATCCGCGTTTTTGAAACAAAATCCTGACGTGAATGTTATTATGGAAGGACACTGTGACGAACGTGGTTCATCCCAATACAATTTGGCCCTGGGGGCGGTACGTGCCGGAAATGCGGCACACGTATTAATCCGTGACGGCATTGAACCCAACCGGATTCAAACCGTTTCATACGGCAAAGAAAAACCACAATTCTTGGGTACCGGCGAACGCGTTTGGTCAATGAACCGAAATGCAACCACCCAAACAGTTATGAAATAATAACTCCCCCCGATTGGGGGGATTTTTTGGAACAAATTCCATCGATAAAGACGACGAACATCTCTTGACGGTGAATGGTTTTTTTACTACGATAATAATGTTATGCAAGATAATACCGCAATTTCTTTTGCGAACGTGGCGGCAAAATATGATGGGGGCCGCGATGTGTTAACCGATGTATCGTTTAATATCACATCGGGTGCATTTTATTTTTTGTCGGGTGCATCGGGCGCGGGGAAAACAACTTTATTGCGTTTGATCTATCAATTACATCCCCAATCACATGGCCAGATAAAACTTTTTGGAAAATCGACCAGTGAACTTGACCGGGATCAAATCACAGATCTGCGCCAGAAAATGGCCATTGTATTTCAAGAATATTCCCTGTTGTCCCATTTATCTGTATTTGATAATGTGGCCCTGCCCCTGCGCGTACGGGGATGTGACGAAGATAAAATAAAAACGTTGGTCACAAAAACATTGGAATGGGTTGGTTTGGGACGCTATGCGGATGCGGATCCACGTTCGCTATCGGGGGGACAACAACAACGGGTATCTGTTGCCCGTGCCATTATTGTTCAACCGGCAATTTTATTGGCGGACGAACCGACTGGAAATCTGGATGATGAAAATGCGGCCCGGTTGATGGAATTGTTTATTCAAATGAACCGTGTATTTGGAACGACAATTATTCTTGCCACCCACAGTCAGAAGTTAATGGACACATACAAATTCCCGGTTATTCGGGTGGAAAATCACCGGGTTCATTTTCTGGGGCAATCCAAGACGACAGATTCCACCCCCAAAAAGGTATGGAAGGGTCCCAAACCCCAAAACTATTTCGCGGAATTATCCAAACAATTTGAAGATATTGGGAATATATAAACAATGAAAACGCCAATTGTATTTTCTTTGGTTCGGGACCAATCGCTGTTTATGACGGCGATCATGGCCCTGTTGACATTCTTGGCGGTATTGGCATTGGGAATCGGTTTGGCCATCGGAACGGGGGTATCCCGTTGGAATTCCCAATGGGATCGAACCGCCACGGTTCAGGTTATGGATCCCAAAAACGTCGCCGATGTCAAAAAAATAATCGATAAAAATCAGGATAAATTCCAATCTGTTACCATGGTTTCCACCGACGAAATGGCCGGTATGTTGCGCCCATGGATTACCGGCGGTGCCAAATTGGATTCTTATTTACCTACCATGTATGAATTACGGTTTAAAAACGTATCTGATCTCAAAGAAATGGGGGAAACACTGGGGCGGTCGGCACGTTTTTTGACGCATGCCGATGCATTACGTAACCCGATTGCGGCCGGCGTCCGAATGATCATGATTGCCGGATTGGTGTTGGGGCTAACACTGATGGCCATTGCGATTTGTATTTCATATATCGCGCGTAACACGGCCCTGTTGCATCGCCGGGAATTGGAAATTTTAAACCAAATCGGTGCACGCGATTCCTTTGTGGCCCGCCAAATGCAAATTATCGTGGCCAAGATCTGTACCACGGCGGGCGTTATCGGTTTTATCACCGCGGCCCCGATTTTATTATTGGTTATTGGGGCGGCACGATCGGCCCGGGTGGGATTGATGGCGACACTGACCCTGGGGGGGGGATCGTGGTTGGTCTTGATGTTGATGCCGGTATTCATTACAATTTTTGCCATATGGATCACCCGACGAACAACATTGGGAATATTAAAAAATAATCAATGAAACTGATTAATCCATCTTTATTGGTTTTATCGGCGTTCGTGCTGGGGGGGATGGTGTTTAAATCAACGGCCCCCACCCGTTGTGCCACAATTATGCCCGACGATCATATCTTTGTTTTAACGGGCGACCCACGGCGAATACCATTTGGGCTGCGCCAGATGCGAATGCATCCCGACACGCATATGTATATCATTGGGGCCGGTGCGGCGGGACATTACAACACAACACGCCCGGTGACGGTGGAATCGGCATCAAAATCAACATATCAAAATGCCATTGCGGTACGTGAAATTGCCGAAGAAAGTGGCCTGAACCGAATCGTTTTGGTCACCAGTGTTGATCATATGAACCGTGCCAAGTACTTGATTCATCGCGAATTACCCGGGGTTGATGTGGCACCATGTCCGGTGCCATTAAATGGAACGCCGGTGGCCAAACGCATTGAACGTTGGACAACCGAATATATTAAATATATCGGTACATTATTTGGCATTCGCGAAAATTTCTAAGCAAGGGGGAAAAATGTTAAAAACATTGATTTTTAAATTAATTTTGGCCATGTGGTTTATCGGATGGGCGCCCATCATGTTGGTGGGATTGGTGTCGTCCCGATTAAACCGGTTTTTGGTGACCACCAATGCCCGGGGGGTCTTGATGTTGGCCCGGTATATTGGGGGAATTAAATACCAAATTCACTGGCCGGCACGCGAAGAAAACGGTGTCCCGACCCAACCGAATGAAAACGCCCGCCTGGATGGCAAAAGCATTATTGCCGCCAAACACATGTCAATTTTGGAAATCGCCATCCTGGAAACCAATATCCCCCATTCATTTTTTATTGTTAAACGTGAATTACTCTGGATTCCCATTTATGGTTGGGCATTTTGGCGAATGGGTCTGCAACCGGTGAACCGTGCACGTGGGGCCACCAATATGAAAAAGCTTGCCGATGCCGTCGCCAAAAAAATCAGGAATGGCATGGTCCTTATTATCTTCCCCGAAGGTACACGGGTTAAACCCGGGATGCGGCCCCCGTTGCGTCGTGGCTTACTGTTTTTGGCAGAAACGTTAAAATTACCCATATTACCGGTGGGTACGGATGCCGGATGCTATTGGCCTAAAAAAGGCCGGATTCATAGTGGAACCGCCAATGTGTATTTCGAACCTGAATTACCATGTACGGCCACACTGGATGAAATTTCGGCGGCCATTAACCGCCACAGTGCATGATAGCCCAATCAGTGTTCACAGTGCAGAGTTCAGGTAAAGACCACCTCCCCCCTTTGGGGTACTCCCTCTAGGGAGGAGAACTTGCACCGTGCCACGCCGTTGCAAAGTTCCCCCGCCAGAACCCACCCACGGAAATTTAACAATTTCCGTGGGGCCCGGGGTCGGGGTGGGCGCGAAATCGGGCCCCGCAAAAATTAAAAATTTTTGGGGGTGATACCGACGGGGTGGGCTTTTTTTTAGATCCCATACGGAGGGCGGTGAACCCATTCCTTGTTCCCAATTTTCCCCTTGTAAAAAATCGCGCAAACGGGTATAATTACTGGGGTTGGGCGTGATTTGACTATGCCTAATCCAAAGGGACAGTTTTCTGAGCGGTCCCCATGAAACAAAAAATCCCCAATTTCTGCGACAAATTTTCCCCCCAACTATGCCTAAAAAAACTGTCGGGTTTTGGGACGCGATCGCCGTCGCGGCGGCCGCGTGTGGGGTGGGATCCCTGCTCTGTGCGCCGGTGATGGGGGCGACGTGCAACCCGGGATATTATTTAAACAACGGGGAATGTACCAAATGTTTGGCCGGGTATTATTGTCCCGGTGATGATTCCCAAAAAATATGTGTACCCGTTGGGGATTCAACGGCCCTATATTCTGATGCCGGCGCCACAGAATGCAAAAAATGTCCGGCCCAAGCCTTTGATGAAACACATCATAGTCATTATTGGTATTGGTCTGAAAATGGCATTCATGCCGGCATTGCGGGATGTCGCAAAGAATGGGGATATGGCGATTTTCGATTTTCTTGTGCATATAATACCAATGGTTATGCCCCGATAGCGGGCAAAAATATGTGTATGGTGTGGGTAAAATCATGTCCGGGGGGATATTATTGTGACGGTTGTGGTTATAACACCACAACCCAAGAAGCCTATTACTGGACAGATTCCCATACACAGGCCGCCAGCTTTCAGTGCCAGGCCGTTGGATTTGGATTTTATTCACCAGATAATGACCCCATAACACGCACACAATGCCCCGATGGGACGTCAACGTTTACCAAGACATCTGTATCGGTTGACGCATGTCAACCATTATGCGCCGCCGGTATTACAAAAATTCGCGCCAATAATACGGTGGCCCCATTATGGGCAACACGTCATACGACGCCGGCATTGATTGTACGCACCGCGGGCGGCGTTTGTTACGGAAACTTGACACCGGGTAGTGGTACCGGCATTAACGTCACCGTCGCCGGCACAACATATCGGGTGGAATAGCGCAATATCAAACACCCCCGACGGGTGGGGATTTTTCTTTTTGTGTTTCTACTTGACAAATATATTATTTAGTGTTATATTTTGATCATCAATATAATAAAAGCAGGAGATAAAAATGTACGAGGTTATTAAAAAAACAGAAATTGGATATTCAGAATTAGACTGTGCCGGGTACAAAAACCTGACCTATCGATGCACCATTTATGATATGCAGTCGTCAGATGGCAAAACAAGAAAGGTTGTGCGCGTGCATATTAATAATATGGTTTATCACCAAGATCAATTCTATATGGTTAAAAACGATTTGACATGGAATGCACCGGCACACAATAAATTGTATTATTGTGAACTGTTGCGCCCATTTAATCCGGATATAATGACGGATGAAATGAATATTGAATCATTGCTAACGGCGGACAATCTGGAAATTGCCACATGTAAATTTAACGATTCCTATTCTACGCTGATCCATGCACGCGGGGCTTTCTTTTTATTCGATACACAAATGAATACATTTGCACGCGCGGGGACAATTTATCCCATCACCCAAACGTTTGAAATGCAAGACCGCAGTGCCATGGCCGAATTGGACAATGCATTGGATGAAATGATCGTGACGATTTCGTCTTTGAACAATAAAATCAATATTAAAACATGTCGCAGTTATTGCCGCGATATTCCGGTCAATGCCTATGACAAAGATTATAACCCATCGTTTACCAATAATGATGATGTGACAATGTCAAAAATACACCGCTTTGCCGATTCGTCTGACAATGTTCGTGCCCATGCCCAAAACAAAAATCATGCGCCGATCAATCCGGGAAAACCGCTTAGCCAGATTTTTGAAAAAGCCGTCAAAGATCAAATCGCAGATGAATTTTTAAACCGTTTAAACGCACAGGCCGCCGTCACTGTGGAACCGGGTGTCACAGATAAAATTCATACCCGTCATTTAAAACGTTTAGAAGCATCGGATACATCGGGTTTGGCCCAGGCAAATTCCCAATCCATTTCAAACCAATTAATTGATGACACCCCAGATTACCCAATTGAATGGGATTTAAAATCTGGGATATATGACAACGAAATGGATAACGTATCGATCGAATCGAACAATAATGATGATTGCGGCATGGTATTGGTCAGCAATAATACACATTACAATCAATTAAAAAAGGCTATTTTCGAAGACAGTTATACCAATTGTTATTAAATTAAAATACCGGGCACGCCGGTATTTTTTCACATCAATCATGGATCAATGACACCACGGTTCCCGTCGACCACCGGCATAGGGCCGCCCCAGACCTTCGTCAATTAAAACGCGTCCCACATCCCGACCATCTGCCATAATAACATTGGCATCGATTCGCCCCAGATATTTATCATCTTTGATATTTTTTAATTCAACCACCGTCCCCAGCGGAATTAATTCGGCCAATCGATCCCGCGCCCGGTTTGCCATATTGATTTCATGATCACATTGTCCATGAATTTCGGGTGTATCCACATTGATTAAACGCACACGTACCGAAATACGAATATCATCGGGCAACATAACAAATGCGGCAAACGTATCCCCGTCAAAGATATAATCAACCGCGGCGGGTGTCGCCCGACATGCCCCCACAAACCCCATCAACATCATCCCAACCAGAATCTTTTTCACGCAATATATCCCCCGGTCTGCATATCCCACAACTTTCGATAGACACCGCCCCGCCGCAACAATTGGGCATGCGACCCCGATTCGATTATTTTACCGTTTGACAAGACGATAATTCGATCCATATCACGCAATGTCGACAATCGGTGTGCAATGGCGATGGTTGTGCGTCCACGCATCACCCGCTTTAACGCGGATTGAACCATCACCTCGCTTTTTGAATCCAAGGCTGATGTCGCTTCATCTAAAATAAAAATGGGGGCATCTTTTAAAATCGCACGCGCAATGGCGATTCGTTGACGCTGGCCACCTGATAATTTAATCCCGCGATTACCAACCAATGTGTCATATCCATCGGGTAACGTCATAATAAAATCATGGATATGGGCCCGGCGGGCGGCATCAATAACATCACGACGACGGGCGCTGGGGCGGGCATATCGGATATTGTCCATCAAACTGCGGTTAAATAAAACCAAATCCTGGGGCACCAGCGCAATCGAACGCCGCAATGAATCCAACATAATGTCCCGCACATCCATTTCCCCAATACGAATCGTCCCCGATTTGACATCATATGCCCGCACCAATAGATTCACCAGGGTTGTCTTGCCTGCCCCCGACAGGCCCACAATCCCAATCTTTTCATTTTTTTTGATCCCGAGGTTTAGGTGGCTTATCACCCGATTTCCCCCATAATCAAACGATACATCGTCAAATTCAATCATGCCACTGTTGGCCTTTAATTTTTTGGCCCGGGGCCCATTTTGAATTTCAATGGGGCGGATAATGTCCTTCCATGCCTGACGAACGGCGGCGCGATCTTGGACATAATCAATCCATTCTTCCAAAAAATTATTAAATGCACCCGATACGCTGCGGGTTGCCGCAACCGCAAAGACCGCATCGGCAACCGTCATGACGCCGTCCTGTATACAAAATCCACAAAAGACCATGATAATAATCAACCATGAAAACCACCAAAATCGAAACGGAATATCACGAACACGTTGCCAAAAGGCCAATGTGTAAGATTCCTGTATAAATTCCCATGTTTTGTCGTACACATAATTGGTTTCATAGGTTGCGTTGCTAAACATCTTGACGGTAATGGCATTACCCAAACTGTCCGTCATCAAACCATTAATTTTTGAACGAATACGTTGGCGTTTTTCGGTGACACGATTAATGGGGCGTTGCCATGCCAACATCCACACCACACGACCAATGGCCGCCACAATTAACATAACACCCACACGCCAATCAATCCCCAGGGCCGCCCCCGCAACAATAACGATACCAAACGAATACTTGGTCAAATTGGCATAAAAATCCAACGTTAAACTTAATAAGTTATTATTAATTACTTGTATCTGGCTCAATGTTTGACCCGCCGGTTGATTGACAAAGAAACCCACATCATTTTCATACACGCGCCGCAATAAAATATGTTTGGTGTAACGACTGATTATCGGTTCCCAATGGGTCCGCATCCACCGACGCACCGGCCCCACAACAAGAATGCCCACATAAATCCCAATAATCCAATAAAGCTTTTGAATAATAACCCCATCGGCAAAGCCTTGGAAAATCTCTAACGACCACTTGGCCGTAAATGGATATGTCACATTATCAATAAAATATATGCCAAGGATTAAAATAAAATTGCCAATAAAGAACAATGGAAATTTTCGAATAACCGACCAATAAAATCCTGAAATAGTTTTGGGAAACATATTTTACCTTGAATTTTTATAACGATTTTAACACAATTTTAACCAATTAATCTATAAAAATTTCACACAAATAGAGAACCCATAAACACATTTCAAAATTCATCCACCCGCATTGGGCGATCTGTGCCACGTTACGATGCGAACACGACATCACCACCCATACGTGTTATTGCCCCCATATGCATTTTGATCATAGGACGCCCAACATCTGTTTGAATTAACAAATTTTCTTATGGCAAACGGGGTGACCATGTGGGCTCCATCCCATTTACCCCATCGGGTAATTTAATTTCATATAAATTTTGACCGGTGATATCAACGCTGCGAATATGACTGTGGCGTTCAATATCATCATCGTCTTTTTCCGTTTCATAATAAACAATTCGGCGTGACCCGGGGGCCCACGATGGTTCTTCCATAAACCATCCACCCGCCAGAATCTTTTCATTACGGCCGGTCGGCGTCATAATCCCGACATAAAACGTATCATCGGCAATCTTGGTAAAGGCAATAAATTGTCCATCCGGTGACCATGCCGGCGTCGCATAGCGCCCGGCCCCATACGAAATCCGTTCCTGTTGCCCGGATTCAAGATCCAAAACATGGATCTGCTGGCTGCCTGATCGGTTCGAGTTATAGGCAATTTTTGTCCCGTCGGGGGAATAAGACGGACTGGTATTAATCGTGCCGCCCGACGTCAATTGACGTAATGTTTTATCCGCAATATTATATTCATATATATGGGTCATCCCCTTTTTAACAATCGAGAGGGCAATTCGCGATCCATCAGGTGAAAATTGGGGTGCAAAATTCATTCCCCCAAATTGTCCCAAACGGCGCTGTTCCCCGGTATCTAAATCCAGTGTCCACACCATCGGATCATTATCCCGATAGGATAAAAAGACCACCGATTGCATATTGGGCGAAAACCGGGGCGACATAACAAATGTTTTTTTATCCGATAAAAAACGCATATTGTACCCATCTTGATCCATAATTGCCATACGCTTTACGCGGGCACCGATGGGGCCGGTTTCTGTGATAAACACAATCTGGGTATCAAAATAACCAATTTCGCCGGTTAATCGTTCATAAATGGCATCGGCCATAATATGCGCCAAACGCCGCAATGATTTTTTTGATCCCACCAGGGACTGCGCCTCGATCTGTTCGGTACCTGTCACATCCCATACGTAAAATTCCAACCGATACATATCATCGGGTTCGGCGGTTAATTTTGCCTGGACCAAAACCTGGGCACGAACGGCGGCCCAAAGTTTAAAATTAGGCATATTTCCCATTTCCACATATTCCGGCAACGCCATCCGATCAACGATCCGAAACAGACCTGTGGATTTTAAATCGGCGTCCACCACATCCCGTAACATCGCCGCATCACGGGACCGAACATGGGGCCCAACCTCAAATTTTTGTACCGCAACCGAAATGGGTTCTGTGGCACCCGCCACAATATCTATCTTTAATTCGGCGTGGGCCGACCCGACCATAACGATCAACGCCGCCACCAACCCCATGAATAATTTTCGCATATTTGAATCCTTTCCGGGGCCCATTGCCCCCATTTACCCATGCATTTTAACGTCAAAAAATTTAAATTGCAACCCCCCGAACCCCACCCATCCGCATACACACCAACCCATACAAATGCCCGCACAGCCGTAGTGACAGCCGCATTTACATTTGTATTGACAATTGTAAATACAATGGTATAGTTCTTTGTGGTGACGGTTGTATAGGAGTATGTAATGCCAAATGTCATGCAACAACTTTTTATCATGAATATTGAATCGCTGTTGCGGGAATATGCGGCATACAAAACGTTTAATAAATCCGATTGCGTAATTAATATGCGTATCCCCCGTCCCATTTTGGACAAGATCAAAGAATTGGCCGAACAACAACATGTCCCCTATCAATCATTAATTTCGTCTGTCTTGTTTTCATTGGCGAATATAGAGGATAAGAAATAAACCAGCCAAAGGACCAGACCATGGGGAAAACAAATAAAGAATTTTATGATGTTTTACAGGCCGCAAAAAACAATACCCCATTTGGCCCCCGTTGGCGGGTATCTGATCTGGTGACGCTTTATAACCTGCCCTGGAATCATCGCATTGACGCCATTTGGAATATAAAGAATCTTATTCAATCTAATGAACGCTATGTGGGTGCATGGATTACATATAAAAATGCCCGACGTCGGGCCAAGATATCACCTGATACCGTCCTTAGCGATATTTTACGTCACCACATTACAACCTTTCAAGATACCTATGAATTAACCACAAACAGTGTCACACATGTCATGACCGACGCCCAGGATGCATGGCTAACAAATTTTGGGGCATGGGCATTGTTAAACCCAGATAATCCCATTGATGGCGGATTGTTCGGCCGGATCTATTTTTCCGATCCCGACGCGCATCCCATCCAATCGATCCAACCACAATACTTGAAATTGGCGCGGATATTCTTGCGCGAACGTCTGGCCCGTGCCACACGTGAAGCAAGTGGGATTTTAAATAAAAACAATATAAATATTCGTGATTTTAATACCGAATGCCATAATTTATTTTATAACCAGATTAATATCGACACGATTAAAAACATGCATCAGATTTCTGTACGCCAATATGATCCGATTGCAAATTATATGGGAATGATTTCGTTAAATTATAAAACATCTGCACTTCGTCATGCAATCAATACATTTCGCCAAACACAAAATATTTCATCATTTACATTGTCTGCCAAATATTTCATGACAGATGCACGTAATAAAATGTTAAATACATATAAACTTTACCCAGAATCAGATATATCCCCCACACCGGTATCCAAATTGATATCTGATCGACGCAACGAATGCTTTGACTTTATTTCCCATAATTTGAAAACGTTTGATCGGTAAATTTTCTTTATCCCAAAATATCCAAGAACCGCCGATCCACCTTTTTAATGCCACGATCACGGAATGCAACGGTCATGATGTCGCCATCAACTTCTATGATAACGCCCTGGCCCATTTCGGCATGCGTTACCAATTTTCCCACCGGCGATGCCATTTTCGGGACGTGATGTCGGCGCGGCGCGGCGGCATATGATGTCGGGACACCACGATAACGCGACGACAACCCATCATGTGCCATCGTCGGGGCATTGCCACGGGGATTAATTCCCTGGAAAGATAAATATTGGGGATCCATTTCCCCGATAAATCGACTGGGGGCGTTGTACTTGCGTTCCCCAAAGACCATACGCGACACGGCATTACTGATCACGACGCGTTGGCGCCCACGTGTAATCGCCACATAGGCCAGACGCCGTTCTTCTTCAATTCCACCACATTCAATGGCCATTTCATTGGGGAAAATTCCATCTTCCCATGCCGGTAAAAATACCGTATCAAATTCCAATCCCTTGGCCGCATGGATGGTCATAATACTAACCGCGTTTTTGTTTTCTATATCTTCGACATCATTATCATCGGTCATCATCAATGCGGCATGTTCCAGAAATTCTGGCATGGTATCATATTTCGAAATCACATTTTCAATTAATTCGCGAATGTTTTCCAGACGTTCGGGGGCGTCCGTATCCTTTGACGCACGCCACATGCTCATGTACCCCGCCCGTTCCAGCAATTCCCGCGCCGCATCCCGCGGTGCCATTGTGTCCCACGGGAAATCAAACGCACGTAAAAATTCATCCGCCATCGCCCGTTGACGCGTCGATAACGGTGCCGTCCGCAACCCCGCCATCAGATTTTCCCCATATTCACGCAATTTTGCAATCGCCGCCGGGCCAAAGCCACGCCGGGGCTTTGCAATCACGCGTAAAAACGACAGATCATCAAACGGATGTACCATTAACCGTATATACGCCACCGCATCCCGGATTTCCATCCGATCATAAAACTTGGTCGCCCCAACCAAACGATAGGGAACACCCCGGGTGTTAAATTCTTCTTCGAATGATCTCGACAGGCTGCCGGCACGAATGAGTACCGCAAAATCAGAATATCGCCCATTTCCATTTCGAACAATCGTATCGGTGATGGCGCGTGCCTCGTCCCAATCGGTCGGCACAGTTAAAACATAAACCGCATCCCCCGATTGTGCCCCGGGCGCCGGACGTAAATCCTTGCCCAACCGATCCACATTGCCCCGGATCAATGAATTCGCCGCCCCCAAAATATTGGCCGTTGACCGATAATTGGTTTCCAGCCGAATAATTGTCGCATTGTCATATGTCTTGTCGAAATCTAAGATATTTTTAATTTCTGCACCGCGCCATGAATAAATCGATTGATCATCATCCCCCACGCAACAGATATTTTGTACCCCACCGCGCGGTGTTAATGCCATCAAAAATTGCATCTGGGCATTGTTGGTATCTTGGAATTCATCAACCAAGATATAATGAAATTGACGCTGATACCGTTCTAAGATATCCGGCGCATTATCAAATAATTCCAGTGTTTTCAGTATAATATCACCAAAATCCACACCATTTAACCGCGCCAGTTGTGCATTATACGCATCATAAATCTTTTTCTTGATGCCATCCAGATTTTCCGCCCCCCCCCGCCCCCGGTCCTTGATCCCTGAAATTTTTTCTACCCAATCGGCGGGCGAAAATTCCTTGGGATCCAATTGCATATCGGCCATAATGTTTTTTAAAATGGTCTTTTGATCATCTTCGCCAAAGACCAAAAAATCACGTCGCAACCCGGCCCGATCCGCGTTATAACGCAAAATACGTAAACACACCGAATGAAACGTCCCACACCATACATCCCGCGCCGCGCCCGCGTCATCAAGTATGGCCGTCAAACGGTTTTTCATTTCAATGGCGGCCTTGTTGGTAAATGTTAATGCCAAAATCTGCCACGGCGCAGCATAGCCGCGGGACAAAATGTAGGCAATACGTGTGATCAATACCCGCGTCTTGCCCGTACCGGCCCCCGATAACACCAACACCGGCCCGTCCGTTGTTTCCACCGCTGTGCGTTGTTCCACGTTAAGATTTTCTAGCATTAAATTCACGGATCCATTATAATACGCATTGATTGCATTCGCAAAAGTTTATTTTTTACATGGGGGAATTAATTGATGGGACGCGTGATATGCTTTGACATTGAAACAACCGGATTCGAATACACGCGCGGGGATCGATGCATTGAAATCGGTGCGGTTGAAATTATCGACGGCAAGATAACAGACAACACATTTCACGAATATATTAATCCCGATGGAAAAATTATTCCCCCCGAATCATATATGGTGCACAAGATTTCTAATGCCTTTTTGGAAGATAAACCGAAATTTGCCGCCATCGCCCAATCTTTCTTGGATTTTATCGGCCCCAGTCCGGTTGTCGCCCATAACGGTATCGACTTTGACTTTCCATTTATTAACTATGAATTGGGACAATTACGTATGCCCCAAATTCCGCGTTCACAACAACAAGATACCCTGATCATTGCACGCAACCGCGTGTTTGGTCCCAAAAGTTATACTTTGGACGCCCTGGCAAAATGGTATGGGATATCATTGACGGCACGTGCCGATGCCCACGGCGCGTTAATTGACGCGGAAATCCTGGCCAAGGTTTATTTGGAACTTGAAAATACCGAACCCGCACCCGATATTTCTGAAATTATTGCCAAACAACATGCGGCCATGGAATCACATCCCAAAATTGGGGGCGATTTTCCGCGGCGCGCTTTCCCGGCCCACCCGGACGAATTGGAAAATCATCGCGCCTTTATGGATAAAATCAAGAAATAAATTATGGTTCCCACCAAACTAAACACCCGCAATGTCAATCCCGCGGGTGTTTTTATGTATGAAACAATTTTCTATATCCCGGAATCAGAGAGGCAAACTGAACGTCATATTTTTGTAAAAACCCCGTCAACGATTTTCCGCCCGACCGTCTTCGCCAACGCTGCGCCACGACGACGCCGGCGGCCACCCCGATGCCGCCCCCGTGCGCGAACAAGCGTTCGCGTGGCTGGGTTCTGACGGGGGAACTTAGACCCGAATTTAATCTCTTTTATCTGGACTCTGAACACTGATCCCGGCAAAGACAAGCAGATACAGATAAACTCTGCCACTTGAACACTGATCCCGGCAAAAAAATATGAAAAATGAAGATAAAAAAATCCCGCCGGGGTTCACCCACGCAAACCATTGTTGCACAGAAACCCAACGGCGAGATTGATTATTTTGCGTCCGTTTCGTCGGGAACAACAGAAACAGTTTTTCTGTCACCCAATCCTTTTTTAAACGTCACGATACCGGCAATTTTCGCAAACAGCGTGTGATCTTTGCCCATACCAACGTTTTTACCCGGATGCACGGCTGTGCCGCGTTGACGAATAATGATATTTCCGGCGCGGACACGACTGCCCCCGCTTTTCTTCACACCCAGACGACGCCCCGGTGTGTCGCGTCCGTTCGTGGTTGCGGAACCCGCTTTCTTATGTGCCATAATGAACTCCTTTTAAATTCTGATTACTTTAAACCAGAAATTAACCTTTGATTTCTTTGATTTTCAAGACGGTGATATATTGACGGTGACCGCGCGTACGACGATAATTTTGACGCCGTTTTTTCTTAAACACCAAAACCTTGGCCCCGCGTTTTTGTTCCAACACATCGGCAATCACTTTGGCCCCCGCAATCGTGGGTGTTCCCACCTTGTCACCAACCATTAAAACCTGGTCAAATTCAACCGTACCCGTGGTGTCCAGTTTTTCAACCTTAACCACGTCGCCAACCGCAACACGATATTGCTTGCCGCCGGTTTGAAAGATTGCATAATTGCTCATATTCTTTCTCTTTGTTCGTTGTTATCTGTGCTTTTGACAGGGTATTTTATCCATTTGTCGAAAAGTTTATGCAAATATGCCCTTTTTTAATCAAAAAGTCAAGGGTTTTGTCGAAAATTTTCACCAAACTCCAATACCGGTATAAAAAATACCGCCCCATCGGGACGGTATCATAAAGCATTTATTCACCTTTCCATGAACGAATCTCATCCACAAAACTTTTGCTTAGACATCTTTCGCGCAACTTTTGTGAATCGCAATCTTCACCATTGCTATCCGGTGGGCATGCCCCATCGGCGGCCTCTGTCTGGGACGCGCCATACAAGATATCATTTAGGGTCACGACATTTCGACACGTATTTTTTTCCGGATCGGATGAATTATTGCAACGCGTGGTGTCTTGGACGTCAATAACCGCCTTTATATTGTTATTCACTTCACAAATCATTGTCTGATAACATGTGGGGACATTGGCAACCTGGGCACAATATGTCTTTATACGTGCCGCTGACCAATCCTTGTTGCCTTTTTTGTCTTCATAACAATCGAGCAAATCACTTAGACATTGATTAAAGTTGGATCGTGCCGCATTGGCATCGGCCAAGATTTTTTCCTCTTCTTCTTGGGCAAATTCCAAACGCTTTTGTTGTAATGCCTGTTGTGCCGCCACCTTTTGATAGGCAACATTTTGGGCGGTCGCGCGCAATTGGTCCCCATATGTGTCACATGATGCGTTCACATCCAACAGGTATTTTTGCATAATCCCCCGACGCGCATCGGCCACCGGTCCACGCAGATCATAGTACGGATCCTTTGTTGTCCCTGAATAACCAAAACATGCCGCGGTACCAACGTTGTTCGTATTGTCTTTGTCGGCAATTTCAACATCGGATCCATCTTTGCTGATACTGATCCGACTGTTAAAATTATAGGCACAATTTGACGTTGACCCATCGGCGCAATGGAATCCGGCGGGTGGTTTACCACACGCTTCATAAATACCATTAAAGCATGAATCCAACACACGTCCACATACATTATTGTGTGCATACTGGAATAATTCATATCCCCATGTATTGGCCAGACTATCCAGCGAATTCGTATCATCAGACACCAATGTATCCGTCACCCCAAGGCCACTGACCGCGCCCAACATATTATTTACACTATCGATCAGATTTTGCCCATCCGCAATTTTCATTTTTGCCGCCGCATCTTTGGCATCGGCCATGGATCTCAACTGGGCCAAAATATCACTGCCACTGCCATTTAGGTTGTCCAAACTAAACCCATTACCAAAAGTACCATCGGCACAATACGATGGGGCATTGGTCAGCGAACAAGTAGAGCTGTCTATCTTGTCCCCGTTTAGCTTATATTCAAGATGGTTTTTGCACCATTTTTCCATTTCAGTCTTGTCCCCAGACAATTTTATTTCTTGATATGATGCACAATTCATGATTTTTTCCGCATCGGTCAAGGTGAACGCACTCGTGACATCTTTGCCCTTGGTTGCAATCAACAACGCCAATTCGCCCGACACCTTGATCAGTTCTTCGTTGGCGGTTTCCAGGGCCGCTTCGGCCGTGGCAAAAGATTTTGTCCGCGCCGCGCATGCACACCGACCCTGGGCCGGATTACGCGCCGTGCAAATTTCATCCATACATGTGTAATATGATTCCATACAGTTGCTGTACGCTTCGGCAGAAATCATCCCTGTTGTTGGATCCTTAATGTTGGAATAATTCCCTGTAAACAATTTACTGTTTGAATAGAGCAATGTACTGCCTGATGTTGTCTTGCTGCCCCGGATGGCCGCCCCTTGTAATGAAACACGGGCGGTGGTGGCACCATTTGTCCCACTGCGGGCGCGCACGGTGCGCGCGGTGGTGGCACTGCGGCTATTGCTGGGGGTGGTACTGCGGGCCGTCACGCCGCGGGTTGATGTTGTTGGGGTCGCCACAGAATTTGTTCCACGCGACACGGTTGTACGCGTACCTGTGGCGCCCGAACGCGTGGCGGCGGCACGTGATGGTGTGGTGGCGGTTGTCGCGCCCACAACGCCGGTCGCGGTGGCCGTGCGGGCGGTGGTCCCCCGTGATGTGGTTGCACGCGATGTTGTACCACGTGACACGGTTGACGTGGTACCACGCGGATTGGCACGCGATACACGTGACGTATTTCCCGCACGCGTTGCCTGGGGGGCATAAATCGATGTATCTTGGATCGGGGCGATCGGGTCCGCCAGAACCGCCCGCATCGAAACCAATGTCGAACAAACAAAAAATGCCGCGGCCAGTAAAAAGACCGTGCCCACCGCATTCTTGCAAAAATCAATAAAATTACGGCTTTTCATAAATACTCCCCTTTTGGCCAAATAGCCCGGTTTTCTGCCATTTATGGCAAATTAATCGATTTTATAGACCCGTATTTAGTTTATATTATAGCATTTTCACCGCATCCTGTAAACAAGAAAACCCGCACCCATCTCATCGGGACGCATTCATTATTGCGCGATTGGCTGAATCGTTTCTGCTAATTTTTTTGCCGACTGTTTCATGACACGCATATGGTCCCCCAATCCTTTGGCGGCGGTGCGGGCATCATCCGCATGCTGGGCGGCGGCTTGCTTTTGTTTGGCGGCGGCAATTTTGACATCATCGCCGGCATTTATTTGCCCCACCGCGAAATGATTTAATGTTTCACCGGCGGTCTTTTTAACATATGTTGCACATTGTGCCGATAATTCTTTGATATTTTTCATTAAACATTGCGCCATTGTCATATCCCCCAGAATAATTTCTGGACAGATTTTTTTAATTTCGGCGGTATCGCATGCATCGGCCAATGTGGTGGGTTCTTTTTTCTGCCCCAGCCCCAGCGCATCAAAAATCCCGGCATGGGCCGATGCCCCAGCGCACATTATAATCACCCCGATCATAAAAATTTTACGCATTATATTTCCTTTTTTTAAAAAAATTATCTTTGGGTATATCATAGGATCTTAAACCCCACAGCGTCAATCCATAATTATTGAATCTATACGTCATATCGTGTATAATGCGGTCATGAAAAAATTATTCGGATATTTGTGTTTATTTTTGTGGACGGCACCGGCATGTGCGATCCATAACCCCATGTTTGGCGATGGCGCACAAAACGCCATTTCTCTTTATGCGGCCCAGGGTACTGGCGGCGGCAGCTTGATCAAATTAATTGATGCCGTTCGATGGGATATTTCGCCCATGACACTGGTCATGGCCCAATACAGCCAACCGATGGAAATCATGCGTTTACCCGCGCGAATGAATGTCAACGTGGTTCAAAATACGGCGTACGAATCCAATCATGGATTATCTTTTTTCGGTGTGGGGGTTTCATGGGACGTTGTTGTTTTTCATTGGCATGGATTATATGTCGGCGGTGGGATTGGTCCCTATATGCGTGATTCCCATGACCGATATGTATCAAGTCGATTGGTCTTTGGTGAAAAAGTATTTATTGGGGCACGGATCAATGATTGCTGGGCCGCGGAATTATTTACCCTGCACTTTTCAAACGGTGATTTCACAGAAATCAATCATGGATTCAACTATATCGGTCTTGGGATGAATTATAGTTTTTAATGATGCTAACCCATATACACGACAAAGATTTTATAAAGAAATTAAACACACATCTGAAACGTGGCGGCGTGATCGCATTTCCCACCGACACGGTATGGGGATTGGGCGCATTACCCAATGATGTGGGGGCAAATGCATTATATGAAATAAAACACCGGCCCCGGAACAAACGGCTGATTATCATGTCGGATAGTATTGACCACATACGTCCACATATGACCGATTTCCCCAAAATAGCATTTGACATGGCGGCGCGATATTGGCCCGGGGCATTGACCATCGGGCGTGATGGGGGATCGAACGATAATGATTGGATGGGCGGCGTGCGTGTGCCGGAATATGGGCCTTTTTGCGATTTGTGCCGGGTGGTGGATGGACACTGCTTGGCGACGACGTCGGCCAACCTCTCGGACTGCCCGACGTTAACATGCGCCGCCGATATTCAAAAAACCTTTCCCGATGTCTTGGTGATTGACAATGCCACCGCCCCCATGGGTGGATGCCCCAGTACGGTTGTCGTCACCCATAATGACGGATCATGGGATGTTGTCCGCGACGGGGCCATCAGGATTTATTCATTGGCCGACTAAGATAACAACTATCTTCAATGGCAAACCGCCACGGTAATTGGGCATCATCACCGGCGTAATCAATTCCAATGCGTGTCCCCACGGCAATTTTTGGGGTATCTGTGGCGGATTCAATCCATAATTTCTGGGCCTGGGTTAAATCCCATTTATTTAAATCCCGTGTAATATTTAACCGTCGGGTTAATTTGCCCGGCCCGTCGCATCCGTCGTATTCCACCGCCCGGACCAGAACCGCCGCGGCCATGCCCGTATCACCAATAACAACATTAAACATATTGTGTAATCCGTAACATAAATAGACATAGGCATGCCCCCCGCCCATGAACATGGCATCATTGCGCGATGTACATTTATTACCAAATGCATGACACCCGCGTTCACAGGCATGATACAATTCAACCTCTGCGATGCGGGCACGAATGATATGCCCATCGTCTGTTTGACAGCATAAAAAACATCCCAACAAATTTCTGGCCACATCAATGGGCGGGCCCATATAAAAGTCACGCGTTAAAATCATACCCTTATCATGACGCGTTGGGGATAAAAATGCAACCGGCAAATGCCGACGTGTCCATTAATCGATACCGCACCGACGCCGTAATTGATCCGCATATTTATCCATTGAATCATCACGAACATCGTTGGTGTCATACCGATCAAAATCTGCCCGGGTATATCGGACATAATCCCGTCCAAATGTGGCGTCCCCTTTGATATGCTTTTCCTGGGAATCGGCCCATGATTTACACCGATAATGATTAATGCGAATAATATCTTGGGGGATACCCGGGATGACCGGCGATGGTGTAACAGACCGCCCGGTTTCATCCACACTGCGTCCGATAACGGAAAATGTGTGTGCACTGGGGCATGAAACAACCATGCGGGGATTGACAATCATCTTGTTGGCTTGGTCGCTGTTATCGTGTTTACGATATTTGTAATTCTGGGTTACCAATCCACGGGGCCGCGCCACATGTCCCGACGACCCATATAAACACCATCGGATAAAAATCTGGGCGATGCGGGGGTTCATTTGACGCAAAAATTGCGGCACTGTGGCATCGCGCATGGGCATTATAAATTCATCCAGATCAATCACCGCCAACCATTTGGTTTCGTGCGCCGCACGACGCGCGGCAAATAAATTCACCGCATGTTGAATCCCATCACCCACCACATAATGATATTCAACGATTCCGGCATCGATATAGGGCTTTAAAATCTGACGCGTGTTATCGGTTGATTGATTGTCATAAATGTAAAATTTTTCTGCGCCCACCATCTGATGATATTCAATCCATTCACGCAGATATCGTCCTTCATCCCGAATAATCGCGGCAATCGAAAAATAATAGGGAAATGTTTCCCGACCCTCACGCCAAAATGTCGCCAACGTGCGCCATATGCCAAATTGAAAAATGGCACGAACACGATTGCGCCAACACCGATTTGGGACAAGCGATGATACCACATGCCCCATTGTTTTGCGAATGCGCGATGGACGCGCAACATTAAGAAAATTTGTTGGTTTAATCATGGGAAACCTCTCGACGTTTGTATTTAACCCGCTGGGATTGACGTATTATTTTTATCCGCCCGAATAATCGAACACACACGTGATTCAAATCACGTTCAATCTTGAACAAACGCATCCCAAACAACCGCCAATCCGTGGTATGTACATCAATAAAATGCGGGAACAAGTGATGGCCCACCAAAAATTTATCCACCGCACGACCCGCCGATGCCCCCATCACCTGATAATCAGTATTTGTTTTGGATTGCATCATTAATGAATTTTTACGGAATTTATATATGTACCGGGCATCCGCCACCGTCACCAGACGTCGCGCCGCATAAACCATTTCATTGGCCAGTAACCAATCCTCGCAAAATCTTATATTTTCTGGAAACTTAAACTTGTTTGCATCCCAAAATTGACGCCGAATAAGATAACGCACCATATACCCATGTGTATCAACCCATGTTTGATCTACCTTGTCCTGGGGATTGGAATAAACAACATTTGAATGATAAATAACACTACTGTGGGGATGACGTTCATTATAAAAACAACATACCGCCAAATCTGCCGATGCGCCGGTTGCCGCCGTAAACATGGATTTGTAAAAATCGGTATTGATCACATCATCTGAATCCATAAAGTGAATAAATTCACCCCGGGCATGGCGCAATCCTTGATTCCGGGAAATGGCCGGCCCCCTGTTCTTTTTGTTCATAATGATATGCATGGTTATATCGTTATTATCCCGCCCCCACCGACGAATAATATCGGCACTGTTGTCGGTGCATGCATCCAAAACACATATAATCTCTAATGCCTGGCGATCGATCGTTTGGGCATAAATACAATCTAATGTCTGGGCAATATATTGCGCGACATTGTACACCGGTATAATAACCGATATCTTGATGTTATTTTGCCCCATGGGGGATACCACCCCCGATGCCTTTAAACCGTGGTTTGGATTAGGCATAGTAAGAAGGTGTAAACAAATGCAGAAATCAGGGATTTTAAAATCAAAAAATATGCCTAATCCAAACCACCCTTTGGATTAGGCATAGTCAAATAACGTTTAACCACAGGAATTATACCGGATACAGAGATTTTTTACAAGGGAAAAATTGGGGGGGGGGGACGGGTTCACCGTCCCCCCCCGTATGGGATCTAAAAAAAAAGACCACCCCGTCCGTATCACCCACAAAAACTTTCAATTTTTGCGGGGCCCGATTGCGCGTCCACCCCTCCATCGGAGGGGAACTTTGCAACGGCGTGGCACGAAGACAAGTTCTCCTCCCTAGAGGGAGTAGCCCGAAGGGGGGAGGTGGTCTTTACCCGAACTCTGAACACTGCACTCTGAAAACTTATGGGCGGTCACCCCGACCCCGGGCCCCGCGGAAATTGTTAAATTTCCATGGGTGGGTTCTGGCGGGGGAACTTAAACTCAGCGTGGCACAAAGACAACTTCTCCTCCCTCGAGGGAGTAACGGCGTAGCCGGGGAGATGGTCTTTTATCTGAGCTCTGAACACTGATCTCGGCGCAGATGGATGAACTTTAATAAAAAAAAGGCCCCTTGCCGACTGGCAAGGGGAACCCTTCTCTCTCCATCCGACTTTCATCGGATCCCCACGCTGAATTGGTCGTCCCAGCCTGCTACCACTTGACCGCCCACCGTACAGCTTATATCGTCGAAACCATTTTTTACCTGGTTCTTTTTAATCACATTACTGGTAATCAACCCACCGGCCGTCCCCAGCACCACGCCCGCCACCGAATCCGATACCAAACGTGACGTATTGAAATTACCATCGGCATCTTTCCAGCGACTGACCTCAAAATCTGATTTAATTTTATCAAGCACGGCCACCGATGCATCAATTCTTTGGTTTAATTGCGTCTTGATAACAACATTTTGATCTGGTGTTGAAACCACCGGGGATGTATCACCATCGGGTTGATTATTATTATCCGGCGTTGAATTGGGTATATTGGGTTCTGGGGTATTGGGATTGGGCGCAATAACATTGTTATTCCCATTGGATGTATTGATCTTGATACATTGACCCGATTTCAGGCTATATCCCTTTTCGCATGTGGCGATAACGCAATGCATATCGTATGCGTTTCCAACCTGATCACAACGCGCATAATACTTGTCTGCATGATCGCCTGCGACCGCACCTTTGTTAAAGCAATCTTGGCGCGTCACATATGATTTCTGCCCCGCCGCCAATGGCGTTTCAAAAAACCATTCGCCGACACGGAAATTCCCCCCCTTAAAGAAACATTCATTGCGATTATTTAATCCCACATCAAATGTAAAATTGACATTGCCAGTGTCCAGATTGTTCGATCCGCCCGGACACGTGATAATATCCCAGCTGTCGCCACCACTGGCATCACATTTAAAACATGTTTCTTGGCTCAGTGTGGATCCCTGGAATACAGATCCCGCCGATGCCCGAACAATTGTCCCGGCCGAACAATGTGAATTGTCGCATTCAAAAATCATACCAGATGTGGTCTTGACGCCATTTACCGGAAAAAACTTGGTCTTCCATGCATCGGCATCATATAAAAATTCGTTATCTGTATATGTTTGGAGTCGCAGGGAAATCTCACTTTCACCACATGATGCCCCACCCCCGGAAACAATGGCAACATCCGCGAGTGCCATCCCGGGCAAAGTCATCAATAATGAAATCAAGGCATGTTTTTTCATTCCCACTCTTCCCATATAATTACGTACATTATATCATATTTTTATGGGATGTACAACCATGAAAATGTTAAATTTTATTTTTATCTATCGGCACAGGTCAATCATCTGATCAATTTCGGCCGCAATCATCAGATCCGTCGCCTTTAATTTTTCGGTTTGTGCAATCGCGTACAGCACTGTTGCATGATCGCGCCCACCACATGCCGTTCCAATTTCGGCCAAGGATAATTTTGTTGCGTTCTTCATCGCGGCCATCATAATTTGACGCGCACGGACAATGGCGCGCGCACGCGATGTGCCGCAAACCGCATCATACGAAACCCCCATTTTTTCGCACATTGAACGCACCATGGCGGCCGGCGTTTTCGCACGTGTCAATGTATCGGCCAATAATCGCGCCGCAACATTTGTATCAACCCGTGCGCCCATTAATTCAACATATGCCGCAATCTTTTTGATTACCCCCACCACCAGGTGTCCGTTGGCCGCCACCCGCGTCGTAATATAATCAGCAACCGATGCATCCACCCCACCCCGGATTAACATGGTCCGACGCACGGCCGCCGTTGGGGCCACCATATCCGCAACCAATCCCGACGCCATCAAAGACATAGCCCGACGATCAAACCCGGTCAAATTTGCCGGCGCCGCATCTGCGGTGATGACAATATTCTTGCCCGCCGCACGCAAATCCATCACCAATTGAATAAATTCATCACATGTCGCGCGTTTACCACCCAATACCTGAACATCATCAAGGATAAATGTATCACAGTTACGACAAAAATCTTTGAATGCAAAAATCGTGTGTTCGCGCAGGCTGCGTGCAAATTCGGCCACAAATTGCCCACCCGACATCATAATCGTGCGCGACGTACCCGCAATGCACGATGCCAACATTGATTTGCCACACCCCGCCGGCCCATAGATAAACAGGGGCGAAAATGCCGCGGCACCCATTGCGATCTTTTTCGCGGCCGATACCACAAACATATTTTCGTCCGATACCACAAATGCATCAAATGACGATGGGGCCACCGCCGCCGCGCGCGCAGCCGGTGCAAAGGTTTGAATCCGGTTGTCATTCGATGGGGCCGGCCGCGCCGCGCCACGAACCATAATACGCAACCCCAAACCGGACGCCGCCGCCACATCAGTCAAAATATTGGTGTATACCCCACGAATATAATCTGCGGAAAATTGATTATGTGCCACCAGAACAAGATCATTATCAACAATGTCAAACTTTTGCGGCGCAATCCAGGATTCAAAATCCCCAGATTCCATTTTTGATGCGATGGCCATCCGAATAGAATCCAGATTGACGATTTTTTTTGCCGCTGTCTGCATGCTGTTTTCTCCTTTCCTTCCCTAAAAGAGTTTCCTGCCCCGCGCAAGAGTGTAAAAACCACCCACGCATAAACGCCATGTTCTGGGATTTTCAAAACATACCGTCTATATGCCCTACTGTTTTTTATTCACTCTCTCACGCTTTATTTTTTGGGTTGTTTGCAACCCTGGATACGTCGATTAAGGTATATGATTAATTTCTATTTGCAACCCAATGTTACCCGATTTTTTCAGATTTATTTTTTGACACCGATTCGGTTTTTTGCCAGATTTCTGCCACTTGTATAGACACTGTATAGACATGACTTTATTCACATCCGAACATATCCCGCGCCGGTATTTCGCACCAAACCCTGCAATTCCAAGACGACCAATTCACGCTTGATTTCCGAAATCGATTTTTGGACAATATCTGCCAATACAGATTCTGTGACTGGAATTGTGCCGATCGCATCCAATATGACATTTTCCGCATCGAATTTTTTTTCTTTTTTTGTGTTTTGATGTGTCTTTTTATCAAAAAAATTATCTATGTTGATGCATATTTTTGCCACCCCATCCCGTATCAGGCCATTTGGTCCCATTGAACGCGGATCGCTGGGGTGGCCCGGAACCGCAAAAACCGGACGATTCATTTCAATGGCGAATCGGGCGGTCGTCACACTGCCCGATTTGGGATCTGCTTCGCCCAAGATTAATTGATCGGCAATACCGGCCACCCAACGATTACGCTGAATAAAATTGGTTGCAAGCGGGACATATCCGACGGGCATCTCGCTGATGATGGCGCCGCGGGCCATGATATCGTCATACAATGATTCGTTTTCTATCGGCCAAATATAATCCACCCCACCCGCCAAAACCGCCACCGTCGCCCCATCATTTGATGACCGCAACGCCCCCCGATGGGCGGCCGTGTCGGTTCCCATCGCCATCCCAGACGCCACCGTTATCCCATGTGACGAAAATTGTTCGGCCATATTGGCCATAAATGTCATGCCGGCCGCACTGGCATGACGGGTACCCACCATGGCAACCATGGGACGACGTAACACATCTACATTGCCCCGCACCGTTAAAATGGGCGGATGATTTTTTAATTCACGTAATCGTG
Source organism: uncultured Alphaproteobacteria bacterium (assembly GCA_949156565.1). Taxonomy (GTDB): domain Bacteria; phylum Pseudomonadota; class Alphaproteobacteria; order Rs-D84; family Rs-D84; genus Enterousia. The sequence goes on along the minus strand of CASCZI010000006.1, from coordinate 39,497 downwards.
GGGGGTAACGCACATCATCATCACATATATAATGAATATTCAACGCCGCCGCCCGATCCATTTCACGCCGCACCCCATCACGCACGGCATCATTTGGGGATATCGCCCCTGCGGCCGTGGTGGCATCCCCGAATCGACGAATCAGATCCGCATATTTAATGGGCCCGATCCCGGGGGTACGAATAATCAATAATTTATGATACAATTCATTCATAATGATAATTATATCCTGATGGGAAAAATTCCGCAATGACAAAGGCACGGTATATTTTCCCCCCATTCGCGCAATGAACAAAAAAAAGGCGCCCATGGACGCCCCGTGATTATTCCTTTAATAATTCCAAGAGTTCTTTGTATTGATATGCCTGGCACCCTTTGGGGGCATTTCCGGCCCAGACCGGATTTTCACATGCCTGTTCTAATTGACGTAACGCGCCCTTAAACGCTTCAAACTCGGTGGGATTTTCCTTCTTTAAAACCAATAACTGGGATCGGACCAAGGCAATCTCGTCTTTCTTTTCAAGATATTTCTGACCTTCGACCTTGCCACCGATCAAACTGTTGCCAAATAATTCCATCGCGCCGACGCCAACACCCGCACCACCAACGACCCCGGCCACGGTACCCCATGTACGACCAGACTTTTTCGCATCCAAAATACGGTCTTTGATTTTGCCTTCGTCCGCCCATGAACCACATGTAATTGTGGTTCCCATCGGATAATATACCGCCGCGATATCTGAAACATTAATTTTGGCGTCATCCGATTTCAATTCCACCCGCACAAAACAGACATTGTTTTCAGGTTTATCCAGATCTTCGACCATGGATGAATAATTGCCGACATTACTAAACTTTGATGCCCAAACAAACGTGTTCCCCAAACCGATATTATTTCCCAAACAGGCCGCCTTTTCTTTTTCGCGACGATCAACCTCTTGCTTTTTATCTTCTTCGTCTTGGGATGGTTTTTGGGTTGCCGGCGGGTTGATCACAGCAATACCTGGTTTACGAATTGTGGCCATTGCCGCCACATTTGGGGCCGATGCCCCAACGCGTGCATTGGACGTAAATTGATCCGACATGGCACGACGACCGGACGTCGATGCACCAAATGCCGATGGGGCCAACAATCCAATAATCATCATACAGGCAATTCGTTTCATGAAAAAATCCTACATTTTATATGAATATATTATATCACAAACGGCGTTAAAAATAAAGAACAAAATAAATAGAGCGACCCAAAAAGACCGCGATAAACGCGGCCCCTTTATTTTTTCCATTTCCATACAATTTTGGATTCGGCCCCCGACACCAATCGGCCGATATTCCCCCGATGCCGCCAAAGACAGAGTAAACCAATTGCCACAAAGGCCCATCCCACGACATGCCCGATGGCAAATCCATATAATGGCAACAATAAAAACACGACCGTCGCCCCCAGGGACGAATACCCACTTCCCAGTGCACACAACAACCATTGAATCCCACAAAAGATAAATGTTAATGGACTGATTGTTAAAATAACGCCAAACAAGGATGAAATCCCTTTGCCCCCATGAAAACGCAACCAAATGGGATAACAATGTCCGACAATGGCGGCAAAGCCGCACCATGCACCAAACCCAACGTCCCCCAGGGCCCATCCGATCGCCACCGCGGCGGCTGACTTGGCCATGTCTAAGATCCACACCAGCACCGCCAAACGAAATCCCCCGGCCCGCATAACATTGGTGGCACCGATATTTCCACTGCCGACGCGACGCAAGTCGCCCTTGCCCGCCATGCGCGTAACCAGTAATCCGAACGGAATGCTGCCCAACAAATATGAAAAAATAATCGCTATTGCATAAATCATGTCTATTTTTCCTTGATTTTATGTTTGTTTTCTATAAAATATCAAAAAACATGACTAAATAAAAGGAAAATAAAGTGGCAAATCATAAGTCATCTGAAAAAAGAATTTTGGTCACCGCCAAAAAGAATGCTGTTAACACCGCCCGGCGCAGTGCGGTTAAAACAGAAACCAAAAAAGCGTTAAAGGCAATCGAATCCGGGGACAAAGTTGCTGCAACAGCTGCGGTTCGTTCCGCGGAAAGCAAAATTATGAAGGCCGCCGGCAAAATCATGCCAAAAAAACGCGCGGCGCGCAAGGTATCACGCCTGACTAAAAAAATTGCAAAGATTGCATAATTTAAAAATCCGCCAGATGGCGGATTTTTTTAATCTTGTTTTTGAATAATCAAAAATAAATTCATTATATATTCTGGAAAATATTTGGTGGTTGGGCGTTAGTGGTCGTTAAAGGTAAAATAAACGTGCTGATAAACATCAGCCGCCCAACCTTTTCTGGTTGGCTTTACCTTTTATCGGGCCACTACACCCGGCGCAAATTCGCCTTTGCACTCAACCAATATGATACATTAGCCGAATTTTTTCCAGTGGTTTTTTATACTCAATTTAATCTTTACCCATTGAACATCATACCCAAACATCTGGGGATCGGTGTTTAGTGACCGCCAAAGGTAAAAAAATACGGTGTCGCTTATTTTTTCATATCACGGCACACCGATCCCCCCATTAATTTTTTATAACGCGCAAAGGCCATGACACCCAGACCCCCGGAAAATATTCCAATGATTTCACCCTTAAAAATACCTGATATCTTTTTTTAATTTTGTTCATGACGACCCAGAAAACAGTCATGAACCACGCCAAAAACATAAAATTTCACCCGCGACGTTTAAAGATGGCTTCTATCAACGGGGGAATGCCACATAATTTGATCTATGCCATACATTGCCGGGGCATTCCATACCGGCCGTGTGTTCAATGGACATGACATAAAATATCCCGGCAACGCCGGGATTATTTAATTTAACGGGGCCCCCCAATGTTGTTGAATACTGCGTTCGACATCCATCGGACTGACCAATACTTGCGGGGTTAGAATGATCACCAATACATCGCGTTGGGCGGCCGTTTCACGTGATCCCGATAACGCCATAAAGTCCGGATCTCCCAACCCATAGCGTGTGTCATTGTTTGTCTGCTTTTCAAATCCCGACACAACCAACATTTGACCCGATTCCATAATCACTTCTTGCATAAAGCTGCGTTCTTCAACCTCTGGCAATTGCAGGGTAACCTCTCCAATCGTTTGGGTTGACATATTTAACAGTTCACGCACAGACATTTTAAAGAGTAACAAGATACGTCCATTTTCCAAGACATTGGGCAAGAGTTGCATCGAAAATCCTGTTTCCAAATCATCCTGATCCACGGTACTGGATTCAACGGTTGTAAAATTACGTGATTCAAATCGCTTAATATAACCGGTCGTACGGGTATTATTCACCGGTGCCACACGATTATTACGGGTTGTGACACCCACATTGGTCACCAACGATACCTTACCCTGTTTGGCCAATGCCTGAATTAACGCATTACTGCCTGCGGCACCCGACAAAGATCCGTTATTAATCTTGTCTGCGGTATAGGCCCCAGCAACCTGTTCCCCATTTTCCATATGCGTCGCCCCCGTCAATGCCGACACCGCATTGGACAAAACGGCAATGTTCATAGAACTGGCCTCGGTCGAGGCAAGGTTATTTTTCGGATTCGCCACGATATTTAACCCCGACGCCGAATTAATGGCCGCCGCCAAATTTAACCCAAATGCCGAATTGTTTGAAATCGATACCTGTAACACCTTAACATCGATCGTAACTAATTGACTTAAGCGTTTATTTTGACGTTCGATATATTCGGCACACCGCGCCAAAATAGATGGCGACGCCGTAACGGTAACTGTACCCAAACTGCGCGAAACGGTGAAATCCGCGTTGTCTGTTTTACCAATAATGGACGCGATGGTCTGCTCTACTTCGTCCCATTCTTTTAAATTCGTTTCCAGTGTTACCAGATTTCCGTCATTAGTTGTCACGGATGACTGATATGATACATCCGTTCCCAACGCATAAAGGGTAAATGTCCTGGTTTCTGTTTCATAGAAAACAATGGCATCTTTATCGTAATACCAGAGCAAGTCTAAATCCGTCGCCACCTGGGATAACAATCCAGATAATTTCCCGGTATAGGCAACATTAATGGTCTTTTTTAATTTTTCTGCGTTCACCTGGCTGTCGATTTTAACCGGGATACCGGTGATGGAATAAATATCATTGGCCAATACCTGTAACGATACCGGTTCATTTAATAGGATGGTAATACCGGTGTCGGTTTCATATTGGCCCGGTAAATTATTACGATGCGCCAGCACGGTGGATTTATTCCCCAGCCAAATACCATCGGACATAGACACCGTGTCACCTGTTGCCACCTTGGCACGGGGGTTTTTCGACATTTCAAACGCATCATATGCATTGACAAAGTCTTGATCAACGGCGGCGGCAACGTGGGCCGATTGCCGTGTGGTACATCCGGCAACAATCGCGCACAGGGCGCAGAACGCGGCACAAAGTCTGATTGATTTATTCATATGAATCTCCCTGAATCTCGCTTGCCTGTGATACTAAACACGTTATTCTTCGGTGGTGGATATAACCAACACACGATTTCCCTTATAAAATTTCGCATAGGGGGTGGGTGTCGCACGCCCGAAATTACGCACCAATGCCGACGCCACATCAACAAACCGCCCTTTGAACACGGCACTCGCCTCTACGGGGTATTCACGTGATGTTGTCCAAACCAAATCCCATCCTTCTTTGTCGCACCAGTTTTGCAGAATTTCACGCAATGTCTGACCATTGGCCACAACCCATGAACGCACCTGATCCGGTAATTCTTTGGGTGCCTCTGCGTCGGCAGATTCATCAACCATAATTTCTTCGGTTTCTTCTTCGGTAACAATGGATCCATCGGGCAATGTCTTGGTCGTCACCATATTGTTCCGCATGGCGAAATTCACATATTCGTCACCACCACGGCGAATACAATTGCGGCGCCCGCTGCGCGATACAGACAAAATACCACCCCCATCATCTTCTAACATTTCACGGTTCAACAATGGCATTTCGGATCCATTTAAACATTCGTCATCAAATCCATACGGTACCTGGGTCCCATGAATCATATTCGCACCGCCCGACCAACCGGCAAAATCACCACGCGGGCCCATATTAAAATTATTTTCAACGACCAGGTCGGCCCCAATCTTGGACACAATTTTGATATTATCAGATTTGGTTGCCCCACCCCCTGCCTGGGCACAGGCACCCGTTTCACACGACACATCCACGTCCGCATCGGTCCCCGCCAATGGCCATGTAGGTACCGGCGCCGCGGGTTCAGCATAAACGGTTTCGTCATATTCCGCGATATCACGCCGACCCGTATCGTCTTGGTAAAACACCTCTGATGTGACGACCTGGGGCATGGGATTTTGCGCGGCAAAGCAATATCCCGCGGCCGTTGCAAACATGGCGACAATCAAAATTCTGCGAAACATAAATGGTTCCTTTTCCTTAAAACTTTCCCTATTAGTAATCTTATTATAACAACTTGACCGAATCTGTGCAAGACTTAAAAATACGCCACCCAAGATAAAATCGCACGAATCGCCAAAAGGTGTTATACTGGGGGTTGAAAAAATACAAGTAACGGATAAAAAATGACATTAAATATGGTTTTGGCGACCATCATCGTATTGATTTTATTACAAATTATTGCCACAACGGCCGGCATAATTGCCGCCGCACGCACGCGGGAAATGGCCCGAACGACCGCCATGCAATATAACATGATTTTGCGGATTGGGGCGGCACTAAAAAACAAAACGGCCACAAACGCTGTTGCGGAAAATGCCGAAATGATATACCAAGATTTGCTACAAAACCTGATCCCGGTGATGGCGGCCATTGATGTGATGCCGCGAAACACACCAGAACACCCACTGTGGCGGGCATTGGGGGGGATATTGGATGAATACGCCCGTGATCCCTTTGTCTTGGAAAAACTGCGCCGGGCCATTAAATTAAATGCCGAAGTGGCACGGAATCTTAATAATTATATTTCCCGGGCCGATTCATTTCTGCATCATCTAACGACCACCGATCCTGATGGGATCTTGGGGGCAACCTTTACAGATGGACTGTTGGGACAATCGGTAACTTTTTTCACCCAGGCGATCCAATTGGCGGGCGAATAAAGGAATGTCATGACCACACTTTCACGCGATGTTGTTATTGATATTTCCCGACGCCGCGGCGAACCAGAATGGTTAACCCAATGGCGACTGGCGGCGTTTGCGGCATGGAAAAAAATGGATGAACCCCATTGGGGTGATATTGATTATGCGCCGATTGATTATGACACCCTCAACTATTACAACGAACCGGGTGCCATTGATAATTCTGATCTACAGGCGACATATGAAAAAATGGGTTTGCCCGAATCAGAACAACGGGCATTAATGGGGATGGCAACAGATACTGTCATCGACAGTGTGTCTGTCCATACGTCATATAGCGCAGAGTTAAAAAAACGCGGCATCATTTTTTTACCCATGTCAGAGGCGGTTAAACAATACCCCGAATTAATCCAAGAATATTTGGGAACGGTTGTGCCGGCAAATGACAATTTCTTTGCCGCATTGAACGCGGCGGTGTTTTCCGATGGTACATTCGTTTATGTCCCACCTAACACCAAATGTCCCATTGATTTAGCCAGTTATTTTCGCATAGAAACCGCAAAAATTGGTCAATTTGAACGCACCTTGATTATTGCCGGGCCGGGATCCGAATTGTCCTATATGGAAGGGTGCAGTGCCCCGCGCCGTCCCGCCCACCAATTACACAGCGGCGTGGTCGAAATCATCGTCCAAGAAAATGCGACCGTCAAATATGCCACGGTCCAAAACTGGTTCCCGGGTGATTATCGGGATGGGAAAAACATCGGGGGCATTTTAAATTTTGTGACAAAACGCGGCCGCGCCGATGCACATGCACGCCTGGATTGGACCCAGGTGGAAATTGGGTCGGCATTGACATGGAAATATCCATCAACTATTTTGGCCGGCGACGGCGCCACCAGTGATTTTTATTCCCTGGCCATTACGCGTGGTGCACAAATGGCCGATACCGGAACCAAGATGATTCATATCGGTGACCATACGGTATCGAACATCGTATCTTATGGTGTTGCGTTGGACAAATCCCACCAAACATTCCGCAGTCTGGTTAGTTTTACCGGCCATGGATGCCGTAATGCATCAAAATGTGACACCCGGATTATTAACAACGCGGTGGCAAATACAATCCCCACAATAATTCATACCAATGGCGACAATGATCAAAGCCACGAAGCAACCACCGGCACCATTGACGCAGCCGCGTTGCAGTACCTTGAAATGGCCGGCATTGATACAGATACCGCAACGGCATTGATTGTGGGCGGGGCGGCGGCACCGGTGATCGCACGTCTGCCGATGGAATTTCTGGTGGAATCAAAACAACTGATTAAAATGGCATTATCAAAAGAATAAAATTATGTTAGAGATTAAAAATTTAACCGTATCATTGGACAACCGCATTTTATTGCGCGACATTACCATGACCGTTGCGAATGGGGCACGCCATTTATTAACCGGCCACAATGGATCTGGAAAATCCACATTGGCATCTGTCATTGCCGGAAACAGTGCATATAGCGTGGATTGTGGTCAAATTATTTTTGACGGTCGTGATGTCACCGGTGATAATGCAACAACGCGCGCATTGCTCGGGATATTTCTTGGGGCACAAAACGTTCCGGAAATACCCGGATTGACCGTGATCAGTTTTCTGAAACATTCTGCGGCGGCACATACCCATTTTCAAACAGGGCGCGATTTATCTATGGGTGAATTTTTAACCCGCCTGGAACAGATACGCACCCAATTAGACATTCCCAAAGAATGGTTAAATCGATCCATGAATGTTGGTTTTTCTGGTGGCGAACGAAAGCGTTTAATGCTCTTGCAACTGTTGATGACGCAACCACGATTGGCCATTCTTGATGAACCCGATTCGGGCGCAGACGCGGCAACACAAAAACAAATTGCCGACACCATTGCTTTGATGTCTGAAACAACATTTTTATTCATCAGTCATCAAAATGCCTTTACCGACATGATTGCACCCACGGCAACAACCGCTTTGTCCCACGGTGAAATTGTGATAAAATAGGCGTATAAACCAAAGGAAGGGAACCATGATTAACAAGACAACAAAATCCACCGCAACGCGGCTGGGCACATGGGTATGGGGTGCACCGTTGGTGTTTGGCATCCTGTGTGCGGCATTATTTACGGCCTTAAATTTAATGGGGATGGCCCCACAATACATTGCGGTTATGACACCGGTTATCTTTATTATTGCCGGCGTCCCGGCGATTCGCACCGCACATAGCCAAGCGATTGATCGGCTCTCCTATGTGGCGACCGATAATGCCATTACACTGTTAAGCTTGGGCGCCGGGTTGTTATTGGCCCTCTGGGCACCACATATTCCCACCACCATTGCCCAGGCAATTAATACGTCAACGGGTGCCTATGCAATTGCGTTGTTTGCGATCTTTTTGCTCACATACTATACATTTGGATTGGTGTTATTAAACCTTTATGCGGTTTATTTGCGTTGCGTAAAGATGGGCGTGGCAAAATGGAAAATTATCCTAACGATGCCCTTTACAATGCTGTATTGTCCGGCATACTTTATGTCTGAAAAAACACCTGCACGGACGGCAATTGATATCCGGCCATCATGGTTTGAACGCTTTAACCGATGGATCGTTGCCAAACCGATACGCGCACTGGTGTGTTATGTTTTGTTAATGGCCCTGTCTGTGTGGCAATCCCCCAGCATTGATAACATCGTCTTTACGGTTATGCTGTTGGGATTATTTGGACTGTTTCTGTTGATCACACCGGCCGCACGCCGCATACATGCATTGTCCGGTTGGTATGTTATTTTAAGTATTTTTATCAATATTGGATTTATCATTTTATCTGTTGGCCAACTTATTGGCTAATGATGGGGGCAATATACCGCCCCCTTTTTGTTTTGATAGATGCCCCCAGATGTGATACAATAACACCACGAATAACAAAGGAATATTAATGCCCCGAAAAAATTCAACCAATCAATCATCTACCATGACATCATGGTTAACATATGCCCCGCTACGTTTTGCGCTATGTGCATTCTTTCTGCCGTTGGGACTGATCTTGCTCTATACCATGATTGTCGCGTCAATACGAACACCGGGCCATCCGGTCGCCGTATGGCCGATGTTAATGTGCGCCGGGATTGGATTTATTGTGGCATTGGTTGGTTTAATACGCCGATTACCCAACCAATTTTTAGATCGACGCAGTTTTGTTGCCGTTGATACCGCAACCTTTATAACGGCACGCCTGGTGGGGATGGCCCTGTTAATCATTTTTGGTTTATTCTATTTCCCCATGATGGGTGCATTTTTAGCCCCCACAGTGAATCTGGGAAAAACCTTTTTGATGACCATGCTTATGATCATTTTCGGGATTGGGGGTATGTATATTATCGGGGTTCAGATAACCGCGCTTTATGCAACATATTTACGTGCACGCCATTTGGGTGTCCCCCGGACCAAGATATTGTTATCATTGCCCTGCTCTATGTTTTCGATGGCGGGATACATACTTGACGATACCCATAAAAAAAATACGGTAACAACCAATCAAGGTTTTGGGGCATTTGTCGATTGGATCATCAAATCCCCCGCCAATGCATGGACAATATTGATTATTATGGCGGGGATATCTATGCTGTTCTATGGCCTGCCGTGGGGGATGTGGCCACTGTTCCTGATGCCTGTAATTATCACCGCATTATGGTATGTCATCGCCGGTCCGGAAAAGATTAAGAAACAGATTTCTGGGGCATTTGGTACCGTTGCCATTATCGTAAATATCTTTATCCTGATAACAATATTATCGATCAATTTTATGGCATGGCATGCGGTTGGTACACAACACACAAACGCAGAAATCGTGCATATGCAACCAAAGGATGTACAACAATGAATGGATTAATACTTTTTGCTGGTGGGCTGCTATTGCTCTGGTTGGGTCGATCAATATTTATCCCATTGTTGGCGGCGGTGATTTTATGGTATTTAATAAACGCCATTGCATCATATTATCGTCGGGCAATTCCGGTCAAGACAACCAATTCTGTCCACGGACGACATCTGTCATTGGCATTGGATTGGGTGTCGGGTATCTTGGCAGGATTAACCATTATTGGGGCGATGTTTTTGTTCAGTACCCAGGTACGTCCCATGTCCAACGAATTAATGGCGGCATTACCCGAATTGCAACAAAAACTGGTCGATTTTGGACACTATCTATCGGGGGAAATAGGTATTCGATTTGATGCATCGATGTTACCAAATATTTCGAAAATTGCGTCTACGGTGGGTGCATCGGCGGTCGGCATGGCCACAACAATTGGAATGATATTGGTTTATATGATCTTTATGTTTGTTGAACAAAGTACGTTTAATAAAAAATTTGCCGCCCTGTTTCCCAATAAAAAGCGATCTAAAAAAATGCGCTATATCCTGGGCAGTATCGACGCCAACATGAAAAAATATTTATTTATGAAAACACTTATATCTGGTGTCACGGGGATTTTGTCCTATTTCTGGTTAACCGCAATCGGATTACCATTTGCCGGTGTTTGGGCCTTTATCGTCTTTATCACCAGTTATATTCCCACCATCGGAGCCATTGTAGCGTGCGGATTACCCATTCTTTATTCATTGGTCACCACAGATGGATTAAACCAACCACTACTTACCGCAGGCGGATTAATTGGATTGCAAATATTATTTGGTAATATTATTGAACCCAAATTGACGGGAAAAACGCTAAACCTCTCAACATTGGCCATCCTGATAAACCTGGTGTTCTGGGGGATGATATGGGGTGTTGCCGGCATGTTTTTCAGTGTCCCCCTGTTGGTGGCAACATTTATCATCACGGCCCAATTTGATTCAACGCGTTGGATCGCCATCTTATTATCCGCAGACGGAAAAATTCCCGCAAAAAGCGAAGAATAACAAACCCACCCGGAAACGCGCAATATGCATGATTTCCGGGATTTTTTTATGATGAACGCCGGGACAACGCAATCGCATTTTCCAAGATAACACGGGCCGCATTGGAATCTAATTTTTCTTTGATATCTTTGCGTCGAACACGTCCCATATCATCTTGGGCCGCACGACTGGACAATATTTCATCAATTGCAAAAATGGGTATTTCGGTCATTTGGTCCATTTGGGCAATAAATTCACGTACCATTTGGGTCGTATCCGATGATGTCCCATCAATCCGCAATGGCATCCCCACAACGATGGCAACAGCGTGAATGGATTGGGCCATATCTATCACCGTGGATGCAATAAAATCTTTTTTCCCCCCCCTGGGCACAACAATGGGCGGGCGTACAAAGAAAAAATCTTGGTCTTGATCGGTCACCGAAACACCGCACCGACGCCCGCCCCAATCGATACCGATCACACGCCCATGACGTGGAAAATCCTTGAAATTTGATAAAATCATTATATAATTTTCCTGCTTTATAAAATCATAGGATGCAAAATGGCGTTTAGCAAGCAACAATTAAAAAAATTTGCCAATCTTATCCGGATTGATATCCCCGAAGATCAATTAGAACAAATGGGAACAGAGGTGGTGTTTCAATGGCTGGACGAATTGAAAAATATCGACACCCATGACATAGACCCGATGTTTAGTCCCGCCCGCCATACCGCACCAATGCGCGCCGATACGGTTACCGACGGCAATATGCGCGCGGCCGTTCTGGCCAATGACCCGGATACAACCGGCGTCGCGCGGGGATATTTTGCCGTACCCAAAGTAATGGATGAATAATGACAACAATACAAAAACCATTTCCTGATCACATGCTTTGCCCGCATACACGTCATATTTTAAAGCGGTATAATATTAACACACCGGCTGAACTTCAAAATTTTTTGGATCTGCATGGGAAAAATATATTTCATATTAATGGTATGGGGGCACATACCTATGCCGAATTTTATACGATTTTAAACCCCAATCCCTGTGACGATATTTTAAGAAAAAGCATTTATGAACTGGGGCTGGATGTGCCAATGTACCTGCCCTTTGTTGGGGTTGGTGACTTTGTCATGCGGACACGATTAGACCTTGAAGATGCTGGTATATGCAAACCGTTGATTGATCGAATTGAAAATATTTTGTTGAAACATAATTTGGCGTTAAAAAAAATGATTTTTTCAACCGAATATGATCAATTGCAAGCCCAGGCATTGATGTATCGAGAAAGGATTGCGGCATACAAAAAAAAGTTAAAAATTATCACCGATAAAATGCATCAGTATTCCCAACCCCGGTAATATCACGACAACATAACCAAGGCAAAAAAAGATGATTAACCTGACATTGACCCAAGCCCTATGCAAACTAAAATCTCGCGAGATTAGCGCCACGGAATTAACGCGTGCCCATCTGGACCGAATTGAAAAATTAAACCCGGAATTAAACGCCTATATCACCGTTACGGCCGATCGGGCCATGGCAGATGCGGTGGCGGCGGATGCACGATATGATGCGGGGAATGCATTACCATTGGATGGGATTCCCATCGGCATGAAAGATTTATTTGCCACCCGTGATATACGTACAACGGCCGGGTCACGGATGCTGGAAAACTTTGTTCCGCAATATGAATCAACCGTATCCCAGAATCTGATTAACACCGGAACGGTTTTATTGGGTAAAACCAATATGGATGAATTTGCCATGTCTGGCACCGGCCGCACATCATTTTTTGGGCCATCGGTCAACCCATACAGCCGCGATGTTAAATTAATGCCCGGCGGTTCATCCAGTGGATCTGTGGCCGCGGTGTCGGCCGGCATGTGCATGGCGGCGACGGGTTCTGATACAGGCGATTCAATTCGTTTTCCGTCATCATTAACCGGTTTGGTCGGGATAAAACCGACATATGGCCTGTGTTCGCGATATGGATGTTTTGCCTATGCATCCAGTTTGGATCACCCCGGTTCAATCGCCCGTACGGTGGACGATGCCGCGGCGTTATTGGCGGGCATGGCGGGATATGACGTTCATGATTCTACATCCTATCCCGGGGCGGATTCGGTGGTGGATGCATTGAAGGGGGGGATTCATTCGGCCCCCATTCGAGGATTACGCATTGGTATCATTCGCGAAATTGCAAATGCCCCGGGTATTGATGATGATATGCAAAAAACATTTATGAAATATATCCATGACATGACGGCGGCGGGTGCCGAAATTGTGGAAATTTCAATTCCCCACATCATGCATACGGCAACATTATATGGCATTATTTCCCGGGCCGAGGCGGCATCCAACCTGGCCCGTTATGACGGGATGCGGTACGGTCTGCGGGTCGAAGGGGATGATTTAATCGACACCTATATGAAAACACGGGCCGCAGGTTTTGGTGAAAACGTTAAATTCCGTATGCTAACGGGTGCCATTACCCAAACCAAAGAATTTTATGATCCTTTGTTCGTTCATGCGGCCAAGGTGCGGTACCTGTTGACACATGAATTTGACATGGCAATGGAAAAATGTGACGTTATTTTAACACCATCGGCACCGGGTGCGGCCATCGCATTGGACGCCGACCTGGGCGATGACGCGGCACGGATTTCGAACGCCATGCTGGTCCCAATGAACATGACCGGTATGCCCGGGTGCAGTGTTCCGGCCGCACACAATGAATCGGGTTTGCCGTTGGGTCTGCATGTGGCGGGGGCATTCGGCGATGATGTACGCGTGCTCGCGGTGGCCAAATGTATCGAAGAAATGGCAAATCTGGACAACCGCCCAACAATCGTTATGGGGCGATAAAACGCAATGCCACGTAAAAACAACGCTCTTTCCTGGGACTTGGCGGCCGCCGACCGTGATGCGATTGATACGCTGATGGCAGGAGGCCGACCTGAACCAACTCTCCAACACCCTGGCGCAGATACCCATTGACCCAGGGATAGAGGATGTGTTTCGTTCCAGCAAGGATTCATACGCCTTTTGGGGCCGACCGCGGCCCAGCTGGTACCAACGCCAGAAACGCTCTATATTCCCCTGTCGTTTGAGGCATTTCGGGTCAGTGGCATGCACGAATTTAAACTTACCGGCCCCGGTGCGCGCATGGGTGCCATGCAGGTGGCAACAGCAGCCGCCGCGATTGCCAAATGGGCAGAGGAAAGAAATTTGGACTCCCTGTTTCTCAAAAACTCGGTATAATCGGCCAAACATCGCTGGCCCTATACCTGCAATGTCGATTTCTCTATGACGCCAGAGATGACACTGAAAGACAAAGTTCATAAAATCGTTTCCCAATATCTGCAACATCAATTCAACCGCCATGCTGATGTTTTCTGAACCGGGCCTGGGCATTGTTGCACGACGCAAGCTGGATTTAAATCCGATGTTTTATACCTTTGGCACCATGCTGCATCGCATAATCGACCCCGCCACGGGAAATGTGCGGATTTTCGAAAGCAACACGATGCCCCAGAATCAGCGTGCGATTAAAAAAATGTTACACGAGAATCCCCGGCTTCGCCATGAAACCTTTCACATCGGCATGCCGATTACCAAGGAGGCGCGCGTTTATGATGTTCTTTTGATAATTTTTCTTTTCCTGACCCATCATTATTTGTCGGCATACTTACAACCCCCAATTTTTTAAATCGTATTTGTCGGTGTTTTCCAATACGGCAATTTGTTTTTGAATTTCGGCTATATCGTCTTTGTCTAATGCAACAAAACCATCATAAAAACCGCTTTCGCGTGCTGGCAAATAGATCGTTTCTGGGAATACTTGCTTTACAGCATTTTCGACACGCCCGAATAAATGTATGTGCAGATGCGGCTTTTTGCCTTTTTTCCAAGCCCAATTACCCAAGTCTTCATAATTTACCTTAACGACGGGAATGCCACGGCTATTCATAGCGATTTCCATTGCTTCCCCAATAAGCATTGTTAATCGCGACAATTCTATTGCTGCCTGCGGGGTTAGTTTTGTCCTGTCTTCACAACACCGTGTTTAGTCACAATTTTAATATGACCGCCTTCTTCGCGCGAAACAAACGGCACTTCGTGAGTAACTACTTCAAAGTTTTCAGTTTCATAAATAAATGCCATTATTTATTTTACCCTTATATATAAACATCTTTGACATTCTACCATATAAATATAGTCATTAAATGCATCCGGCGGATTTTATTATTGAAAACGGGAGATAACGGGGGTATAATGCGCCGAAAACTAACCAACTTGGATAAAACAAACAAAACAATCCAAAACTTTGTATGTTGCTTACAATACGCTTACAAAGAAAAACCGCGAAATCCACAATCTTGTGAACCCCGCGGAAATAATGGTGGCTAGGGACGGAATCGAACCGCCGACACAGGGATTTTCAGTCCCTTGCTCTACCAACTGAGCTACCTAGCCAACGTGAGATGCATATTAAAATAACGAAAAACAAAAAGCAAGGAAAAAGAACATGGCGGTATTGTTTTTTCAAAAAATTAAAAATTATATCCGTCTGTATGGCATGACACGGGATCAACGCGCCGATTTCGAAAAAATTCGCCATGAAATATGTCAAAATGGTGATCAATTATCCCAACTTTTTGAATATTCTCATTCGGGGGAAAACTTTTGGGTGGATGCATATGTCTTAAATTCTTTGATAAAAATGACCATTGCCTATGGTCAATCAGATGAAATAATAAGTATTCCTGTTAAACCGTATGTTATTCGTCCACAGATCAAAGTACACATGGCATATATTGTGATGCCCGATGGGAAATTCTTGGATTTGCAAGATAAACGGGCCAAATTATTATTTAAAACAGCGCAAAAAAACAGCAAGAAAATATCATCACGGAATGTTATCCAAACAAATAGAAAGTATATCTCGATATTTTAATGAATTTTATTTAAAATATCGGTGCAACGCACATCAGTTAAACAAATAAATGTTAATCGAAGGGAAAGAAAACATGACATATGTAATCAAGGGCAAAACAGGCGATTGGGAAGTTGTTATCGGTCTGGAAACACATATAGAGGTTCTGTCAAACGCCAAATTATTCAGCGGTGCTTCCGCCGATTATAATCCAACGATTGCCCCCAATACCCAGGTATCGATGGTGGACGCGGCCATGCCGGGAATGTTGCCAGTATTAAACGATTATTGCGTTGATCAGGCGATAAAATTCGGCCTGGGGATTAATGCCGACATCACGCGGCGCAGTCGTTTTTCCCGAAAACAGTATTTTTACCCTGACCTGCCCCAGGGGTATCAAATTACCCAACCCGCTGATCGGCCGCCTGTGGTTGGTCGTGGATGGGTTGAAATTATGGGCGATGATGGGTCGCCGAAAAAAATCTTGATTGAACGGGCACACCTGGAACAAGACGCCGGCAAGTTAAAACACGATGCCCATCCGACAAAATCGTTTGCCGACTATAATCGTGCGGGCGTCACGTTATTGGAAATTGTCACATGGCTGGATGTTAAAAATCCGGAAAATAATTCGTTTATCGCATCCCCAGACGAAGCGGAACGTTACCTGCGCGAAATTCGGGAGATTGCACGTGCGCTTGGGGTATCCAAGGCAAATATGGAAGAAGGCTCTATGCGCGCAGACGTGAACGTTTCCGTACGCCCCGCCGGATCGAATAAATTTCGAACCCGCACCGAAACCAAAAATATGGTGTCATTCAAATTCATCAAGACCGCCATTGAATACGAGGCCCGCCGCCAGATAGAAATCTATGAAAACGGCGGTACCGTGCCCCAGGATACCATGCGCTATAACCAAGGCGACGGGACCACATCTGTGATGCGATCCAAAGAAGATGCCTTGGACTATCGGTATTTTGCCGATCCGGATTTATTGGAATTGGTGATCGACGATGATCGGATTGAACGCATCCGCCATACAATGCCCGAATTACCTGCAACAACACGTGCGCGGTATATAAATGACCTGGGGCTGGCGGAATATGATGCGGCACGTTTGACCGAAACAACGGACATTTCCCGTTGGTTTGATGCGGCGGTTTCGGGCAAAAAAGAACGCGCCAAGGGGGTTGCCAACTGGATGATATCCGAACTGTTTGCACATGGCGAAAATTGGGACGTGAAAAACGAAATCACCACCCAAGAACCAGACGCCCCGCGCATTATTCGCCCGTCTGATTTGGCCGAATTGGTTGATATGGTGATAGACAACGCCATCAATGGTAAACAGGCCAAAGAAATCTTTATCAAAATGTTAGATGGGGAAACCGGCACACCGCGTGACATCGCCAAGAAATTTGGTATGGAACAAATCACTGATACCGGCGCCATCGAATCGGCGGTTGATGCCGTCATTGCCGCATCCGCCCCCCAGGTTGAACAATATCGGGCCGGCAAGGTTGGATTGCTGGGCTTTTTCGTGGGCGCTGTGATGAAGGCCACCAAAGGCCAGGCCAATCCCGCGGTTGTAAATGAAATCTTAAAGAAAAAATTAGGGTAAAAAATAAAAGGCCAACAAAAAAATATCTGTTCGCCGTTTATATACCAACAAAAATAAGACACGATGAAAAAATTCTTTATCCAAACCTTTGGTTGCCAGATGAACGTCTATGACGGGCAACGATTGGCCGCATTACTTGAAAAGCGGGGTATGGCACCCGCCACAGATGTGGCCGATGCCGATGTTATTTTATTAAACACATGTGCGGTCCGGGCCAAGGCCACGGACAAGGTTTATTCCGCACTGGGTCGAATTCGCCGTGTGAAAAAGCCCGACGCCCTGATGGGGATTGTGGGTTGTGTTGCACGCGAATCGGGGGGTGATGCATTTCGTCGTGTTCCCGATTTGAACTTTGTCCTGGGGCCACAAAGTTATCATAAAATAATTGATATTTTGGATAATCCGGACACCAAACTGTTAAATATCGATATGGGGGGGCTGGAAAAGTTTGATGCCCTGCCCCCGATGACGAAATCGCCCTTGGTTGCCTATATCCCTGTTCAAGAAGGATGCAATCATTGTTGCACATACTGCATTGTTCCCTATACACGGGGACGTGAAATATCGCGCGCACCAATTGATGTGATGCGTGATGTCAAAACGGCCGTGGACGGCGGTGCCATTGAAATTTGTTTTCTGGGACAAAATGTCAATGGTTATAATTATATCGACGAAAATGGCGTGACACATCGATTGTCTGAACTGATCCGGGAAACGGCGAAAATTGATGCCGTTAAACGTATCCGCTTTACATCCAGTTATCCCACCGAAATGACGGATGATTTAATCGATATGTTCCGTTTAGAGCCAAAATTATTACCTTTTTTAAACATGCCTATACAAAGTGGCAGCCCCGATGTATTGACACGAATGAATCGCCCATCGGACGCCAATCAATATATAGATATTGTGACGCGGTTACGTGCCGCACGCCCGGACATTCAAATTTCGAGTGATTTTATTGTTGGATTCCCCGGCGAAACAGACACTGATTTTGATCAAACGATGGCCATCGCCAAACACATTGGATACATTAATTCGTATTGTTTTAAATATTCACCACGCCCGCATACGGCGGCGGCAACGATGCCCAATCAAATCCCTGATCAGATAAAGGCGGTTCGTCTGGCAAAATTAGATGGACTATTGAATGAAATACAGCGTACATTTAATGAATCATGCCGGGACAAAATCTTTGACTGTCTGTTCGAAGGTCCTGATAAAACCGGCCGCCATTTGGTTTATCGAACACCGTTTATGCAACAAACCATTGTCGTACGAGAACAAAATGGTCATACACCCCCGATGGCGCGCATACGTATCACCGACGCCAACAAGGCATCATTGCGTGGGGAATTTGTTGATTAAATTTCCCCACTAAAACATCATACGCCCATTGATTCCCAAGCGCCACGATGTGATATCATTATCGTGATACATATCCACCCGTAATCCACCCCCGGCCCCATCGGCATCGGAAAATACATCAACACCCGTACCCATAATAATCATCCCGTTTGTATCCGCCATTATGTTAAGAGTATAGCCATATCGTAACCCATCCATTTCATAAATATATTCCGAACGCATTCCGCCACGGGGTCGAATATCTTGATCCCGATCATCGGCAACACGATCATGGCCACCCATCACACCGACAAATGGCGCCAACGAAAATCTTTTTCCAAGATGAAATGGCACACCGATATCGGCGCCCCCGTAAATTGATTGACCATCTGGATCCCACAAAACACGATCATCCCCCAGCACAGGCCCCACATCAAATGATGCCATCGTTATCCCCAATGCACCCCGAATCCACATATGTTTAAGTTTTAGATGACCGCGCACATCACCCCCATACATTGAACCGGTATATTCGTTAATTTCGTCTGAATAATCAAATGTGGCAACATGCCCACGTACACCAAATGACAACGCCGCCACGGTTGCCCCGGCAAACACAGATACACCACGCATATTCAATTGATTTGAATAAACCGACCATGTTGATGCCCCCACCCCGTTGGGATCATATCCATCCATCAATTCCATGTCATGCAACATTCGTACCGGCGTCATTAGATTGATTGGGTTTATGCGTACCGATCGGTCAATGATATCAAATATTTCATGACGCGTCTGGGCCGCATTTAATACTGTCATTAATTTATCATGGGAAAAATTATCCCGCATTATATTTAAAAATTGCCCGACACTTCCCTGGCCCAAGATTTTTTGATAATCGGTTTCACGCCACATTTCAAGAATCGCACTCTCGTCTTCCCAACGAATAACCGGGTTTAATATAATCCCACCTTCGGGGGACATAACAACAATAGATGCATCCCCTTGGACACCATCAATTAAAACGTTGTTTTCAATATTGGATGCATTATCCACTTTTAACACAATTTCACCCAACATTGTTATCCTTGGCCCGTCATCGATATTTGGCCATGGGACATCTAAAATAATGGCGGCGTTTTGAAAAATAATCTCATCTGCATACTGTGCCAACGCCAAAATATCCGATAATCGAATTGTGGTATTTGCATCTGTGTTTTGAACCAATACCGAAAAATCAGATGTTAAACCCAAATTTTTCATATCTGATGGCCCTTCGACAATCTGGGTCAAATGTGCCCGTTTACCTAAAAAGATATCACCATCAAAAATTCCCGAATTTTTCAAATATACATGACGCCCATCGCCAATATGTAAATCACCCAAAACAATTCCATAATTTTCAATAATGATCGAACGATCAACATTAATTATATCACTTTGGATAGATGAATCCGCCCCCAAATGCATATCTTGGATCCATGTTAAATAATCAGATCTATGTATTAAATCATATGGTCCGGCCCACGCCGTGGACCCGACAATTAAAAACGCGACCAGGCAAGCCGCGCCTATATGACGAATCATATATTCCTCTCTCTCCCGTATGGGACAAAACCGTATCACAAAGGAATTGATTCACAAGGAAAACATGCATCGGTTATTATCATTTATAAAAACCCCGGGAAACTCCGGGGTTTGCATGCCGTTAGATATACTATATTTTGCGTTTTTTAGAACATGTTCTTTTCCAACGTGCCCCATGCCGCTTTGTATCCACCATCACGTTCCAGATAGACCTTGGCATTACGCAATTGGGCCGCCGTCAGACCACGAATGATGAATGATTCTTCTAATCTGCCACTGGCACCGGTTGACAATGTCGGGAAGTTCACGTTCAACGGGGCCTTGTCACAGCACATAGAATTGTTGTTGCAGCTGCCGCATTGATAGACGCGAACGGTATAATCAACACCCGGGCGCAGGTCTTTTAAGTCAACTTCCATTTTCAGACCAGCATTTGTTTCATAGAATTTCATATAACCCATTCTGGATTCGCCACCATGGCTGCTGCGGGTGTACATTTTGGCATGAACGCGGCTAACATCGGCATCTTCGTATGTTTGATAGAAAACGGTCGTGTCGGTCGCAACAACCGCCGGCGCCGGTTTCTTGTGGCAGCACCCAGATACAGCGACGGCAACGCCCATCACAGATGCAAAAGCAAAAAGTTTTTTGATTAAGTTTTTCATAAAGGTCTCCTTTTTTCCTTTTGGTTACGTCAGCTATTGTATAATATTTTTTTTCAATTTTCGTCAGGTTTCAATCCCTAGGAATTGGCGGATTTCATGCACATACACAGTTTTCAATAGACTCCTATGGTGATGGTGATGTTATGCGTGCTACATTGCCTGTATATTAACCAAAGGGGAAACACATGTACGAATTAATGCAACACCTGATTGCGTTTAAATATGCCTGTAAAATCAATCATTGGTCCACAGATAACTATAGCATGCATTTGTTATTTGACCGTTTAACCGAACGTATTGACGACATGGTTGATGGGATCGCAGAAAAATTTTTCATGGCGGGCGGCGACAAGAAAGTATTCGGCCCCACCCTGCTTAATCCTAAAATGATTGAACGAAATATTCCTAAAATGTGCGAATCGATTATTATGCATCTCGAAGAATTACAAGACGATGATGACCTTAACGAAGGACTGGGATCCTTGCTGAGCGCGATCGAAGAAGAATTTTTAAATAAATTAGCCCTGGCAGAGTTAAAATAAACAAAAATGACCCGCCATCGCGGGTTATTTTTTACCGATTCGTTTTTTCTTTTATTTTATCTATGCGAATCGGATCACGATTTATTATAATAAATAAACACACTCTGAAAACAAATTTGACAAATTATCAACAATGTATTATATATTAGAAACTTAAGGAGTTTATGATGCTGTTTAAAAAGCTTTTTTCACAACGCCGCTCTTTCCGGCATATCTATGCCCTGGCCCATGTCCAAGACGGCTTGGAACAGGTTAAAAAGATCAATGGCAATCTTAAACTGATGGACGAAGGGCAATTTACCGCCCGACGTTTGGAACATATATCGGGCAACCTGGGGATTTACACGGGCGCACGTTTTTTTGCCAAAAAATTAAAAAAAGTTAATGGTAAAATATTGGTACAGTCCACAGACAGCTTGCGTCTAGAATCATTGGAATCGGCCAAATTGGTTCAATTGGACGGCGTGATGTATATCTATTTACCAAAATTAAAGAATTCAACGATTCACATTAACAAAGATACAATCCCCCATGAATTAATTGTTCATCCCACAACACAGGTTATTTACGGTGACTATGGCTTGGGGGATCAACGGATGCAACAAACAATGGATTGCATGGATAAGATATATAATGGCATTATCAGACAAAATCAGTCCAAACCCCGGTAAACAAAACATCAAAATAAAATCCCCCAAATGGGGGATTTTTTTTATCAATACATCTGCCGGACGGTTTAGAACATGAAACGAATGCCCAAATCGCCGCCAAAGTTATGCAGACCGGAATCAACATCGACATAGTTATAACGGGCCGCCAAATCAACCGCGAAATATTTCATGTCGAACGAAACCCCCAGCGTTCCCATCGCCGAGAATTTTGTGTCGCTCTTGCTGTGTTCTGGAACCAAATCGCCAAAGCGTTTCACGTCCATGAACGCCACACCGGCGCCAATACCCGCGAACGGACGGACAACACGGTATTGACCCAGTTCCATATAGGTGTTGAACAACAATGTCTGCATTTTTGCATGGACATCAACTTGGGCCGGTGTGTCAAAGCTGTCATGATCTTTCACTTTGGAATAGATAGACCATTCAACTTCGCTACGAACGGTATCACATACTTCTAAACCTAATGCCGCACGCCCATGCCATTCCATATCGCTGATGCCTTGTTTATCACCGGCAAAACGATAGTTCAGGTTGGTGTACCCCAAACCGCCGCGCAGGCCGATATACGGATCCAACCCCCACAACTGCCAGCTGCTGTTGTTCGGATTCATACCTGCAAATGCCGGGCAAGCCATCAGCGCTGCCAGACCAGAGATAACTATTTTTTTCATTTTTCTTTCTCCTTTGTTTAGTTGGTGGTTGTCTTGAATGTTTATTTCATGTCAACGTTGTTATTCTATCAAAGGATTTTACATCTTTGCATAGGTATGGATTCCGCCACACATCCCAGAAATTCAGACTTTTTATCCTATGGATGAGATCAAAGAAAATAATTAACATTTCTTATATCTTATTTATAAACCGGAGAATGACATGTCCATCCACAGACAAAAACAACATAAATATTATGATAAAAAATACCCCAAACAACGTCAACAATGGCCCGGGATTCAGGCAAACATGACCCCACGCCCCGATTGTGGTGAAAAATCATATATTGGTGCCGAACGATTGGTCGGACGCCGTGCATTAATCACGGGGGCCGATTCCGGAATCGGACGCGCGGTGGCGATTGCCTTTGCCCGCGAAGGGGCAGATGTCGCCCTGTCCTATTACCCAACCGAAGAAAAAGATGCCCGCGACACCGCCAAATATATTCGGGCGACTGGCCGCATCGCGATGCTCATTCCGGGCGACGTTGGGGACGAAGAATTCTGCCACCAAATGGTCCATGATGCGGCGCGTACGCTGGGGGGACTTGATACACTGGTGCTGAACGCGGGCTATCAACAACATTGCGACAGCATTGCTGATTTAACCACAGAACAATTGCGCCGCACATTCGATGTGAATCTGTTTTCGATGTTCTGGACTGTTCAGGCGGCACTGCCTATCTTGAAACCCGGCGCATCCATTATTACAACCACATCTATTCAGGCCTATCAGCCCAGCGCAGGCCTGCTTGATTATGCCGCGTCAAAGGCGGCCATTATGGCCTTTACACGTGCATTGGGCAAACAATTGGCACCAAAAAAAATCCGTGTAAATGGCGTGGCGCCGGGCCCCATATGGACCGCCCTGCAAATTGCCGGCGGCCAGAAACAATCCGACATCCCAAGTTTTGGGGCCGATACCCCCATGAAACGGGCGGGACAACCGGCGGAACTAGCGGCGACGTATGTCTTGCTGGCCTCTGACGCGTCCAGTTATACCACCGCCGAAATTTATGGTGTGACCGGCGGCCATCATACGATGTAGGCAATCATAATAATTTCTTGCAAATACACGAAAAAGATATATAATGCCCAGGACTTTTGGACAAAGTTCTGGATGCGTAGCTCAGTTGGTAGAGCAACTGACTCTTAATCAGTGGGTCCAGGGTTCGAGTCCCTGCGCGTCCACCAACATTGAAATCACTGCCATGGCAGTGATTTTTATTTATATGTATATCATCTGATTTTCGCATGCTGTTAAATATGATATACTTTTTTGTAAATGGGGGTAAAAGATTATGCAAAAATTCGGGTTATCCACACACGCCGCATTGGCATCGCGCGACATGCACGGCACAAATGCCATCACCATTCGCACCCGTCATGGGTTTTGGCATATGGTTGGGGAAAAATTAAATGATCCTATGATCCGGATTTTAATGGTGGCATTGGGATTAAATATGCTATTTGCTGCATTGGGATATGGCCATTGGTATGAATCTGTGGGAATTAGCATTGCGGTTTTATTGGCGGTATTTGTTTCGGCATATTCAGAATATAAAAACGAAGGGGCCTTTCGCGCCCTGCAACAATCGGCGTCACATACCCGTGCCAAGGTTTATCGGGATAACACACTGATCGAAATTCCGATTGATGATATTGTGGTGGGGGATGCCGTATTATTACAACCAGGCGATAAAGTTCCCGCCGACGGATTCTTGATTGATGGAACCGTTTCTCTGTCCCAGGCGGCATTAAATGGCGAAGCGCGTGATGCCATTAAACAACCCGCCCCGCGGGGATGGCATATGCCCAAAACAATCGATTTCGATAACCCCCACACGGTTTTTCGTGGATCTGTTGTTTATTCTGGATCGGCAATTATGACCGTCACGGTTGTTGGGGATCAATCCCTTTATGGGCAAATTGCCGCCGAACTTCAAATCGATACAACGCCGGACACCCCGCTTCAGGTAAAGTTACGCCATCTGGCCACCCACATCAGTCGATTTGGCTATATCGGGGCCGCGACGATTACATTGTTAATTTTGTTTCAAAACATATTTATCCAAAATGGATTTGACTTGCCCCAGATAATTGCCTATGTCACCCAATGGCCTGTATTTTTGGGTGACGTTATCAATGCCCTTATACTGGGGGTAACCATTATCGTCATGGCCGTTCCCGAAGGATTACCATTAATGGTGGCGATCGTTTCATCGATGAACATGTATAAAATGTTATCCGAAAATGTATTGGTGCGTACCATTTCTGGGATTGAAACCGCCGGCGCCATGAATTTTTTATTTAGTGATAAAACCGGCACCCTAACACGTGGGGTTTTGGACGTGGTGTCATTTCTGGATGGGAATGGATTAACATATAACAACGCCGATGACATTCCACCCCAATTGTCTAAACGAATCGCATTGGGGGCGTATTGTAACACCGCGGCAACATTGACCGACGGCGTCGCCGTTGGGGGAAACGCCACAGATCGGGCAGTTTTAAATTTTGCCGCCAAAATGGGTGCGCCCAAAAACGTAAAATCTTTGCAACAAATCGAATTTTCCAGTACCCGTAAATACGCGGCAACGCAATTAAAGACACCTGAAAATATAACTCTTGTTATGGGGGCACCTGAAAAAATTCTGGACCGATGTACATCGTTTTATGATGCCGCCGGCCATATAAAACCGATCCAATCACCCCAAAAATTAATGCGCGCCATCAAAAGATTAACAGATGCATCCATGCGCTTGGTGGCAATGGCCGATACGCCCCACCCCATCCGGGGTGATGATATCCCCGCCAAGAATTGGCGATTGGTTGGGATCATGGCCATTCGCGATGATATTCGCCCCGATGCACCGACGGCGGTTGCCAAGATGCATCATGCCGGTATTCATGTTGTTATGATTACTGGCGACCGGATTGATACGGCCACCGCAATTGCCCGTGATATCGGATTGATTACATCCGATCATGACCGAATCGTTTCATCCGATCAATTGACCGCCATGTCGGATGTTCAACTGCGACGTCTTTTGCCCAAATTGCGTGTGGTGGCGCGCGCAATGCCTACCGATAAATCGCGTTTGGTGCGGGTGGCCCAATCAATGAATTTGGTTGTGGGAATGACCGGCGACGGGGTCAATGATTCGCCCGCGCTAAAGGCCGCAGACATTGGATTTGCCATGGGATCGGGATGCGATGTTGCCAAGCAAGCCGGGGACATCATCATCCTGGACGATAATTTTTCATCCATCGCCCAGGCCGTTCTTTATGGGCGTACAATTTTCTTTAACATACGAAAATTTATTGTATTTCAATTAACGATTAATGTTGCGGCCGTTGGCATATCTTTTTTGGCACCGCTCATGGGATTGGGATCCCCCCTTAGCGTGGTCCAAATTCTGTGGATCAACCTGGTGATGGATACATTTGCCGCATTGGCATTTGGGGGTGACGCCCCACGCGCGACGTATATGTCCCGCCCCCCGATTGCACGAACATCCCCATTGGTTTCCCGACCGATGTGGGGGCAAATTATCACGTCTGGGATTGCCATCATCGGCATTGGAATGTATATCTTGATGGGCCGATATCCCCATTCATTGATGGCGGGTCAAACGCTTTACACCGGTTTTTTTGCCTTTTTTGTCTTGGCGGCCATATTTAATGCCATAAACGCCCGGACCGATACATTAAATATTACAGATGGTATCACCAAGAACAAAATGTTCATTATTGTAATGGGATCTATTGCCGTGGTTCAGATGGTCTTGGTCTATTTGGGGGGAAATATATTACGCGGTTATGGATTAACGGGAACGCAATGGTTGTTTATATTGGGATGCGCCGCTATGGTCTTTGTCACAGACATGATCCGTAAAATTTTTATAAACATCCGTTGTGAAAAAATTTCATAAAGACTTAAATTTTATATCCACAACCATGTTGGCCCCAAAATATCACCCCAACGGGGACGGGCCAACGTATTATTAACATCCCCGATATCCGGCCGTGATAATTTTCGGGCCGCAATGGCAATTAATGCCGATCCACGATACGTTTCTTTCATAATTTGTGGATGGGGCCATATGCGTGGGTTTTGCAAATATGGCATCATATAATCAATGGCACAACAAACTGATCCATGACGCCCCGCTATCCCCCAAAGATTTCCACACGTTGCCAATACCTCTAACGCATTTAAAAAGAATAAATTATAATGCATTGACCGTGTTCGCCCAAGTTCCCCATAAAAACATCCCCATCGATCCATTTTTGTATCCAATAAATCCCGATACATATGGGTGACATCATCCACCATATGATGCCGATTTCCGCCATATCGCGCAAAAACCATCACCATGGCGGCCCACCATGCGGTAATATTATTTCCAATTGCCCGTGCCGATATGCCATGATCACTGGTGTATAGCCAATCGGCCAAACGCCCAAACCAATCGCGCATTCCCCCAAAGAATTGATCATTGGGTTGACATGTTTCCAAGATTTCTAATCCCAACACAATATTAATCCATATATGGGCATCAATTACACCGGCGGCCGTACCAGTGTTGATGCCGCGCTTTGCCTGGGCATGATTTAAATGGGGCCGCATGGCCGTTTGTGGATTTAAAAACCATTTTTCCAAACGGGCCATAATAACTGGTGCATACGCACCATCAATTAATACAGACGCGACGGCCAAACACAACACATCGGCCGCCAATTGTTGCATGGCCCGTTTGGGTCCTGTGATCGATGACGGGTTTAAAATTCCATCCCGTGAAACATAGGGTAACCCATCCGCCGTTTCGGGATTCGGATGGTAATAGCGGGCCAAACTATAATAATCATGTGGATTATCGGGAAAACCGGGATAATCGATAACAGATGTGCATCCAACGTCGGCGGCCCTTTTGGCATCGGCCCGTAACATTGTCATGTGTTTCGGATCATGGCCCGCGCACAACCGCAGATGGGTTAAATCCAATAAATCATGATTTATGAAAATCATTTCCTTATTTCAAATATGTTGATGGATTATATGCTTTGGTCCCTTTGCGGATTTCAAAATGCAATTGGGGACGAGAAACTTTGCCAGTGGTCCCCACAGAACCAATTTTCTGTCCAACCGATACACGCGTACCGCGCCGTACACCAATGGAATCCATATGGGCATAAACCGTCATCCACCCACCACTGTGTTGAATAATAACCAAATTTCCCATTCCTTTGACTTCGTTACCGGCATAGGCAACAACCCCATTTTCTGCCGCCTTAACCGACGTCCCCCGTGATGCACCGATATTTATCCCATCGTTAAACAGTCCCCCATTTTTCGCCCCAAAATGCGACAATATGGTTCCACGCACCGGCCATGAAAATTTCGATGATGACCGCGCCGTAATCGTCGGCAATTTTTTTGTCGGATCCGATGAAATCTTTTTGGGCTTTTGCGATGCAACCTGGGTCTTTTTTTGATTTGCGGAAACGGTGGATGATTTGTTTCCCGCATTCGGCGTCACCACGGGGGATCCCACCGGCACAGATGTTTTGATTTTATGATCCGATGCCTTTGTTAATGTTTTTGTTGATGTTTTTTTTGCCGTTTGGTCCCCTGTTTTTTGAACCGGTTTCGACGTGGCCATTGCCACATCATCCAGATTGGGTACCTTTACCTTTTGTCCCACCCGCAGGGAAAATGGCGCCGACAAATTGTTCATCACCGCCAAATCGTTAACCGGGACCGCAAAACGACGTGACAAAGAATAAAGCGTATCCCCCGGCCCCACTGTAATTTCTTTTAATTCCACCATTGTTGTAGTGCCCCCGACGGGCGTCGCTTGTGATACCACCGGTGGGCGCGTCGGCACCGTGATTTGATCCGAAACACCCGACACCTGGGAATCGGGACGAATATTTAGTTTTTGCCCCACCCGCAATGTATACGGGGGTGCCAAATGATTGACATTGGCCAATTGTTTAACATCAATACCCGTACGCCGTGATATCGCATAGAGTGTATCGCCCCGCCCCACAACAATGGTATCTGGGGGCGTGGTTGATGTCCCCGGGGGTACCCCATACATAGGCACCACCAAATATTCATCCACCGGCACCGGCGTCACTTCGGATGCAATGGGGGCACCAATATCGGTATCAGAACCCGAATCCGTCGATACATCCCCCCCATCACCCGATGGTGCCAAGACATAATCGTTCACACTGGCGTATAAAATATAATCATCCGCCGTGACCGATCCATACAATTCGGGTGATGCATACACCCCATAATCGGTTGCCGCCGAATTATAAATTTCAGGTTCTAAATCTGGGTCTGCCAACAACGCAGGATAGCGTGCAGAAATAAATTCCCCCACCGTATCGGGCAATGACACAATCCGCGGCTGCAGATCACACGCCGCCAACACACAAATTGGGAATAAAAATCGCACCAGAAATTTCACAAACGCATTATACCACAAATTTATGGACGGCGTAAGCTGTTTTGATCACCATCACGACGCATGAATATTAATCCTGTTTCGAATAATCCCCACATCGGCAACGCCAACAAGATTTGTGATACCACATCTGGGGGCGTTAAAATCGCGGCCACAATAACAATAATGACAATGGCATAACGACGCATACGCAAAACGGCCGCACGATCCAAAATTCCGATACGATTTAACAACACCATGATCAATGGTAATTGAAATGCAATTCCAAAAATTTTTAACATGCCGATCGCAAATCCCAAATAATCTCGCACCGCCGGCATTAATACCGTGGGCACCGATGATGCCAAATTTAATTCGATAAAAAATCGAAAGGCAAATGGGAATAAAATATAAAATGCAAATGCGGCGCCGGTAATAAATAAAATCGGCGACATAACCAATATAGGCCAGACAACACGACGTTCACCAACACGCAACCCCGGTGCCACATATGCCCAAATATGATACAAGGCCACCGGTGCCATAACCATCAACCCCACCATCGTTGCCAACGAAAATTGAATCATCAATCCATCTGTTAACCCGGTGTAAAGTAATTCCCCCCCCGCCCACACAGAAAACAAAGGACGCGTAAGGAATTGTAATAATTGCGGTGCCCCAACCCATCCCAAAACGAATCCAACGGCAAAAAACGCCACCGTCCATAAAATACGGCGGCGCAATTCAGCAAAATGTTGGGTTAATGTCATACGCTTCATTTGTGTACCTTGCGCTTTGGGGGGCGCGTCCCTTTGGGGCGCAATTGTGATATCGCATCCAACATGTTATCCGTGGTTGATGAAATCATTTCATCAATTGGTCGTTCCAAATCAATTTGATTGCGAATGTTTTCCGACATATCCGTCAGACGCCATAAAAATTCACGCACCATCCGCACACCGCGACCCAACATACGAACCACGTCGGGCCAATGACGCGCGGGAATAATCACCACACCAACCAACAAAATCACCAAAAATTCGCCCCAACTGATACCAAACATTTTGTACCCTTGTTAATCATAAAACGAATCGCCGCCCGATGTGGAAACTGTTTTATGACGATTGATTTGGAAATAATTTTTTCCAAAATCTGTTTTTGCTTTCAATGTCCCGAACGCCACATCTGTTGTCGAACCAGTCGCATCTGTGACCGACCAAGATTTTAATTGAACCGGATTGGCATTAAAAATGACCGTCATCTGTCCAATGCCTTCTTGGCCACGCAAATTCATGGTTAATGAAAATGTTTTACCCAAATCGGCGGTATCGATGACATGAATATCCGCATTTTTCAAATCAATATTTTTCCGCACCAGAATGCCGGCCGGTGTACTGGTCAATGGGACGGTTGTGATTTGATCCAATGATTTGTCAAAAAAATATAAATCTGCACCATCGGCAATTAGTTGAATGGGCATTTTATCATAATCCAGACGTACCCGCCCCGGGCGCAACATTGAAAATGTCCCTTTTTGATGTGTGCCATTCGATGTTTGAACAAAATCACCGGTCAATCCTGTGATCGAATTAAGATATTTTTCCGCACGCCCAACCAATGCCGAATCTACCGCCGCATGGGCGCCACCGGTTATGATTAATCCCACCAATATCAGTATTTTTTTCATGGTTTATTCCCCCTCGAACATTTCTATAATTTGGGCACGGGCACGATCGATCCGATCTGCAATCACCGCACCGGCCGCATATTCGTGTCCCCCACCCCCCAATGCCGTCGCAATCTGACGCACCGGGCGCGTACGGCCACGTAATGAAACACCGGTTTGATTTTCCCGTTGCTGTTTTAACACGGCGATGTATTCCACACCCTTTATCTGGCCCAACATGCCCAAAATCATGTCGCCCCGCCCGTCCAGGTTTTTATATTCGCGCGACATGACCGTGGCCAATGCCAATCGTCCCCCATACAGAAATTCCGCACGGGCAACAACGGTGGCTTCGGCCTGAACACTTTTGGCGGGTCGATTATTTAACCCATCGGCCAAACGGCGCACGTGAATGCCCCCATCCACCAAATCTGCCATAATCCGCAAGGGTCGTGAATCAGATATATATTTAAACATTCCCGTATCTGTCATCAATCCCAACGCCACCAAATTACATACATCGGCGTCATATTTCCATCCCGCGGTCGTCATTATTTCATAAATAATTTGGGTGGTCGCCGCCGCATGAACATCGTTTATACATAAATCCCCAATGGGCGCATCATTTTCATGGTGATCAATTTCGATTCGATATGCAGCCTTTTGCGCGACATCGGCCGATGCCCCCAAATTACGCACGGTCCCATAATCTAATACCAATGCCAAATCAAACGTCTTGGCTGGATCCAAACGCCCCACATATCGCACCGTTTGCCGTAATGGGAAATTATCCAGTGTATCGGGAATATTGCCGTCATACACGCATACCGGAAGCACGCCAAAGTTTAATTCGATCAACCGTCCCATGGCCAAAACCGCTCCCAGCGCATCCCCATCTGGATTTTTGTGACCCATAATAACAATCGATTTTGCATCACGAATTTTATCCGCCAAAATATTAATTTTTTCATTCATCATCTTATTCCACGGCTATATCTTCGACAAAGAACTGGGCACTGACCCGACCTTTGAATTCATTCTTTTTTAAACGTCCGGCCAAAGTGATGGGCGTATTAATATTCGCATCATCGAGTAAAAAATCCCCCACCGGCGTTGCCACCATATTAAATCCAACAAAATTAAGGGTTCCCCCACCCCGTGTCATAACCGCACCACGCAAATGGGCCCCATTGCCCATTGTCTGGGCACTTTTTAAACGCGCACCACGCAATGCCAACATGGGTTCTGGATTTCCTTGGCCGAATGGTTCCAGTGCCGTCAAACGTTCCACCAAATCCATTGTGGCCGCACCGGCATCCATTTCTGCATCAATGGCAATTTCAACAGTCGGCCGCACACCCCCCAATTGTTGGGTAACGGCATTTTCCAAATAATCCCGGAATTGCGATTCGTTTTCCGCCCGCAACGTAAATCCCGCCGCCGCGGCATGACCGCCACCTTCGGCCAGAATCCCGGCGCCCAATGCATCATGAATTATTTGTCCCAAATCAACACCGGGGATGGATCGACCCGATCCATTGATCATCCCATCCGAACGTGTCGCCACACATGTTGGTAAATTGTATTTGTCTTTTAATCGACCGGCAATAATCCCCATAACCCCGCCATGCCAACGATCACCACAGACAAACAAACTGCACCGGCCGGCCGCCGCCGCACGATCCGCCATATCACTGGCCGATAACATAATGGCATTTTGAATATCAATTCGATCTTGGTTCATTTGATGCAATTTTGTCGCCAAATCTTGGGCAATTAATGGGTTATCGGTTAATAATAAATCCAATGCCGGGGCCGCAGAATCCAAACGTCCCGCCGCATTCAATCGGGGCCCAATGGCAAATCCTGCGGCATACACAGACGGTGTTTTGATCGCCGCCAGATCCATCAAGACCCGCAATCCTAAATTGTGGCGCAACCCCATAACTTTTAATCCGGTTGCCACAAATGCCCGATTTAGGTTTACGAGCGGCATCGTGTCACAAATTGTGCCCAACGCCACCCAATCCATAAAATTTAATAAATTTTCATTATGTAATTTTTCTTGGATGGGGGCCGGCACAT
Source organism: uncultured Alphaproteobacteria bacterium (assembly GCA_949156565.1). Classification (GTDB taxonomy): domain Bacteria; phylum Pseudomonadota; class Alphaproteobacteria; order Rs-D84; family Rs-D84; genus Enterousia. Next base: position 6,105 of record CASCZI010000006.1, on the reverse strand, counting down.
CCGTCCGATTTTTCAATTCACGATTTACCGCCACCAAAATCAAAAACGCCACACCAACACCCGCCAGATATTCCAATCCCGATGTATCATCTGTGCGCTTGGGATTAACGACCGCATTGGCGGGGGGCATATCGCCATCTGGAGAATGATGATCAGTAACCACCACATCAATCCCCAATGATTTGGCATATGCCACCTCTGCTACGCCTGAAATGCCACAATCAACCGTAATCAGTAATCGTGCCCCATGGGCCGCGATATCATCAATCGCCGCCGTATTTAATCCATATCCTTCGCCGTCACGGGTGGGCAAATGCCATATGACATCCGCCCCCAAATCACGTAAATATTTTACAAATATCGCCGTCGATGTAATGCCATCAACATCATAATCGCCATAGATCGCAATTTTATCCCCACGCACAATTGCATCTGCAATCACATTGGCGGCAATCTGGGCATCTTTTAAAACAAACGGGTCGGGCATGTATTCTTTGATACTGGGGTTTAAAAATTTTTCCACCGCCCCATCATCACAAATACCCCGCGCATGCAATATACGCCGTACCAAATCGTTTGGCGTCGTGTTTTTGGGGTCATTATCATCATCATTATATACGGGCGCAATCCATGCACGCCCCAGCATGGATTTTTCGACAATCTTTCTCAACGCTATGCTCTTTTTTTTATTATCAAAAATATTATAAACAAAAATTATTCAAATAGCAACGGCAGTATGCTATCAAGAATTTTTCCCGTTGTTGGCACCGCATTCCATGCCGCCGTCCGCAATCCCCATGATTCTTTGGTTCCTTTGGGTTCATCCAATATCACCAAAATCGTATACTGGGGCGCCGATGCGGGAAATATTCCCGCAAATGCCGTCAGGTTTCTTTTCCGATCAACGCTGCCATCGGGATTTCGCTTTTCTGCGGTGGCGGTTTTACCCCCGATCTGAATACCAGCAACACGCGCTTTTTTACCACTGGTTTCTTCGGCGATGCGTACCATCACGTCACGTAAACGGGCCGATATATCGTCGGTGATGACACGCGTTCCTTTGACGGCACCAATTCCGCGTTTTTGTATGGTGGGATAGATATAAATTCCCCCATTTGTCATCGCATTTACCCCCAACAATAAATGCATGGGTGTTACCGAAATACCATGCCCAAATGATACAGTCGCCCGTTCAACCGGCCCCCATTTGATCGGCATTAATCCCCGTTCCGTGCGTCCAAATTCCAAATCCAACGGCCGATCCATATGAATGCGATGCATAAATTCTTTTTGCGCCCCATCGGGCAGATCAAGGGCGATTTGTGCACTGCCCGCATTACAAGAATGCAACATAATTTCTTCAACCGAAAGATGGGGACGCGGTGGCTTAAAACTGCGTACATCACGTATTTGATGCGCCACCCGTCCAAATTTATCCAATACCTTAAACGGCTCTGCCACATAATATTCTTTGTCTATGCCGTTTTCCATGGCCATAGCGGTGTTGAAAATCTTGAATATCGACCCCATTTCAAACACCCCACGCATCGGGACAAATGTCCGATTTCGCGCCGGATCAGCATTCAGATTTTCCGGATCAAAATCCGGTAATGACACCATGGCGATCATTTCCCCGGTACGCGCGTTCATTAACATTCCCATGGCGCCACGGGCCTGATACGTTTGCATGGCCCGCGTTAATTCATCATAAAACACCGATTGAATCCGCGCATCAAGCGACAATTGCAAGGGATCCGTATTTTCCACAAGATATTTATCATATGTGCGTTCTGCCCCTTCGAGTCCTTGACCATCGGCACCAACAAACCCCACCACATGGGAAAACAATCGTCGCTTGGGGTAACGGCGATCTTGGATCGCCTCTACCTCTAAACCGGCAACTTTGGCATCACGGATCATATCACGTTGATGTTGGCTGGCAAATTTCTTGACATACAAAAATCGGCGATTTGATTGGACCAGTTTTAATGCCTTGGCCAGTGTATATTCATACGGCAATGCCGCATGAATCACCCGTGCCGCCGCATCCGTATCCGTCACCCGGCCGGGGCGCAATACAATATGGCCCGACATAATATTTTTGGCCAATATATCACCATTACGATCAATAATGTCCCCGCGATGGACCACCCATTGGGATGCAGATGTACGACGCGCATGATTTGTCCCTTGGGCCCCCAGATAAATGGTATAAACCGCAAATAAAACAAATACAAAGAAAAAAACCGAAAAAACAATGTTTATCCGAATGCGTCCGGTCTTGTCCCCGATCACGCGCCGCGCCGTGTTATCAAAAATATCACGTCCAATATCAAACATTTTATTCGCGTGCCTGTAATTGGTCAATCGAAACCGTTTTATTAAACCCAATAACTTCGGCCTTGGGATAAATACTGGTGACTAAATTACGCAAAATTTCCGGCCGAACATATGATGCAAATTTTGCCGCCCGATCGGCTGTTTCTTGTTGTGTCTTGACAATATCGGCACGCACACGATTACGTATCTTGTTCTGGTTGCGATAACATACCTGTAACACCGATGTTACCAGTAACACCGCCACCACCATCACCAATCCCAGATGAAACATCTTTTCGTCTTCGTTCATACGTGCCCCCAACAAATATCATTGTATCACAAATTCTGTAAAAAACGAATCATAGAATTTACCCCATTTAACCGCCCCGCCCCAAGATTTAGATTCAATGACGCAAATTCGCCCGCGATATCCATGGCACGTATCTGATCGGGGGTACGGCCGTCAACCATGGCGATTAAAATGGCAATAATACCACGCACCACACCCGCATCTGCATCACCATAAAATCGATTTCCATCACGACATATCACGGCCCGGGATGCACAACCCACCACATCATGACACGCTGCCGATGCCGGCGCCGGCGATAAATGCGCGCCCAAATCCATTACCATTTCCAACCGCATAACCGGATCATCGGTGCAACATAACATTTCTTTGATTTGCCCATATTCCATTGTATCACCACCCTTGGTCTGTTAAATCCAAATCCAGACGCGCTGAATCCGACATACGGGATATGTCCCACGCCGGTTCCCACACCAAATTTACATCAACCGCCCCCCCCGCCGCATCGGCCGCCGCCATACGCACATTTTCCAAGATTTCTTCCATCATGGGGCATGTGGGGGATGTAAATGTCATCGTGATTTGAATTGGATCGCGATTGACGTCAATATCGTATACCAATCCCAAATCCCATATATTTACCGGAATTTCTGGATCATATACCGTTTTTAATGCTGTAATAATCTTTTCCTTGGTATCTGTCATCATTGTCCCACCACATCACGAATAATTTCAATGGCCCGATCGGCATCGGCACGCGTATTCCACGGTCCAACCGATAAACGTGCCGATCCCGCAATCCCCAATGCCCGATGAATCCATGTCGCACACATGTTCCCAACGCGCATACAAATTCCACGTGCGCCAACACGCATACCGAAATCCAAGATATGCATCCCATCAACGGTAAATGATATCAATGCCGCCCCCCGCCCCGTCAACAGATTAATCCGCGGTATTTTCACCAATGCATCATACATATACGAAATCAATTCAGATGCCCCATCCCATGCCGTCCATTCGTCGATGGCCACCCCCAATCCAGATATCTGTGTCAACGGCATGGTCCCCGCTTCAAACTTTTCGGGGGATGGGTTCAAGATAAATTCCCCATTATCCAAAATCTTGTTTACCATCCCCCCCCCAAATTTATCGGCGGCCGTTGCATCGGGATCCCGAATATACATCACACCCAATCCGGTATCTGCCCCAATTTTATGTCCAGAAAAACATAAAAAGTCACAACCCCATTCATGTACGTCTATCTTGGCATGGGCGACATATTGGGCTGCATCAATAATGGTAATGACATGGGGATTCTTGCGACGTGCATGACGAATGATTGATGCCACATCTTGGGGAACACCCAATACGTTCGACATGGCCGTTATCACCATCACATCCGCCACCGGAATTTGATCAACATCAATATCAAATGCCGCGTTTAATGGACACAGAACAAGATCACATTCCCCACGATTGGCCAAATTTTGCCACGGCATACGCGCGCTGTGATGATCCAGATCAGAAACCGCCACCACAAAATGGGATTGGGGATACATGGACCGAATCATTTGCACAATTCGATTCATCCCGTCTGTTGTGCCGGATGTGAAAACAATCTGGGTGGCATTCGCCCCAATGAAATCTGCCACCCGATGACGCGTATGGTTCACCATGCCATCCACCGCCGTTGCACGCGCGCACACACCCCGGCCCGCGTTGGCGTAATGTTCGCGCAAAAAATCCATTTCCGTGTCTATAACGGCACGACTTTTTAAGGCACTGGCGGCAGCATCTAAGTATATGATTTTATTCATTTTATGATTTCTCTTGCATTTTAAAACGATTATAATAAACTCTAAAAAAATATCAACTACACAAGGAGAAAAAGATGGCTTTGGAACATGCAAATGATACAAACTTTGCTGATTTAATTGGTGGGGACTTAACACTGGTGGATTTCTGGGCATCTTGGTGTGGCCCATGCCAAATGTTTGGCCCTATTTTCGAAGGAACATCGACAAAATTCCCGGATGTTTCATTTGTTAAATTTGAAATCGACGAATCGAACCGCCGCACACCTGCAAAATATGGCATTCGCAGCATCCCCAGCATTTTGGCATTTAAAAATGGCGAATTGGTAGAAACCAGAACAGGTCTGATGGATGCAGATACACTGGCGGCATGGATTATGGAATTAAAGGGTTAATAACAATGTCTGGGACAGATTATAAAACACTGGAATTACCACCAAAATACATTCCTAAAAAATCAGATCCATATATGTGCCCCCAGCATTTGGCCTATTTTTACCAAATTCTTGTGGCACAACGCGAAGAAATTCTAAATGACAAGGATATGAATCTTAATAGTGTTCGGATGGGTGACAATTCCGAAAGCGTTGGTGACGATGCAGATAACGCCGCATTGGAACAGGAAATGGTTATGAATGAACACCTGTCGCAACGGGATAATAACCTGTTGCGGAAAATCAATGGGGCACTGGAACGCATGGAAAATGGCACCTATGGATATAGTGTGGTTTCCGGCGAAGAAATCGGTTTATCGCGTATGTTGGCACGCCCATTGGCAACCATGACGGTCGATGAACAAGAAGAATATGAAAATCGACGTTAATCAAAAAAACACCGGTATTTACCGGTGTTTTTCTATCGGATCATGCATTGGACATAACCCAAACGCCATGAATTTGATTACATGTTAAGGTGCCCGGGGCCGGCCATCGACGATGATGGAAAAATGCCACCTAAAGTTCCCACAATCCCTGCAATAAATAGTTCGCCGCGAAACGACACAGACGCTGTCCCATAGGTGTCGGCATATCCACTGGCCTGGGCCCCCAATACCGGTTGTGTATGTGCCCATGGTGGCATAGTTAAATCACGCCCAACCCCAGGAGTTATATCCGCTTGCCCGATTTTTGATAAGGGGAAAAATTGGGGGGGGGGACGGGTTCACCAACCGTACATACATCTGGGCCTAAATAATTATAAAAAGACCACCCCGGGCTTCGCCCCCCCCACCGGAGGGGAACTTTTCTCTGTCCTTAAATTTAAACACCCCGGGCCTCGCGGAAATTGTTAAATTTCCGTGGGTGGATTCTGGCGGGGGAACTTAAACTCAGCGTGGCACAAAGACAAGTTCTCCGCCTGTGGAGGAGTAACCCCGAAGGGGGGAAGTGGTCTTTACCTGCACGCTGCACTCTGAACCATGAACAGTGGTATAGCATAACCACCCCGTCGGTATCACCCACAAAAATTTTCAATTTTGTGGGGCCCGATTTCGCACTACGCCAACCATATCCCGAAAAAAAACTGTTCATTTTTACGGATAATATGGATGGGACAATCCTTTTTACCGGGTTTTCCTGATTCCATCCTAAATATTTTATCTTTTAAAATTGGTGGTTGGGCGTTAGTGGTCGTTAAAGGTAAAATAACGCGCTGAAAAAA
>CASCZI010000005.1 GCA_949156565.1 uncultured Alphaproteobacteria bacterium | reverse complement strand
ACTATGCCTAATCCAAAGGGTGGTTTAGATTAGGCATAGTGTTTTTACGCTCTGCGCCTGAAATTATACCCATTTGCACGTTTTTTTACAAGGGGAAAATTGGGAATGGGTTCCCTGACCATTGTCCACCTCCGGGATCTAAAAAAAAGACCACCTCCCCGGCTTCGCCGGTACTCCCTCGAGGGAGGAGAACTGAGACTCAGGCTTGTTCGGGCCAGGTTCCCCTCTGCGGGGGGGTGCCACGAAGTGGCGGGGTGGTCTTTACCTGAACCCTGAAAACTAAAAAAATCCCGCCCGGATGGGCGGATTTTTTTTAAAACGGAATATCATCACCAATTTCGGCCACCGAAATTTCTTCACGTGGTTGCGGTACCGCCGATGGCCCCGCCATGGCATAATCACCGCCGGCCATACCATCCAAAGATTTTGCCCCACCCAGAATCACCATTTGACCAGAAAATGGGTTTAACACAACTTCGGTCGTATAAACATCGACGCCCTGTTGATTTTGCCATTTGCGGGTACGCAGCGATCCTTCGATATATAACTTGGTTCCTTTTTGCAGCATACGTTCGGCAACATCAACCAAATTCGGATTAAAAACCACAACACGGTGCCATTCTGTTTGTTCTTTTTGTTCGCCGGATTGACGATCGCGCCACCGTTCCGATGTCGCTAATGAAAAATTGACGATTTTTTGTCCGCTTTGCATGGTACGAACCTGGGGATCTTGACCGATATTGCCGACAAGAATAACTTTATTAATACTGGCTGCCATTTATTTTTCCTTTGTTTAATCTGATAAAGATTTGACCAGTTATCACCCAAAAAAGCAAGAAAAAAACATATCGGGGGGCTGGGGCAATAAAACTTGACTTTTTGACCGGTTTTCGATATAATATAATTACTCTCGGGCCGAAAATCTTGGCCACATTTCCAAAAAGGATTATTGATGCATATTAATGAACTAAAGGCGAAAACGCCCCAGCAGCTGTTAAAAATGGCCGAAGATATGGGAATTGAAAATCCGGCCCAATTAAATGTTCAACAATTACGCTTTGTCGTGATGCGCGTTTATGCCGCCGACCAGAAAGTCACATTAATCGGTGACGGTGTCTTGGAACGAATGCCGGACGGGTTTGGATTCTTGCGCGCCCCGGAAAGTAATTATTTGGCCGGCCCCGACGATTTATATGTATCACCGGCGTTAATTAAAAAATACGGTTTGAAAACCGGTGATTATGTAGAGGGTCAGATCCAGGCCCCGCAAAATGAATCCGAACGCTATTTCGCCCTGGAAACAATCGAACGGGTGAATGGCGATACACCGGAAAAATTGCGTCATCGCGTATCATTTGATGATATGACCCCGCTGTACCCGGATGAACAGTTAAAGATGGAGGTCGAAGATGACAAAGACCGTGGACGCGGTCTGTCGGCACGGGTCATTGATCTGATATCACCCACCGGCAAGGGCCAACGCAGTCTGATTGTGGCGCCACCGCGCACCGGGAAAACCGTAATGTTGCAAAACATTGCCCATTCCATTGCAACCAATTATCCCGATGTAAAATTAATTGTTCTGTTGATTGACGAACGCCCCGAAGAAGTAACCGATATGCAACGCAGTGTAAAAGGCGAAGTGATATCGTCCACATTTGATGAACCGGCCGCGCGTCATATTCAGGTGGCCGAAATGGTCATCGAAAAGGCAAAACGTCTGGTGGAATCGGGCCAAGATGTGGTTATCCTGTTGGATTCGATCACACGCCTGGGGCGGGCATACAACACCGTTGTCCCATCCAGCGGCAAGGTGTTAACCGGTGGTGTTGATGCGTACGCCCTGCAACGGCCCAAACGTTTCTTTGGCGCGGCCCGTAATATCGAAGGGGGCGGTTCATTAACCATTATTGCAACGGCTTTGGTGGATACGGGATCCAAAATGGACGAAGTCATTTTTGAAGAATTCAAAGGTACCGGCAACAGTGAAATTATCCTGGATCGCAAATTATCCGATAAACGGGTTTATCCGGCGATTGATATCACAAAATCGGGCACCCGCAAAGAAGACCTTTTGGTGGGCAAAGATACATTATCGAAAATGTACGTCTTGCGGCGCATTATCAACCCCATGGGCACGTTAGAGGCGATGGAATTCTTGTTGGATAAATTACGGACAACAAAAACAAACGCTGATTTCTTTGCCGCCATGAATGGATAAGGCACCATACGGTTCAACAGATCAAATGACCGCCCCCACGGGGCGGTTTTTTATGACGTATTATTTTACCTGGGGATTTTAGCAATGAAATATTTTTACATTCTCGCCATTGCCACAACAATTGTCATGATGGCCTATGTCGCGGGACGCATCAATGGAATACAACGATGCCATGCGGACAACACCGCAACCGCACTAAAAATACAAACACAAATAATGAAACAAAAGGAAATAATCAATGCCCAAGTTATTCATACCGGTCTTGGTGATATTCGTCGCATCTTGCGCGAAAAATACACCATTGCCGATTGACGCGGCCATCCCATTATGCACGCCCATTTACGGTCGTGCCCACGATTGGGACATCATCAGTGATGATTTGGCGCGCAACATTTATCGTCACAACCAAATGTGTGCCGCCATAAATCATTGATCGGCGATGTCATTAATCCCCAGATTATCCGGATTTAACTTTCCAATTGCCGCCAATATGGCAAAAAATGCAGAAATTTTGGCATGACGGGCACGGGTTAAAGAAACCTGGGCATTTAATAATTCTTGGTGGGCATTCAATACATCCAAAACCGTGCGCCGGCCACGCCGTTGTTCTTCGCGCGTTCCGTCCAATGCCAATTGATTGGCCGCTACACTGGTTTCGGCCGCACTGATGGCGGTGGTCTGGGCATCGTATATGTTCCATGCACTGTACAAATTTTCAACAATCACCCGACGGGCATGAATGATTTTTTCATCGATGCCGCTGGTTTGGCTGCGGGCGCGTTCCACATTTGCCACGGCCATTCCCCGATCAAACAGCGGTAATTTCAGATAAACCCCCACCCGACTGTCCCGGGCATGATCCAAAATCGGAATATCTTCAACCTGCATCACAGATGCACGCACATCCACCGATGGCAAGATGGTTTTATATGCCCCAATAACCCCCGCCGCCGCGGCATCACGTTGGGCATCCAATGCGGCAATTGTCGGATGATTGGCAATGGCAAATTCTTCGGCCTGGGCGGCAGATTCGGGAAATAAATGCGCCATTTTGGTCATGTCAATTTCACTGTATTTATCCAAAACATCACCATAAATCCGTCGAAATGTTTCCAGCGCATTGTTATAGGCACCTTGGGCATCTGCCACACTGTAACGGGCCATTTCCACACGGGCCGATGCCTGGGCCACATCGGTGTTGGTTAATGCGCCAACGTCGGCACGGGCATGAACCAAATCATAATATTGATCCAATACACGTTTATTATTTTGGTTTAATTCCAAAACATGACGCGCATTTAATACATTTATATACGCGTTAATTGCATTTAAAAACACATCTTGTTGCGTGGCATAAAGGGCCGCCCTGGCCGCGGCCAATTTACTGCGCGCCGCCTTGACCCCGGCCAAGATTGAAAAACCTTGGAACAGATTTTGTTGCGCCTCTATCCCGATTTGGGTCGGTTCATAACCAAATGTATCATGCCCAACCTTGGTCCGGGCAAACCCGGTTCCGGCCGCCGCCCCGACATAGGGCAGCATCTGGCTTTTTGCCAAACCCAAATCCGCCGATGCCCCCCGCACAGATGCACGCATTTCACCAATAACCGGATTGGTTTCATAGACGGTTTGCAACGCGCTATACATATCCATCGCATGGCCCGGCATGACCCACATCCATCCCCCCATGATTAACATATATTTTCGCATGGTTCATCCCCCTTTTTTTCTAAATCCCTATAGTGTTGTTTTAAATTGGCGTATTGCCATGATCCAAATAATAATTCCCACCCCCAACATGATGGCGCATTGGCGCAGGAAATAGATCAAATCTGTACCTTTTAAAATCAAGTTACGCACCATATATGCATAATGGCTTAATGGGTTGACATGACTGATTACACGTAACGCACGTGGCATATTTTCTGTGGGGATCATCGCCCCCGATAACATCAATGCCAAAAATGCCACAATCACCACACCAAGCAAGGCTTGCTGTTGTGTGCGTGTATAATCAGCCAACAATACCGCCGCCCCGGCCGCCGGTACACAAAAAACCAAATATCCGATAACAAACAATGTGGGGGATCCAACAAACGGCACATGATAAACCCATAACCCAATACCCAAAATTGATAACATAATAATAAATGTCACCGCGATATAGGGAATAACTTTGCCCAATATGATTTCGTATTTTGAAATGGGTGCCGAAACCAAGGTTTCAATTGTACCGGTTTCTTTTTCTTTGGTTATGGAAATCGTAATCAAGATTAACAAAGATAAAAAAACCAGAATCGCAATTAATGACGGCACCATAAACCATTTGGTATTTAATTCGGGATTAAATAAAATGCGTGTTTTAAAAACAATCGGATTTTTTGGCGGTGTCATGTTCATTTCACGCATGACAGATAAAATAACCCCATAAAGATAACCATCAATACTCTGGGCCTTTAAAATATTCATCGAATCAATTAAAACCTGAACCTGGGCATTGCCGCGCGCAACGGCGGCGGTCAACCCACCCGCCGGTGCCACCAACGCCACGTCGGCCGCACCACTTTGGACGGCACGTACCGGATCATCATCAACATGGGGCGCCCGAACAAACCACCCCGATCCAATGGCATGATTGTATATCTTGTCCATTACTATGTCGCCCGGGGCACTGTCCATCACCAGACGCAGGTTCTTGGCCTCTAACGTGATGGCCCCGCTATAGATCACCAATTGAACCGCCGGCATAACCATCACGGCGATCAATAATACGGGATCACGCACCAATGCAATAATCTCTTTTTTGAAAAATCCCCAAAAACGCTTCATTATTCCAACGTCCTTTTGAACCGTATCAAACACGCAATAATTAAAACCAATGCGATGGCCGCCATGGCCCCCATTTGGGGCCATAAATCGCCCATACTGCTGCCTTTTAAAAACTGATCCCGCGACAGATCGATATAAAATCGTGCCGGAAACAACGACGATACCGCCCGATAGGAACGTCCCATATATTCAACCGGGAAAATAAACCCGGATAACACCAATGCCGGCAACAAACCCACAATACACGCAAATTGAATGGCCACATCTTGTTTGTGCGTTGATACGGATATAAATAACCCAATCGCCAAATATCCCAAGATAAATAATCCCGTCCCCAGGATCAGTGTCAAATACCCACCAACAAACGGAACACCAAACACCATACGTCCCACAATAAAGACCAAGATAAATCCAATAAAACTTAAAATGGCATAGGGGATGACTTTGCCCAAAATAATTTCCAGCGTGGTTGCCGGTGTTGATAACAACATTTCCATTGATCCCCGTTCCCATTCCCGACATATGGTCAATGTGGTCAACATAATCGCCACCAACGCAATAATAACCGCCGTCAGTCCCGGTACCGAAAACCATTGTGAATTTAATTCTGGATTAAACATATACCGTGTTCGCAACGTCAAATCCGCCGGGATTGATACACCATCTGAAATTTTCAACATGGCATTTTGGTTAATCGTATTTAAATAATTTGTAATCGCGATCACAGACGAATTATCTGCCCCATCCAACAGAATCTGGGCCGACGCCCCATGATGGGCGGCATATAAATCACGTTCGAATGTTGGCGGAATGATCAACACCGCCCGCGCCCGTTCCCCCAATATTTCATCAAACCCATCATTGGGGTTATTTACTGGACGGGGTTGAAAATAATTCGAACTGGCGAATGTTTCGATTAATTGACGCGAACTTTCCGTGCGATCGGCGTCGTTATATACCATGGGTATCGATCGAATATTAAATTCGATGGAATTTCCCAAAACCAAAACAATCATTAACGGCAATACCAATGCCATCACCAATGTAAATGGATCACGCAAGATATGTTTAAATTCTTTGACAAAGATGGCACGGGCGCGAACCAATGAAAATTGGATCATTTCTCACCCCCTTCGACCAAGCGGATAAACACATCTTCGAGAGACGGCGAAATTTTTTGAATATCAAAATCGCGGGCGTATTTGGCGACCATTTTATCCCGATCAACCCCGTCATGAAATCGAATATGATAATGCCGACCATACGGCTCACAAATATCCATTAATCCGGCCGGCGGCAATTTAACATGCGATCGACGGGGGGTAAAGTTCATTAACGTGTCACCAAATGTGCGCCGTTTTAATGTGGCCGGTGATGCACACGCAATCATTTCCCCCGACCGCATTAATGCCACACGATGACAATTTTCCGCCTCGTCCATATAATGGGTGGTAACAAATATTGTTTTGCCTTGGCGGGATAATTTTTTAATCAGTCGCCAAAATCGCATGCGGGCCGCCGGCGCCACGCCCGCCGTGGGTTCATCCAAGAAAATGATCTTTGGGTCATGTAATAACGCCACGCCCAGTGCAACTTCTTGCTTAATCCCGCCGGGCAAATGACGCACAATCGTTGATAAATCACGTGAAAACCCAATAAATTTTAACAAATCATGACGCCGCTGTATATAATCATCCGGTGATACCGCCCGCAGTGCCGCCGCAAAATCAAAGTTTTCCCGAACTGATAATTCGTCATAAAGGGTGAAACGCTGGGACATGTATCCAACACGTTGCTTGATCATATTTTCACGTCCGCGAACAAAACGAACCCCATCAATGGTGACGGCACCAGAACTGGTGGGTAATAGACCACATAAAACACGTATCGTTGTTGTCTTGCCGGCCCCGTTCGCCCCCAAAAATCCAAAAATTTCACCCGGCCGAACACAAAATGACACATCACGCACCGCATAAAACCCATCAAAAATAACATTCAAATGATCTACATCAACAATGGGGTTGGTTGTCATTGTCCACCCCCACGACCAATAAAAAATTCATCAAATGTTGACGCACCTGTTCGCGTCAATAAATCACGCGGATCACCCGAATCCAAAACGCGCCCCTGTTCCATTAAAATAACATGACTGCATCGTTCGGCTTCGTCCATGTATGCGGTGGACATAATGACCATAATCCCGTTTGCCTGGGCATCATGCAACAATGCCCAAAATTCTCGGCGACTGATGGGATCAACACCGTTCGTTGGTTCATCCAACAACATGATTTTTGGCGCCCGCAATAACGCGCACATCAACCCAAGTTTTTTATACATTCCGCCCGATAACTTGCCCGCCGGCAGATCCAGAAATTTATCCAATCGCGCCAAATGCACCAATTCATCTTTCTTTTTTTGATATGCCCCATCATCCATTCCATAGAGACGACGAAAAAAATCCATATGTTCATCCACCGACAGGTCTGAATACAAACTTTGGCTTTGTGGCATATACGCAATATGTTCGCGAACCGCGTCAAATGAAACATCGTGACCATTTGCTCGATATGAAACACGTCCATTGCCCGCCCGCATCAAATTCAACATAATCCGAAACAGCGTCGTTTTCCCGGCCCCCGCCGGCCCAATAATGCCATACAGATTGCCCGGTAAAAAATGCATTGACACATTGTCCAGGGCCATTGTCCCCCGAAACTGTTTTGTTACCGATGAAACATCAATTTCAATATCATTCATTGATCAGCGTACTTTCAATTGTCATTCCTGATTTTAATGTCAAATCTGGATTATCAAATTTCACCTTTACCCCATAGACCAGACGGGTTCGTTCCTGGCGTGTTTGAACGTTTTTGGGGGTAAATTCTGCCTGGTCACTGATTTTAATAATCCGCCCGCCAAAGGAACGATCATTGGCCTCGGGTAAAAAACCGGTCACGGGTGCCCCCACATGTAATTGATAGAGCATTTCATACGGCACATAAAAATACGCCCAAATATCATATGGATCCGAAATCGAAATCAATGTCATCCCCGGGGCAACAATTTCACCAACTTCGCGGAATTTCGTGGTCACCATGCCATCCAGGGGCGATTTAACCAAACACCAATCCAGTTTTAAATCATTGTCTTGTTTATTACGTGTCATGATGTCAAATTCAGCCTGGGACATGTGCCCCCGTTTAACCAATTGCCTGGCCCGTTCATAATCATTATCTATTTGTCGCCCCAAAATTTTATAGGTATCACAACGAAGGCGTAATAACGCTTCATCGCGGGTAACCATTTGACCTTCGGTGACATAAATATCAGAAATATCCGACGCCACACGTGCGGTCAATATGACCCGCGTCGTTTCCAACGTTCCGGCGAAAACAAACGGCCGACGTGCCACAATCACATGCCAAATGATCATCCCCCCAACTGCAACGGCGGTGACCACGGCACAAATCCCAATTATCTTTTTTGCCTTTGGTGTCATCAATTCCCCCCATGTGGTCATAATGTAGCCCAAAAAATCAAACAAGAGCATAGGAGGCTTTGCCCATTTCACCCACGGGCATATTCCGTCGATAGGACGTGCAGAATGTCACGCATCATAAAATATTTTTTAGGGTATATAAGAAATTTTATGGAAAATTTACTTATTCACTATAATTACCGATAATACTTTCGGCCACATTTTTAATCCGCATCAGTGAATTTTCATACGCATCGCAATCACGTGTGATTTCAGAACGATACGCATCGCGCAGGTTCCCCGCCGACGGGGCGCAATTGCGTAAATGTTGAACGCAATAATCATGTCCCACATTAAATGCATTTTGACCACGAACCCGACTTTCCATATCGGTCCAATCGATATTTAATGCATTATCCAGATTTTCCCAAGAATTGGTCCCGGTGAATTTGCCAATCGTATCCATCCAGTATTCATTCATTTCGGCGTTGGTCCAACGATTTTCTGATTTTAATGTCAACAATTGTTTAATCAGACGATCAATCTCTGGGCGATATGTGGCGTCAATCTGGGCCAAACGGGCACTGCAATAGCAACGGTTATATTCGGTATTTTCCCGAACACAATAATCATTCATACATTTGGTATAATCGGCCAAACACCGACTTGTGGTAACAATCGGTGTTGATTGGGAATACACCGCCCCGGCGGTCGAATTATCGCCACGCGGATTGGTCGCCGCGGCCCGCGCGCCCGATCCGGACGTACCACCACGCGCCACAACACGACGCCCCGCCCCAACCGCCGAACGCGCCGCCGTGGCATTGGCGGGGGACGTTGGCATTGCTGACCGGGCCACCGATGTCGTTCTATTCGACGGCGTGCCACCACGTGCCCCCATGAATGCAGGCGCGGCCGCGGCACTGCGTGCGGTGGTGGTTTTACGCGGTACAACACGACGCGGTGATGATAATTGCGCGGTGCGGGTAATCACACTGATGGGATTGCCGGCCTGGGACGGGGTGACACCCGGATTTAATGCCGTTCGCATCTGATTATTTAAATACGGGTACATATAATTATAATTAAATCCAGACGCCGTCCCCGCATTGGTTGCGCCATTGACACTGCGAACCGCGGCGGCGGTAGAATTGTTGGCCCCGCGCGCGGTCGACGTCGCCATACGCGTTGCCGCCCCGGCGCCGGTTGCGCCCGAAATAATCGCCAAGATCACGATAATTCGCTTAATCATTTGATTCTATGATAGAAAATAAATCACCCCATGGGCAAGCATAAAAATTTGCAATTTCAGAAATCCCTGATATAATTGGGAACAGTTTCGGGGCGTAGCTCAGTCTGGTAGAGTGCTTGCTTTGGGAGCAAGATGTCGCATGTTCGAATCATGTCGCCCCGACCAGGGTTTAATAAAACAGGTGCCGCATGGCACCTGTTTTATTAAATTTGGTTCGCTTGTTTTCTCTTACAATAAAAAACCCGCAAATGCGGGATTCTTATTGAATAATATCAACAACCTTGACCTTAAACACGACATCTTTGCCGGCCAATTCTGGAACATATTGCGTGGGAAATGTAATATTAACATCGCGCACGTCGCCCTTGTGGGCGCCAATTAACTGTTCTTCGAATCCGGGGACGAACCGACCACTGCCCAATTTTAAGGGAAATCCGTTGGCGGTTCCGCCGGGGAATTGTACCCCGTCCAAAAAGCCTGCGAAATCAATAATAACCGTATCCCCATTTTTGGCACCAGGATTACCGTCACACGCGCCCAAAAATGCCATTGATGCAACCGCCGCAGCCGTCATAATTTTTTTCATTTGTTTTATTCCCTTATTTCTGGTTTATAATTAATTATCACGATACACACACCGAAATCCATATTCACGCATGGTGGCACCTTCGGCCTCTATCTTATAATCAAAATACGGAGTTGGCCGCATGACATCGAATGAAGGTCGGTCAAAGACCATAACAATACTGTCCACGTTGCGCCCACAAACGCGTTTCATTTCATAATCTGCCACCTTGGACAATATGGTACGTGCATCGCCGTCAACATCCATTCCATCGGCGTTTTGCATTAAGCGTAACCGCATTTCGCGCAGGTCACTGTTACCCAGCAAAATCTGAACCCGCACCATGGCGCCCTTGTATTCTTGCCAACGGGTTTCCATCCGGGCCGTATTCCATCGGGCATTGGATTGTTCTTTTTCGGCACCCGTTTTGGGGCGATACGAATCAATGTTGGCATATTGGTTATCCGCCTGCATAAATTCACTGGTCCGTTCGTTATAAAGCGGTGCATCGGGTCCACCCTGGGCAAAATCAACATCATTGTACGGCATATCTGTATCATTTGCACAACCCATTAATGCGGCCAAGGCGCAAATCCCAAAAATTTTTGATAATTTCATCTTGATCTCTCTTTTTTTTAATTTTAACAAATAAACATTTTTGATTCAAGTGACGATTATGATAAAATCATCATAAATGACAAACGTCGTCTTGGAATCTTTATTAAAACCCCTGGCGGAATTTTACCGCCCGTCTTTTGTTGAAGAAATTGCCATTAATCATGCCGGCCAGGTGTGGATGCGTCTGCACGGGGCGCGTGTGCCATGGGTGGCCTATGACGCGCCAACGTTATCCAAACAATACCTGGTGGATTTAATCCATACCGTGGCCAATATTTACGATCGCCCATTTAACCCAACCCATGGCATGCCGGTGGTATATGCAACATTGCCCGGCAATCACCGGTTTAGTGCGATTGCCGGCCCCAATGTTCAATATGATGATCGAGATGTCACCGGTGGGGTTGCCATGAATATTCGCGGCGGCGGCGCCCACGACACCAGTTTTGAGAACTATCATTTAAAACGTGGGGAAAAATTGCTTGAGGTGAAATCCCGTAAAAACATTCGCCCCGATGATCCCTATGAACGGTTGATCACCGCCATCAATGACGGCAGTCCGATATTAATCAGCGGTGCCACCGCCACCGGAAAAACGACATTTTTAAATCATCTCTTGACCTTGATTGATAAAAACAGTCGTGTCATCACCGTCGAAGACGCACGGGAAATTCGCGTCCCCCAGGCAAACCGTGTCCACTTTGTCTTGTCACGAACCGAACAGACGAATGATTTTAATTATGCCCGGTTATTGGATTTGGTGGTGCGTATGACGCCGGATGTCATTATCGGGGGCGAAATATCAACCGATAATGCGGCCGTGATGTGGGAAATGTTGGGAACGGGGCATGATCATTTTTACACAACCATTCATGCAGAAAGTCCGGATGCCGCCTATGCGGCGTTTGCAGATCGTATTTTGCATACCCAGCCGGCATACAACCGAAACGAATTAATCAGTGAAATGAAATCCAAGCTGCGGGTGGTGCAATTGTCCCGTGACGGGGCATTACGCGCCGTTACCGCCGTCGTGTAATCAATTGATATTTCATTATTTTACCCACATTGGAAAATTTTCATATTTTTGTTGCAATCCCTGAAAAATACGTTATAATGCCAAACGTGGTGACTAAAAATTGTACATCACAAGGGTTTTAGAAGGCCTTTCCAGGAATGTCCCAATGGACACATCGGCAAAATAAATGCCATCATCTCTTGAATTTGTCTTCTATATAATTTCCCAGATTTTTTGGTGTTGGCCCGACATTTTATGGGGGCGCGGTATTTTTTTCTCTCTCCAGACCGAAATCCGCGCCCCCGCCTTTTTTTTATTTATTTTACATAAAATTTTGGGGATTAACGTCGATTTTCACACGCACATTTGCGGGGACCCGCACCTTGGCCAGCCAATGTTTTACCGCCGGTTGCAAATTGGCCGTGCGTGCGCCCGAAATTAAAAAGCGCATACGGTACCAATGACGAATTTGATACACGCCGGCCATAATGGGCCCCATAATTTTCCCCCCATTTAGATTGGGTGCCGCCGCCGCCAGATCGGAACAAAATTTTTGCACAACGCTTTCCCGTTGACCTTCGACAATGATGGCGATTAATTGCCCATATGGGGGCATTCCCGCCGTTCGGCGCGCGTTCATATCGGTTGTCATAAATTCATCACGTGCACCGGCGCAAATGGCGGTCATAACCGGATGGGTGGGTTGATATGTTTGCATTAAAACGCGCCCTGGCGTATCCCCACGACCGGCACGACCGGCGACCTGAAATAATTGTTGAAAGGTGTGTTCTGCGGCACGAAAATCGGTCCCAAACAGGCCCATGTCCGCATCCACCACACCCACCAGTGTTAAATTGGGGAAATGGTGACCCTTGGCCAGAATTTGTGTACCAATAACGACGTCAATCGCGCCCGATTCCATACGGGCCACCAATCGTTCCAATGCGGCCCGCGACAACATTGTATCACTGGATACACATTCGGTCCGCACCCCGGGAAATTTTGCCGCCACTTCTTCTTGGATTTTTTCCAATCCCGCGCCCCGCATTGTCACCCCCAGACCACATTCCGGACACACATCCGTCATTGGCGCGGTTCGCCCGCACATATGGCACATTAAACGCCCCATGCGTTTATGATATGTCATTGAAACCGTGCAATCCGGACATGATGCAACCCATCCACAATGCCGACATTGAACCAAGGGGGCAAAACCACGCCGGTTAATAAATAACATCACTTGGTGTCCAGCCGCCAATGTATCGCGCATTGCATCGCATAACACAGGCGACAGTGTCCCCGCCCGCAAAGTATCTGGGGCATCGGATGGGGTATAATCTTGGCATTTTATTCCCCGCATATCAATGGTTTCAATGGTCGGCATTTGGGCCCCACCAAAACGCGATGTTAATTTCATACAATGGAACCGTCCACACGCGACATTTTCCAATGTTTCGGCCGATGGGGTGGCACTGGCCAAGACGACGGGGAAACCACCAATTTTTGCACGCAAAATCGCCATGTCCCGGGCGTGATAATTTCCCATATCTTCTTGTTTATATGATCCATCATGTTCTTCGTCAATCACGACCAGACCCAAATTTTGCCACGGCAAGAACAACGCACTGCGCGTACCAACCACAATACGCACGTCACCCGATGCAACGGCACGCCATATGTCACGACGCCGCGCCGCGGTCAAATTACTGTGCCATACGACGGGGGGCGCCCCAAATCGATCACGAAAACGATCCATAAATTGGGCAGTCAATGCAATTTCAGGCATCATTAATAAAACCCCATGGCCCGCGGCGTATGCACGCCAAGCGGCATCAAAATAAACCTGGGTCTTGCCCGAACCGGTCACCCCATCTAATACATGGACGGAAAAACCGCCCGCATCAATGTGGCGACCAATTTCCGCCGCCGCCGCGGATTGATCCGCATTTAACGTCACCGTTCCCATATCGCAATAGATGGAAATATTCAATGGATTGGCCACACGCGATGCCGCCGGGACCAATAAATTATTCTTGATCATTGTACGAACGACGGCGCCACTAACCCGGGCAATATGTTGAATATCGGATACCGTCATAGAATCGTTGTCATTGGCGGCAAATGCATCCGCCACCGCCATGCGGGCATCGGTCATACGAACCCCATCGATCGGTCCCATGGTATACATTATTTCTTGGCGTGGGGGTAAAAACGCGTCTGGGACATTTAATATTAATCGCAACACCGCGCCCGGTGCCATCATTGTCCATTCCGCCATTTTTAATATCCAATCCACATCGGCGTTTGATAATGAATATTTCAAAACTTCGGTTACTGGTTTGATCTTTGATACATCAATTACACCATCACCCGGCCCAATTATTATCCCGACATAGGCACGGTTCATCACCGTTACACGCACCATCTGGCCGCGGGTTGCCGCCGCGTTTAAACGATAATCGTACCCCGCATTTACAGCATTTGGAATTAATACTTTGACAATATCACCAACATGAAACATAGACCATAAAGTACTTGTTTTTTTGTTTCTTTTCAATATCATTTATTTATAAAATATCTCAAAAGGATGTACAAAGCATGTGGCGCACGTTTTTCGAAATAATGTACGGGATATCATACCTGATTCCGGTACCGCGGTGGCGGCGTTATTTTCGGCGCGTGAAATTGTTTGATTATCGGGCCAAGTTGCGCGCCCTTTATACGGCACGCCCCGATTTAAAAAAGCATCGTATGCGTTTGGCCAAAGGCGGGGGCAGTTTGGCGTTTATCTTTGATAATCAATATGTATTTAAGGTACGCAAATATTGCGACCGCGATAATTCGGCCACGCGTTTTGCGTATGAAAAACGTATTACGGATGCCATTGCGCCGGTTTTAAATATAAAGGTGCCGCAAATTGACATCATCGCGGCGGGTGAATTTTTATTCTATGCAACAACATTTATTCCGGGGCGGGTTTTGGTTGATTTACCGCTAAAGCGTATTCGTGAACACCGCGAAAAAATCGGGAAACAGTTGGGGGATGTTATTTTTACCCTGTTTAATACAAAATTTCCGCAATTAAACGATATACGCGCACAGCAAATTCAGGATCAAGATCTGGCCCAAGATGATGTGGGATTAACCCATGGCGACATGTGCAGTAATATTATCGTCAACCCCGCAACAATGGATCTGGTGGGCATTATCGATTGGGAATACGCCGGATATTCATCGGTTAAACGGGATTTTATCGGCATCTTTCGTGTGCGCCGTAAAATGCGCCAGACCGATATCGCCCCCGAAGCCATGTGGGAATATTACCGTCGGATGCGTCAAAACAATACCAAAACCAAAGGCAAATAAAAATCAATGACCGTTCCCCCATCCCATTGCATTGATATTCAACGAATACATACCACCCCGGGGGGTGCACAACGCATTATGCGAAATTTGAATCTGGGGCAAAAAGATGTGGTTCAATGGTGCCGCGATGTAACGCAACGCGCACCAACCAACGCCATTGTCCGCCGGGGCAAAAATTATTATGTTTATGGAAATGGTTTTGTATTAACCATTCATGCCACATCCCATACCGTTATTACCGCACATAAGAATTAAAATTGAAATAAAAATATATTGACAAATATTATATTATGTGCCATATATTATTACAAATAATAAATACGAGGGAACAGAATTATGAAATCCAATCATTTTCGTGGGGCATCTGCGGCCTTGAATGCATTTAACAAACAATTTGTGCCAGAGATAACGACCCTGGTCATTCGTGAACACGGCAAATCATACGCCAATGATCACGACAATACATGGCGCCAAGAAATGGATTGGTCTGAACAAGTGGCAGATTTTTTAATTTTAAAAAGCCGCACGTTTATTCGTTCACAAAAAATAATGAATCTGTCGTTTATAGAATCACTCAGTAAATTAATGGCGGATTATTTATCAAAGTATTTTGTAAAAAGTCCCCAATTCAAATCCCGGGCCCAGGCCAGACGGGCATTGGAATTAAAACTTTATAACGAATTTTCGTATGTACAACGTTTACAAGATATCCAGACGCAAAAGGTTGCATCAAACCCAATTCCCCACCCCAATCAGCGTTCAGGCCGCTAAAATTTTCTCGATTGCGTTCGGTTCTGCGGACGCAATTTTTATATCGGGCACAAATTGCGTTCGGAACCATGTTCGTTGACGCTTGGCATATTGATTTGTGCGGGTAATCCAATTGGACAATGCCTTGTCCCAATCAATATCCCCATCCAAATAACGACATAATTCATCCATCCCAATGGCACGCCGGCGTGCATCGGGTATATGACACACAGCGCGTGCATGGTCCAACGCCCCGGCCGTCACCATGTTTGGCACACGTGCGGCGATACGTTCACGCAATACATCGGGTGCCGGATCAATCAGAACACGATACGGCGTCGGTGTAATGGCCCCCGATCGTGGCATATCTTGCCAATAGGCAATTGGTTTGCCGGTGGCAAACAAAACCTCTAATGCGCGGGAAACCCGTTGGGGATCAGATGGTGCATTTTCACCCAACATTGCCCGCGCGGCACAAATATCTGATGCAACCATGTCACGGGCCCGCGACCGTTCATATGGCCCAACATCTGGGATGGGGGATATTCCCCGAATAATGGCATCGATATAGAACCCGGTCCCCCCAACGAAAATTGCCGGACGTCCGGCATTTATGGCCCAATTATATTCCCGACGCGCCATGGATAAATAATCGGCAACACTGATCTGGGTCGATAAATCCAAGACAGAAAATAATCGATATGGTACGCCATCGATGTCATCATGCACAACCCCGTCGGCAAACGGACTGGCGGATACAGATTCGATACCACGATAAATCTGAACACTGTCACAATTAATAATCACCCCACCCAATTTTTTGGCCAATTGATGTGCCAAATCTGATTTTCCCGATGCCGTTGGTCCGGCAATAATAAAAGATGTGTTCGTCATGTTAAATATTATAAACTACATCATGCAAAATTCAATTGTAATGTTGGGATTTTTAATGCTATGATACCATGGTCCAATAAAAGATATATGAAACGAAAGGAAAAAAATTATGTCAAAAGTAAGAGTTGCCATTAATGGATTTGGCCGTATCGGCCGTCTGGTATTGCGCGCGGCGTTGGAATCGGGACGTGACGACATTGAATTTGTTGCGGTCAACGATCTGGCACCGGCCGAACAAAACGCATATCTGTTGGAATATGATTCTGTACACGGCAAATTACCGATGGATGTGAAATTGGATGGCGATTACATTATTGTTGGAGATCAGAAAATTAAGTGCATCGCCGAACGCGATCCGGCGAAATTGCCGTGGGGCGAAATGAATATTGATATCGTGATGGAATGCACGGGTCTGTTTACCGCCGCGGA
The DNA here is from genome assembly GCA_949156565.1 of uncultured Alphaproteobacteria bacterium. GTDB lineage: Bacteria > Pseudomonadota > Alphaproteobacteria > Rs-D84 > Rs-D84 > Enterousia. The sequence continues at coordinate 117,176 of CASCZI010000005.1, read as the reverse complement.
CAAGGCACGCGTCCACCTGGATGCGGGGGCAAAACGCGTATTGGTATCGGCCCCATCGGCCGGTGCGGACGCCACCATCGTTTATGGCGTGAACCAAGACACATTGAAACCGACCGATCTGATCGTGTCGAATGCATCATGCACGACAAATTGCCTGGCCCCGGTGGCCCAGGTATTGGACAACACATTCGGTATTGTATCGGGATGGATGACAACGGTTCATGCCTATACCGGGGATCAACAATTATTGGATAAAAACCACAAAGATTTCCGTCGCGCCCGCGCGGCCGCGTTATCCATGATCCCGACCAGCACCGGCGCCGCCAAGGCAATCGGATTGGTTTTACCGAAATTGGCCGGCAAACTGGATGGTATGGCCATTCGCGTTCCGACGCCCGATGTATCGGTTGTTGAATTGGTGGTAAACCTGGAACGTGACGCGACGGTGGATGCCATTAACGACGCCATGCGCGCCGCGGCGTCACGTACGTTTGCATATAACGACAAACCGTTGGTATCTATTGACTTTACCGGTGATGCCCACAGTTCTATTTTTGACGCATCCCAAACTAAGGTATTGGGCGACCGCCTGGTCCATGTGACGGCATGGTACGACAATGAATGGGGATTTTCGAACCGCATGGGCGATACCGCGGTTGCGATGGGAAAATTAATCAAATAATGATGCGCCCATTATACAAATCCCCCAAATCGGGGGATTTTTATTTTTGTGAAAAAAAGCGCTTGCATTTTATATCACAACAGTATAATATACACATCGCTCTGGGGTTGTAGCTCAGCTGGTTAGAGCGTCTGCCTGTCACGCAGAAGGTCGCGGGTTCGAGCCCCGTCAATCCCGCCAGAGATTTTAAAACCGCCGATTTTTTTGGCGGTTTTTTTATGGCTATAAAATGTGCTGATTGTTAATCATGGCCATCCACTGGTTCGCCGATTCCTGGGTCAAAAACATATTCGGCATCATAAATTCCAACGGTTCGCCGCCATTTTTATAATAATCATTTAAAAAGTGTTCCAGTGTCGCCGACCAATTTTCTCCTTGTAAAAAAATCGCGATCTATTTAATCACGGCACTTTTGATTAATGTCACATCTTCTTTGATGCCATCGATTTTCAACTGCAACTGACCGATGCCCGATTCTAAAATTGTCGTTCTGTTTTCCAGTGACGTAATACGATGTTCATTGCGCTCGATTTCCCCCAGGGACGAATCCTGGCGTGCAACCCAATAGACCATACCGGCAATAAACGCGATCAAAAACCAACTCTCGCGCAGGATATCGACAAATCCCATAAATGTTTGTTCTTTGGTATTCATGTGGTTTGTCCCCGCGTTATCATTTGTTCAATATGATGAACCAATGCACGTTGCCCTTCGAGCATGCGTAACTGGGCGTCGCCGGCATCTGGGCCCAACCACCGTTCAACCGTCATGGTCCGCAAATGGGCGATGACCGCCCGCCCCGATGGATTTGCAAATGTGCGCGCATATTCGTGCGCCACACTATTATTGTCTGGCATGATCATTCCTTTTGTTTTTATATTTAAATTAAACTTTCTTCGCGCACCATTTGGGCAATCGGCGCAATGTATTTTAATTCGGCATCGCTGTGCAGGGATATTTTTTCAATCAACCCACGACGTGACAAAATCTGTAATCCCCGATCTACCATGGGCCGAATAAATTCATGTAACAAACGCCCATATGTTGCCCCCAAGATCCGCATCATATCGGCATTACGCGCCATAATTTCGGTTGCTGTCATTTCTTTTTCACTCAACAATCCCAACCGATCTGCCAACAACGCATGCCGAATCCGTTCACGCAGATCTTTTAATATAATCTGGGATACGTCAAAATCTGCGCCTGATGTTAATGGCGTCAATCCCGATGACCCCACTGCCTTTGGGATAATGGCACCCGGCGTCAAATTAATATTGGCCAGGTTAATAACACCATCATCGTCGGCCTGCCAGATGCCAGACACCGCAATCGTCGCATTTTTCAGTACCAGTTCCACAACCTTGTTCGCGGTTTTAATATCGGGCAATGCACGTAGTACCGGTCCCCGCCCATAGATTTCACCACTGGCCACAGACCAACGAAAGATAATATACGGATTGGTTTCAAATGTCCCACGCGATACGATATTATTTTCTATATCCCCGCCTGTATCCAACCATGCGGTAAATTCGGTGCCCACCAAACTTTGGACCAAACGCAATGGCATGTCTGGATTATCGCGCATGGCATCACGAATATTGGCCGGCGGCGTCCATGTGGGATAACGTTCCATTACTTCGCGTGCCGGCATTGACGTGGTGTGAAACACTGCGCCGGGTAAAATGGCAATATCTGACATGGGAATGGCAGTAAATGAAAACGCCGAATCTGCCCCAATCGGATTTTCCGACATAAACAAACATGCGGTGCCCAAAACCACCAGATCCAGATAGCATTGATGAATGGTCGTATAAAAATTTGAATCATTTAAATGCGCCCGTAATGCATCGGTGGCCGCGGCGGCATCGGGGGAATCCGGACTTTCGGGGACCAGATTTAACCACAACGATTCCGGCGGCGTCAACAGGGTGTAAATCGATGCCGCCAGATTATCCACCGCGTCCGCCGCCGTCGCATCAAACAGCATCGCCGCGTCATCATCCGCCGTTGGCATGGTGTAACGCATCGCCGCGTCCCACCGATTGATCCACGGGGCCCGCATATCCAGGGCTTTTTTATAAAGATATTGCAGATTGTTTTGCATTTTTATTTTTCCTTTGGTTCATTAAATTTTGAAATTGGTCGTGGCGTTATAAACCCGCGGGGGCCCAATGCCACCGGCATGCACCGGGGCGGGCGTTATCCGTATCGCCCCCGCCAATGCATCCAACCCATCATCATGCACCGCCCCACCAATCGGGGTCCATTCCATCATTTCCGCACACAGCAAACTGGTCCGGACCCGATTGTGCATGTACAGACGTCCCGTGCTTAAAATGGGTTCAATCGCATCCAAAATACGTGTTTCTTTGTTTTGTGAATTCGTCACTTTGGTTACATGAATGGCCATACCACGCCGCTTGGCGGTGTCACGCATGATTTCCGGCAATGCATTGCCAATACCATTTGTTTCAACCGCCACCCGACGCAATCCATGACGCCCCAGAAAATCCAACACCTGATCACATTGATGACCCAACGGATGCAGATCGTTATCGTCAACAATCATGTACATAATGTCATGAACAAAAACACGCCTGTTCTTGTCATCACGATAAATCAAGACGCACACACTGGCATCGCCACGGGCACGTCCCCCGGCGGGATCCCAATAAACCGCCGCCCCGGTTATGATGACATCGCCAATACGTCCCGTGCGGACATCAAATTCATGATCATAGACATGCAACGCCCCCGGATCCAACCGTGTTCGGTCCGCCGCCACGTAATTTAACATCATCTGGGCCGAAAAATGACGTGCACCCACGGTTTGACGCAATTCTTCTATTTTTTCCATGGGGAAAACATCGGGCCACGCGGGATTTCCGTCGTTATCGACAATCGGAATGCGTAATTGTTTATACCCCCGTAAAAAAGGCGTTGAAAAAGTAAATTTTTTATATACCATATCGGACATGGACTTTACTCCCAAAACTTTACCGACAAACCTGGACGCCGAACAGGCGGTTCTGGCCGCGGTTTTAATGAATAACCGGGCACTGGAACGGGTATCGGAATTTTTAACGGCCGAACACTTTTCACATCCCGCCCACCAAGAAATTTATCGTCTGGCGTTGCGTCAATTTTCGGCCGGTATTCCATTTGACATCATTACGGCCAAAAATTACCTTGAACAGCAAGGTACCCTGGACACTGTGGGCGGGGTGGATTACCTAACGCAATTGGCCGGTGCCGGCGCAACGGTCGTCAACGTTGATCAATACGGCCGTATCGTGTATGAAAACGCCCTGCGACGTGAATTAATTAATATCGGTCAATCGATCACAGACGCCGCCTATGTCGAAGATTTGGACAATCCCGTCACATCCCAGATAGAGGTGGCGGAACAAAAACTCTTTGATCTATCGACCGCCGGCGCCGCCGAGCGAGAGGTTACATCCATCGCCGCCGCGTTGGGCGATGCCCTGGCAGAGGCGGAAATTGCATACAAGGCCGACGGCAAACTATCGGGTTTGACAACGGGACTTGATGCATTGGATAAATCCATCAGTGGCCTGCACCACAGTGATTTGATCATTATCGCGGGCCGCCCGGCGATGGGAAAAACAACATTGGCAATGAATATTGCCTTTAACGCCGCCAACGCCATTTTATATGGTCGCGCCAACCCAAAGTACAAGGGGGCGGTCGCATTTTTTAGTCTTGAAATGTCCGCATCCCAATTGGCTGCGCGTGTTTTGTCTTCGCAATCCAAGGTGCCGGCATCCGCCATGCGCGAAGGAAACTTGACGGACGAAGACTTCTTAAAAATGTCCCAGTATAGTGCCGCCATCGGCAAGGTTCCGTTGTATATCGATGATACGCCCGGGATGTCGGTTCCCATGCTGCGTACGCGTGCGCGGCGTCTGGCACGGAAATCGGGCGGCATTGCATTAATTGTTATCGATTACCTGCAATTAATGACATCACCCGGGGGCCGACGCAACGATAACCGGGTCCAAGAAATTTCCGAAATTACCCGGGGCCTTAAAATGTTGGCCAAGGAATTGGATGTGCCGGTCATCGCCCTGTCCCAGTTATCGCGCAGTGTTGAATCCCGCGATGATAAACGCCCCCAATTGGCCGACCTGCGCGAATCGGGATCCATCGAACAGGACGCCGACTTGGTCATGTTTACGTACCGCGAAGAATATTACCTGGAAAATCGTGATCCGTCCCAGCGTCTGTCCAACACCACCAACACCACAATGGTTGAATCGTGGGAAAAACGGCTGGAACGTGCCCGTGGCAAGGCCGATGTTATCATCGGTAAAAACCGTCATGGACGTCCCGAAACCGTGCATATGGCATTCTTTGGCGATTACAGTTTATTCGATAATCTTGATGAATTTGAGGCCCGCGGTGCCAATTCATTTGACACGCCGGCCGCATCCACCCCGCCATCATCATACGACACGCCCGTGGATATGCCCGACATGGATGCCGTTCCCGACGATTTATAATTATTTCACTTGCCATTGGTTGAAAAATTGACTATTCTTTTGTCAATAAATACCAAGGAGATCAGACGATGGCCCAAGAAGAAATAATTTTCCCAAATAACATCCGAAACATCCGTCTGGCGGCCGGCATGAAAATGACCGAATTGGCCCGCCAAACGCACCTGTCGTTATCGGCGGTGTCCAAGATTGAAAAAGGTGTACGCCGCCTGAATCAGAAACAATTACTTAATATCTGCAGAATTTTAGGCTGCAAATTATCAGACATCTTTATCAAAGAATCAGATGACGTTGCCGACGCCTGGCAGAGCGAGATTCGCCGCCGTCTGACCGATAACGAAGGCAGTGGTTTGAAAGTATTTGGCAGTGGTTTGCGTAAAATCCGGCAAAAATCCGGAAAAACAATTGCCCAGGCCGCCAAAGATGCCGGGATGACCCTGTCCGTTTATCATAAGATAGAGGTGGGCCAACGCGAAGTCTATGAAAACGAAATTGAACCTTTGGCATCATCTTTTGGCTATAACGTCAGCGATATGTTCGAAGAAATCGTCAAACTTTATAAATCGGGCGAATTAAACAAACAAATCAGCAAGGTCAAAGAACGCGTTAAATCTGTTCTTGAACCCGGCAGTCCGATGTCCGGCATCGATATGCACGGCAGTTTATACGGCGCAAAATTATATGACAGTGCACGTAAAAAATTGGTCCCGGTATTCGGTACCCCGTCGGGCAAATCCATCGCCTTTAAAAAATCCGACAAAACCATGATTGTGGCCCCCATGTCACTCGAAGGGCGCCCGGGCATCTATGCCGTGGTACCCAATGTCAAACGCATGGGATCAATGATGCCTGAAAACTGCTATATGTTTGCAGACGCCCAAATTCCGGCCACACCGGGGGATATGGCGGTCTGTATCGATACCGATTTTGATACACTGGATACAGATACGGACGTCACCGCCCATGTGGCAATGGTTCGGGTTGATACCCGCGGCAAGGTTTATGGTCATGTCATGGGCCCGGATGAAAAAATTACCGCCCCGACCATGCACCGGGTTGTTATGATCGTTATGGAATAACGAACACACGGGGGGACATGGGGATGAATCAAGACACAGTTATAACAGCGCAACGGTTATTAAACCTGTACCGTCAACAACATGTCATTTTTGGCGGGTGGGCCGCGGTCAATCGTGTCTTTATGGCCGAAGCGACACCGGACGTCATGGATGAATTACGTAAATTACCCACGGGAAAATTATTGGCGTTGCATATTGAAAACCTGCGATCGGGGCGAACCCCGATGGATTCAATCAACCGCGATTTATTACCCTATGGCGGGATGATGGCCGACACCGCCGCAACTATCCCCCTAACCCCGGATGAATGGCGCGAATTGGAAAACGGTATTCATGAATTCACACCTGATCAATCTGGATTGACACGCATTCAATCATTAAAGGTTGTACGTAAATTCGGCGAAGAATGGTTGGTTGGCATTCGCGCCGCGTTGGCCAAAAAACCAGAACTTTTGGAAAAATGGGATTTGGTGTCCCAAACATACCGCGCCTATTTTTTATGGAAAGTGGCAACCGACCTGTTGGATGCCCCATTGTCGGATCGATCCCGCGCCCAGCTTCAGGCGGACATGCCCGAATACGAAACATACCTGCCAATGTTTGGAACGGCGGGCGAAGAATTGTTATCCCGCCTGCGTATTTTTGTCAGCAGTATCAAAGATGCGCCCGCGAACCGACCGCCTGTGGCCACAAAAAAATAGTTTATTTACAATGATGGCACAATATCTGTGCCATCTTCTTTGATATCATCCGTGCGATAAATGGTATCCATCGTGTGTGGCGTCCCAATATAGATCATTGCCCCGCCCGGCCCCAAAATAAAATCCAATTCACGTAACCTCTCGCGCAGGGCCGATCGCTTGGCGGCGGTATTGCTGGTATTGGGAACTTCGACATCATCACAAATAATTAAATCGGCCCGTGCACCGGTGATATTACCATGAATACCCTGGCATATGACCGATGGTTCGCGTATCCCAATGGGCCGATTAATCGTAATTTTATGTGTCCCCCATTCCTTTTTCACCTCTGGCACCATATGGGTGCACATGGGGTGGTTTTCCAGAATATGCCGCACATGCGTGACCATACGTGATGCCAAGACACTTTCTGCGGACAAAATCATAATACGGGTTTGTGGCCGCATATACAATGTTGCTGCGGCAAAAATCCCCACAACGGTCGATTTTCCCGAATGCCGAAATGCCGTTAATAACCCACGGCGTGGGGGCTGATCCAATACATTGACCAAAAATTCCATAATCTTTTGGTGATGAACCGGCGTTTTATGCCCCAACAATTCGTTCCACGCGTCCAGAAATTCAAAGTAATCTGTCATCATTGCACATTTTATTTAACAAACATGTCCCATATTTATCCCACCAATTCTTCAAACCGCGATACCAATTTTTTAAACAGATTTGGTTTTTTAACATTGATACTGTTGTATTTGTTCAAATTTGTTCTTTTTTTCTCGTTAAAGGGTTCTTCTGTTTCTTCACGCAGACGTTTTAACACCGCCTCTTCGGTCATGCCTTTGCCACTCATACCGGCAGCACCATATCTGGCACGCTGGGCCGCCAAAGTCTTTTTAACTAGATTTGTTTTATTTTTTTCATCTTCTGCAATCTGTTGCATAATTTGATTTTTTTCTTTTTTGGCTTCTTTTTTGGCTTTTTTATAATCCAAAATTTCTGTTACATCGGATACGACCTGTCCCATTTTTTTCTCCTTTATGTTTTATTTAGATTAAATACCAACCACTGGTGGTTACTGATAAAATCGTTACGGGTAATGCGTCACTGCTCTGCACCGTCCAGAGGGGCTGCATCGTATCGGGATTTGTCCCTAAGAAATCGACGCTAATGTCTCCTGAATATCCTGGATGTTCGGGTGCATATACTTCATTGGGTAATGCGACACGACGCCCATTGATAAAAACAGATTTTGTTTTTAATACCCGCAGGCCGATTTTACGTACCCGAACTTTTTTGGGGGCATGCCCCCCGGACCGTAACGGCAAAGATGATACCGTGAACGAAAATCCAAATTCCCCACCATCAATCATTGATGTATCTGAAAATTTTTCTAATTTGTATTCATCTTCGCGCTTTACCGCAACATATGTTTCGCCATCCATAACCGTCACACTTAAAAACTTTCCCTGGGTTTTATATACACTCCATGCAGAAATCCCCAGTGATGAATTCTTGTTTAATACCGCCATATCACCATTGGCCATGACGACAAACAACTGATGCGTATCATCGTTATATGCCAAATCAATCGGATCTTGCATTAAATGCTTTGACAGGGCGCATAAATCTGTGGCGCTGTAATTTTCCCCCAATTCATCCAAGATTAATTCGCGAATATCTTTGCCATTCTTAGAAATAAATACGGTCGATCCTTCGATCTTTTGGGGCGGCAGATAACGGGATGAAACACTGCCTACATCTGTGTGCTGCTTTATGTCTACCGATGATGGTGTCAATGGCTTGCTGGAAATGGCCCATTCACCAACCGATGTTAGAATTTGCAAGTTATCACTGCTGACCACAGTGCAAATCTGTTGACGCTGTTCAGATATCAGTGTGATAAATATTGCTTCGTCATCTAAACCGGTCCCCACACTAAAATTATTGTGGCGCCCCACCTGTGACATCCACACCCCACTGGGCCATGATTTTGACCCACCAAAGACCAAGCGATTTTGGTGAAACGTAATGCTGCATGGCCATCCACGGCGATTACTAAATGCCGCTTCTTTCCAGTCACTAATCGGATTACTGGGCATATTAAAACCACCATTCACACCCGCCACAACGACAGTTGGACTAACATATTCTGTAACAACCCATTGCATCCCCAACATAAATAAACGTCCATAAACATTGCTCTTTTGCCAAAAGGGTTTATTTGTTGTTAACGTGGCAAAATTACTGCCGCTGTTGCTTGGTGTCAGGGTGATTTTAACTCCGTCTGCATCATCAAACCGCATAAACGGAATATTTTTGGTCATATTATCATTGATCGCAAAGTTAAACACATTTAACTCGAACCGGGTTTCCCCTTTGGATAAAACATGGGGTTGATAATCTGGATGCACAAAAATAATGGTGCCAAATCGTTGGGCGTATTGCAGTTGTGGTAAATCTTTATCCTTCCACGGCACCAATAGATCTTGATACATGGTCGATCCACTGTACACCTCTAAATGTCCCGCACTTAGCACCAAGATATACCGTTGGTCTTCGGACACAATAAATGGAATAAGGCGCATCGCATCATAAAGGTCCGCCACCGGTGCCAATCCCCGTCGTCGACGTAATCCACCGGCCCCCAATACATCCATATTTTCTAATCGTGATAAACCATTGATATCTTCACGGGCCAGAAATTCTGGCGACACCTCACCACTGGCAAACGAATTTTGTGTTTTTATAAAATTTCCCATTGTTCACATACCCCCATGTGTTTTATCAAAACCGCGAACTGATCAATGAAAAATCCGCAATTGGCGTTGATGATGAAATTGTACTGTCAATAAATTTTGCCGTCTGCAGTTCTGATTCATACAGGGCTAATAACATCCTCATTACCGTCTGATCCCCCAACAAGGGAATACAAAATTCCATGGCTAATTTTGTCACCACCAATGTAACAAAATAACTGGGGAACGTTTCTACCGGCATGCGCGCAATTGCCCATATGGTCACGTGATCTGCATTGGAATAAATTTTGTCACCCACAATTTGACCATCGCATTTCAAAACACGTAAGATATCAGATGGCAACTGCAGATATTCTTCGGTGTTTTTCTTTAAATCATACATTTTGCATGCAAACCGCCATGGATGCATCGTTAACAGCGTTTCAATCACCGGATCGGCCATTGTACGCCCCAATTGGGCCGCAGCCGTATCATCCGTCAATGATTGAATCGGTGCCTCGCCCAATTTTAAGAGCGCCATCGAACATAAATCTATTTTCGTTAACATAAAAAAAAGGCCTCCCCCCTTGCCTTAAAATCACTTGTGTATTGGGGAACGACATCATGTCTATTCCCCAATATTGCATTGATACCTTATGATGCCGAAGACGCTGTCCCCGCCAAGGCCTGTACCGTTACATTACCCGGTTCTGTAATATTGATCTTTTTAATGGTTGTATTGTCTGATCCATTGATGATCACAATATCACCGACATTCATCAGTGTTTTGACATCATTAAAATAACCCGTCGCAGAAATCGTTGCCAACGTTTCATTTGCACTGTAATGCCACAGCGTAAACCCGTTCGCGTATGCGATGACCGACAAATTTTTGTTCTGAAAAGCCATTTATTTATTCCTTTGGTTATTTTAATTTTATGCATTTTCTTTGCATTTCAAACGTACGATCCCATCACCATCAATCAAAACCGCACCCTGGGACATGCTGTTGCTAACAAAATGTGCCGCACGTTCCCCATGCCATGTGATATCCGATTTAACTTCTTGACCGCATGCATGACCAATCGCCGACGTATGATAGACAAAGCAATCACGTTCTGTCCCATCTACTGGTAAACCGTTGTACAACACCCATGTGATGCCCAACCATTTACGCGCTTCGGCCCCATTCAAGAACGGTTTTTCATCACCGACATAATCGGCAGATACAAATTCTTCAATCCCCAGCAATTGATTCCATTGTTGAACACCAACCACGGCAAATCGACGTCCATCATCTGGAACATCTTTTTCGTTCAACTTTTCAACCGCCCCCAGAATCAAATCCTTGCTCAAGATTGTTGTATAATCACCGGTGGATACAGTGGCCATATTCATTGCATCGACAATCAATTCGTCGGTTTTGCGCCCCAATGCATATGCCCCGGCCGATGCAACCACACGACGTTCATCAACATTGGTCTTTAATTCATCCAATGCATCAACCCAATCACCGGCATAATAATCTTGCAAGACGCATTCCACCGGTTCGTGATTCAAATTCATAACCGGTACAATACCATGACGCGATTTCGTGCTGGCGGTACCGCGGCCAACCTTTTGAAATGTCGTAGACATACCTACGACGCCTGATTTACTGCGTACTGTCGAACGCAATTTGGTGCCCATCTGTTGATATGCCAAATGAACATCCGCTTCGAATTGTTTTACAAATACTTGGTCTATTGAAACAGACATTTAAACTTCCTTTATTTGTTTATGAAATAAACGATGCGACAAATGTCGCCGCACAACATAATTGTTCGCCGGTTATGCAATTTATCGTTGCGCCGTCAAATCAATAATTTCATGGGTCCGAATATCGGATTGTCCATCATGTGTATTAATTAAAAATTCAATCGCATAAAAATGTGCATCTGAAATAAATATGACGCCACAACGTTATATGCGATTGAAAAATTAATCTAAACAATCACTGGGGATTAAAAATATACATGCCCCCTATCGTGATTAATCTATTAAAAAATCCCGCATACGCGGGATTAATTTATTTCTTTTTTGCCGCCGGCTTTTTCGCCGGTGCTTTTTTTGCAACTGTTTTTTTTGCCGGTGCTTTCTTTGCAACTGGCTTTTTGGCTGCAACTTTTTTCGCGGCCGGTTTTGCGGCTACTTTTTTCGCAACCGGTTTTTTCGCGGCTGGTTTCGCTGCAACTTTTTTTGCCGCCGGTTTTACGGCTGCTTTTTTCGCAACCGGTTTTTTTGCGGCCGGTTTCGCTGTAACTTTTTTTGCCGCCGGTTTTTTTACCGCAGGGGCCTTTTTCGCCGCTGGCTTTGCGGCCGATTTTTCGGCTGCTTTCTTTGCGGACGATTTCAAGAATGTAAATGCCATTCTTCTCTCCTTTTATCATTTATGCCTAGAACAAATTTTTTTGTTCTTGATTCTATTTTATCGAAAACACAAAAATTAGTAAAGAAGAAAGTATATTTTTTTACATTATTTTTTTCTATGCATACAATTTTTTAAAACCGTTTTCTATTTTTCGAACGTATTCGGGATCATGATCACGCCAATATTTTGGATCTTGCATCATACGACGTAAATCTGCATCTGATAAATTTTCAATTGCATTTTTATCTGTATTAACACGTGGTTCCATTGATTGCATCATTTTGTAAACGCTTTGGATTCCCTGGACTGTGGTGCACAAAGAATCAAATGCATCTGCGGGTAAAAACTTTTCACCAAATGTGTTTATCGCCATCAACGCATCACGCATTTTATCTGTACCACCGAAATAATTTTCTAATTCTGACATCGCGCTGGCTTCGTCTTGCTTTTGAAAAATTTCACCCAATATCGGTGTTAAAAATTCTTCGGCAATTTGATAAATTTTCTCAACTTGATGTGACGTTAATCCGATTTCAAGAAATTTTTGACGAACATTTTCATCATCAAACATCTGATTTGTTGGATATTCATCGGCACTTTTGGGTACACCAATTGCCCGATTAAATTTTTCACGCGCATCCGCATCATCATCGCGTGGTATAGAAACCATCATACCCATTTTCTTTTCAAGTTCTGAATACGATTTGACTAATGCATCTGTGTTTAATGTCCCATCTTCATTCAGAAATTTTTCTGGAATCTTGTCCATTATCTTCCCCTTTATGTTCCCTTGATTTACGCAAGAAATATATTCCACCCAACGTAAAAATTGTTTGCAGCATGCCAAAGATATCAATATCTCCGACCAGATATGCCCCCACCGCCGACAGAATTCCCACCCCAGAAATAATATAGGTACGTCGTCCCGCCAGACAGCCACCACGTATAATTTTATTCATCTTTTATCTTTTTAACTTATTTTATAAATAAAATGTTAATTGGGATGTTTCCAAAATATACCCGCGACTAACCGCCCAAGATGGCAATTGGTCTGTGCGATGAAAACGCATGGCCCCCATTGCACTGTCGGGTAAATGCCCCCGCATCATTGTCTGTGTAACACGCACACACATATCAAACGCGCGTGTTCCCGCATCCACATCTAAATACGAATGACGCTCAGAATCATTATTCAAAGATTCAAATAAATCCGGATCGGATACAATATTTTCATATGTACGACCCGTAACCGTGTGTATATTGAAAATCATTGATGCCAACGCTTCGACATCACGTAACGATTCTCCACCGGTTTCGGCATAAATCACACGTGCTATTTTATATATGACGGCCCGCGACGGATCGTCGTTCAATATTAATTTCAATGACATGTGGCATTATCCCTGTGTTGCAATAAAAAACGCGCCCATGGCGCGTCATCTTGATCTTAATTTTAAAAAAAAGTAAAAAAAAACGTCCCATGGTCGGACGCACATAAATTTCTACTTTTTCTTGAAACGTATAATACCATAAATTGAAATAAATGTCAATACTTTTTTTCTTAATATCGTAAATCCTATGATATTTAATAACTTATTTCATCACCATAAATGCGAACCCGGGAACCCGACTGATCCAGAATTAACGCCCCATCCCCATCAATCCCACATATAACAGATGGGATATCATGATACATAATTTTTTTCCCGATGCCAACCGCAGACGCCATCCATGCATCACGAACAGTGTCAAAATCGCACCCACGCCATTTATCCAGTGCCTGGGTCAATCGCCCCATCAATGCGGCGCGCGTCACATTCACATACCGCCCCAAATATGTGGTTTGATACTTGGCAATATCGGGACACGATTGAATATTAATACCAATGCCAACAACCACCCATTGGTCAATATATTCAATTAATATCCCGCATACCTTGGCCCCATCAATTAAAATATCGTTTGGCCATTTTATCCCTGCGTGAATGCCAAATGAATTCAAAACATCTTTAACCGCCACCGCCACCACATATGCCAAACGCGGGTCGCGTCGCAAAGATGAAAAAATAAAACTGACATATAAATTCCCCGAATTGGACACCCACTTACGTGAATGTCGGCCATGCCCGGCGGTCTGAACATCGGCCATAATAATCATGCCGTCTGTGGCGTTTCCCGATGCAATCATCTCGTGCGCGCGGGTCTGGGTGCTATTGACACGTTTTAATGAAATTAATTTATAATTGCCCAATAACGTACACCCCGTTTTTGTTTTGAATGATATCACGACCATATACACGCCGCATTTGATAAATCGCCGTGTCAATCGTATGCGTCACTGCCCCCGGCGCATAACCCATCGCCCGCCGCAAATCCGCACCACCCATCCCACCAGATTTATAGAGTAATTTAACAATACGTTTTTGCAGATCTGATAACACAATATCCCGCCCAAAAATCTGACGCACCAACGCCCCGTCATCAATAGCGGCCAATATGGCCGCCTTTAATTCTATGGCATTTATGGGATAAACCAATCCCAATGTATCAATATTCACATCCGCGGTTTGTTCATCACAAACGATCGCACCCAAATCACCCAAGATTTGACGCCAAATTGCATCCGCACTAAAAACCCGAATATGATCCAACATAATATTATAACTATGACCTATAATTGTCCCCCACGCAAGATATTAAAACAAAAACGCCGTTCCTAAATTTACTGGGAACGGCGCGTTGTTGACATGGATGACATATGGGCTTATTCCCCACCTTGCATATCTTCTTCATCGATATACTTGGTAAAGTCCTCGATCTTGGCCCCTGTCGATGACAGTATTTTTGAAATACTGTTTGTCGACGGCCATCGCGGTTGCCCTTCTTTGGACCAACGTTTACTTCTGTTAAACGTGGTCGGATCCAGCCCGCTGCACTTCGCCAACCCAGAACATGTCATCTTATGTTCCTTGGCAAAGCGCTCTATCGCGCGCCAAACATCTTCATGCGTCATCTTCTTCTCCTCTTTTTCTATCCGCAGTCCTAGGACTGCGTTCTAATTATGATTGGAATCCGGATGAAATACAACCAGAAATCATAAGTACGATTTCCTATGAATTTTGACTTAAAAGTGCTACATATCCGCCATTTTCCCCTAAATTTTGGGCAATATTACCCCATGGGAACACGAACCTAATTTGACCCAAAATTTTTTTTGACAATTTATATTGACAAATTAATTTTAATGTATTATATTTCGATTCGTCAAAGGGAACGAACTTCCCCACGACCAGGTGCCATCGGCATCTGTTAAGGCCCAGAGATTCAGACTCCCTCCTACATTCTCTCTCCTCTGGACTTTGGGCCTTATAAAAAAAGTTTAGAATGCCCATTTCTTTTTCTCCTTTCCTTCCTTTCCACGGGCATTCGGAAACACCGCCGGGAAACCGGCGGCGTTTTTTATCCCCCCCCCTTTGATAATTCAGAATTTGCCCCCCAAACGGCGTCAATTACGTCAATCGGACACCCGGCAAAGATACCGGAATCAATGTGACCGTGACTGGTACACATACGTATGAAATAGGTATTTTTAAGAAATATCTTTATCAAAAACGGCAAAGATTTCCCAATGTGCACTGCCCACAAATTGATCCACCGGGATCATTTCCACCTTGCGATATCCACCATGTTCTAAAATTTTACGATCACGCATAAATGTAATCGGATTACATGATACATAAATCACGCGGGCGACATTACTGCGCGATAATTCGCGACATTGGGCCATGGCCCCGGCCCGCGGTGGATCCAAAACCACACAATCATAATGCCGCAAATGACACGCCATCAACGGATGCCGAAACAAATCACGCCGTGTCCCTGTTCCAACAACATCATACCCATCGGCATTTAATGCGAACGTAAAATTTCCCAACCCACAAAATAAATCAGCAACTTTTTTTGCACCCGCGGCACGTGACACCACCAAATCCCGTAATGCATCCGCCCCCGATACCCCCGGTTGCAGAAATGCACCCGCCGGATACGGAACCACACGGTCGCCAAATGTCACCGTGGGCACCGCCCGTTCAATCACCACAGACCCATTCCACGTCACCCGGACCAAGGGCAATTTTTCCACCGCTTTTTTAAAATCCGCCGGAAAATACGATACATCGGACGTAATGGCCAAATCAATTCCATTATCGCATTGGGTCACCAATGCCCCACCCGCACCCGCCATGGGCAACGCCGCAATATCGGACAAAACCGCATTAATGCCATCCACCATGCCGGGACAATGGGTAATCGGTACAATATCCTTGGACCCGGGCGCAAAGAAACCAAACATCCCGCCCGCAAAACAGAATTCTGCACGCCGGCGTTCGCCCGGTGCCACCCATATGGGTCCACCGGTGACCCCCATCCCGCGCAGAACCCCCGCCTTGGTCGGACGATAATCGGCGGCCGCAAAATCATATTTGCAACCGCCGCATTTACCAAAAAATGGACATGTCTTCATAATATTAA
Organism: uncultured Alphaproteobacteria bacterium; assembly: GCA_949156565.1. GTDB lineage: Bacteria > Pseudomonadota > Alphaproteobacteria > Rs-D84 > Rs-D84 > Enterousia. The sequence continues at coordinate 100,522 of CASCZI010000005.1, read as the reverse complement.
AAATTTACCCGCACACCCGCGCGCAATTGATGGGCAATCGGCGCCATATTATCCATCCCACTAAATTTCGGGGCAAACATATATAAATATCTATATCCAAAATCCAGGGTGAAATTTTCCCCCAATTCAATTCCTATTCCGGCCATTGCACCGATCATCGGACTGACACTATCTTTGATATCAACATTCTTGGCCGTATTCCACGACATCCCCATTCCGCCCCCAACATAGGGAACAATGCGTTGGGTATAAAAAACGCGATATAAACTATCTATTCGGGCATCAACAATGGCGTTTATCATCGCCCCATCACCCGTCAAAGAAAATAAATCCCATTTTGCATCGGTATGGATATAGTTCGCTTCTAACCTAAACACATCAAACAATCGAATGCCCGCCACCGCTTCATACGAAGATGTGTGTTTACCCTTGGCCCGAATATCATTATCGACATCATCGGCCCACATGGAAAAATTATACATCCCACCCACATAGAACCGATGCCGCCGGGCGAATGCCTGGGAATCGTTAAACTGATTCTCGGACGTATCTGTCGGCATATTAACCTGTTCTACCCGATACAAAATGGCGGCGTTACCCGCAATCGGCATCAACGCCATTAAACATGCCATTATTTTTGTTTTGATCATCACCCTATCCTTTGTATCAGAAATTCGCCCGCATGGATAAAATCACATGATTGACATTATCAACACCACCACGGCGCACATCCCAACCAAATCCATTTCCAATCCGCATTTGGTATTGCCATGTTAAATCAATGCCAATCATATCGGTAATCATAACATTTATACCCGCCGCGGCACGTGGCGCCACAAAAAATCCATCCGCGCCACCCGATCCTTGGAATTCATATGTACCGGCCCCAACACCTATGCCGAAAAATGGGACCAGTATTCTCCGCTGGGTCACATCACCTGTGCGATACCACCGGCGCAATAAATCAAAATAAAGCGTTCCGCCCACTTGACGTGATAATGCCGCATCATCTAAATCTTGGAAATTAAATGTGGCATTTTGAAAATCTATTTCACCACGCACAAAGGATGAAAAATTCCACCCCAATCCCAATTGCACGTTCCAACTGTCGGACATGTCAAACTTTTGATCATTATATGTTGCCTTGTCCGATGCAAATCCCATGGCGAATCCGGCACCCGCACGGACATACATACTGGTCGGAATATAAACCTGAACATCCGTATCTATGGCACTATGACGACTTTCATAAACTTCGCCGCCCAAATGCCCCGCCGGCGCATCATCAACCACATCGGCCATGGTACGTCCCACACGAACATCAACACCTTCTAAAACTTCGGCCTGAAACTGACGATTATTATATCTGGCATGACCTGATATGGGCAACCCCATGATTAATGCCGCCACAACGAAAAAATACGATATATTTTTCATTCGAACATCCACCTAATTATGTTTTATTAATAAAGAGTTTAACATAAATTGCAACTTGATTCCACACCGATTTATGCGTATCCTATAGATATGTCGAAAAAAATCGCCCTGGTGGCAGGTGCCCTGGATTTACCATTTTTTACGCGCGACGCATTGCGACGTGCGGGCTGGGATGTATTTGTCGTTGGCCTGAAAAATTTTTATGATCCCCGTCTGAAACCCGATATGGTCGTCCGCTTGGGCGGGGGGGGCCGTGCGGTGCGGGAATTTCGCCGTCGGGGAATTAACACATTGACATTTGTCGGGGCATTGGGGCACCCCAATCTGCGCGATATTCGACCAGATTTCTGGTCATTGTCGATTTTGTTTAGTATTTTGAAACATCAACAAGGATATGACTCTATGGCTGTTGCATTAACGGGCGCATTGGCCCGCCGTGGTTTAAACGTCGTCGCGGCCCAAGATTTGGCCCCCGAATTAACCTTTGAAACACCCGGTGTTCAAACAAAAACCCATCCCACAAAATCAGATACGCGGGACATCGAACGCGCCATCGACGTTTCACATACCATCGGTGCCGCCGACATTGGTGCCAGTGTTGTTGTCGATAAACAAGTTATCGCCGTAGAGGCGGCCGAAGGCACCGCCAAAATGCTGGAACGGGTGGTCGATATGCGTAAAAACATAAAACGTAACAGTGGTGTTTTCGCCAAAATGACCAAACCAGGTCAAGATTTACGGATCGATATCCCCGCCATTGGAATCGACACCGTACGTGCGGTGGCGGCGGCACACCTGCGTGGAATTGTGGTGAATGCCAAAACTTGCTTTGTCGTGGATAAACCGGCGGTGATCCGTGCCGCCAACCAGGCCAAGATTTTTATTATGGCCGTCTAATTACTCCGTACCCGGAATACCAGTGTTCAGAGTTCAGGTAAAGCCCCCCTTCGGGGTACTCCCCTCGAGGGAGGAGAACTTGCACCGTGCCACGCTGAGTTTAAGTTCCCCTCCGTGAATCCACCCACGGAAATTTAACAATTTCCGCGAGGCCCGGGGTCGGGGTGACCGCAATCGGGCCCCACAAAAATTGAAAATTTTTGTGGGTGATAACGACGGGGTGGCCTTTCTTTTAAAGATCCTACACAGGGCCCCAGGCTCGGGAACATCCCTCAGGCCACCAGTGAGAGTAATCGAACTCTGCCCTTTAACAAAAATCCCCGGAATCACCGGGGCTTTTATTATTTTTCTTCCAATCCTTTCAAGACGATGTCTTTTAATTCATTCGGCATCATGCCCGTCGTGGAATACCCACAATCGACGTGGTGCACTTCGCCCGTGACGGCCGACGACAGATCACTGAACAAATACACGGCCGCACCCGACACATCTTCCAGCGTCATATTGCGACGCAACGGTGTTTGGTCCGCGTTCAAACGCAACATCGCCTTGAACCCACCAACCCCCGACGACGCCAGGGTCATGATCGGACCCGCACTGATGGCATTAACGCGAATATTGTCTTTGCCTAAATCAGACGCCAAATATCGAACACTGCTGTCCAGTGCAGATTTCGCGACACCCATGACATTATAATTCGGCACGGATTTTTCCCCGCCAAAATATGTTAATGCAACAATACTGCCCCCATCGGTCATTAATTTAGATGCCCGTCGGGTCAAATCAACCAACGAATACACCGAAATATCCATCGTGTTTTTAAAGTTGTCACGCGATGTGTCGGCATACCGACCCGTCAATTCGTTTTTATCCGAAAACGCGATTGCGTGCAACATTCCATCCAATCGCCCCCATTCTTTTTCAATATCCGCAAATAATGCATCCATCTGTTCATCGTTTTGAACATTGCATTCACGCACAAATTTCGCCCCGATCGATTCTGCCAATGGGCGCACCCGCTTTTCCAGGGCCGCCATTGCATACGGCATGGCAATTTCCGCCCCCATTTCATGGGCCCGCTTGGCAATCGCCCATGCCATGGACCAATCATTGGCCACACCAGTAATTAAAATCTTTTTTCCTTTTAATAACATATTCCATATCCTTTTGTTATAATTTTGGACACAATTGAATATACCACCCGAAAACAAAGATAGCAATCAATAAAAAAATACTTAAATTTGTATCCAGTTGGACAATACCGTGATTATCCCGGCGATTTACGCAATGACCGCAAAATCATTAAATATATATAGCTCTCCAAGATTGCAGATGATTTTGGTTAGTAAATCAGTAAATGCTTAATAATTCGCGCCAATGCGCCAATATATCGCATGCTCTTCCCGGGGCATGCCGTCGCGCGTTTGGATGTATTTTGGTGCGGAGAGCCCTTGTGAATATGCCAGCGACCAATTCAAATACCGGCCGTAATAATACAGTCCCGCGCCGATACCGGCCATGTCCCCGGAATTGGAATCATACGTATCGGGTGTTATCTTGTGTGCGTTTTCAACATATCCGTAATCGCCGAAAATTCCCAACTGGGTGCGGCCCAGCGCACTGTTTACCGACCATTTGCCACCGGCATTCATAAACGATTGACGCGTCAAAACGCCCGGAACCAATCTGTCCATCGGGGTTCGCAATTCGTTGCGTACATAAAACCCGTTGTCGCCGCTGATAACATTGTCACGATAACCACGCACCGTCCATTCGCCACCGATGCTGAATTGGTCGTTGCCGTACAGGTTTTGGAAACTGTACTGACCGTCCGCGGTCAATATCCAGTTAAACGGCAGTCCCAGATTGAATTTCATATTGGAATACAGGTACAGTTTCAGCATATCGTATTGCAAATGCGGTTCTGTATCAAAAGTGTCCCTCGCATCGCGTCGCGCCCATAACCAGTCTAGGCCGCGCTGATACGATGGCTTTACAATAATCGTTCCCAGTGGGTGGTATATGGTGTTGTTCCAGAATATGTTCACATTGCTGGAACGGCGTGAACCTGTGATACTACGCATATCACGAACCCAGTTTTCGGTGCTGCGCGTCTGTAATACCGCCCCCAGGTTGGTGCGATACCGTGCGCTGCGATAAACGACGCGTTCCAACGACAACCCCTGCGTTAGGGTGTCGCCATGCGTCTGAAACGATGTATATAACCCGTCCACGGTGGTGCGATAATCGGAATATGACAGGTTGTATCCCAACGTCCAGTATCCATACGGGATTGTTATCGCGCTGTACAGCGACTGGCTGTGATGATGGTGGCCCGCAAAATCGCTGTCATGGGTGTATTTAAGGTAAATGTTATCCTGTAATGCCAGCAGGTTGTCCTGATTCAAACTGATGTTCAGGTTGTTTTCGCCGACACTTTTGTTGCCACTGTTATCAAATCCCATTCCCAAAATGTCGTGCGGTGGCTGTCGTGGTTGTTCAAAAACACAACATCGCTGTATCCGGCCATGTCCAAATCGGCAACGGGGCGCAGGTCGATGGTGGCGTTATTGGACTGTAAACGGTTGATTTGGTCCAACCCTTGCTCAAAATCCTTTATCTTAAACACTCTGCCGACGGTTCCTGGGACGGCAACCTGTGCCTTGGTCCACTGGCGAAATTTTGTAAACTTGGATTCTGGTTCGTATGTTTCGCCGTCGTACACGTCCTGTAGTTGGACTGATTTGACCAATCCCTCTTCGATAATGAATATGATGTCGCAGTCGGTCTTGGTCAATTTGGAGTTACGTTGGTCAAAATATACACGTGCCAGGGTATATTTACGGTCAATGTACAGGTCGGTCAGCTCTTTTTGGATGTTTTCCATATTGGCGCGGTTCACGCACCGACCGATGTATGAATCTGTGATTTTGGCGATGCGGCGGTCGGAAAACTTTTTGTTCCCGTACACCATGACTTTATTAAATCGGGGGCATTCGTCTGTATCTGTGCCGGTTCCCAATTCGGATTTATCCGATTGTGATGTCTGGTCACGGGATTCGCGGACGCGTTGCGCCTCTAATACCTGCTGTTGGTTACGTTCGTTCTGCAACGCCTGTTCCTGCTGTTGCTGAATGACCAACTGTTGTTGGGCGATTTGTTCGGGTGTCAATGCCAGCGCAGGGGTTGCGAGTAAAGAAATTAGAGAAATGGTTGATAAACGTTTCATATGTTTGTGCCTGATTATTTATACTCGAAAGGGTCATTACAAAACTTTCTAGATCTTATATTCCATGATAAAATTGATCTTATAAATAGAACTATAGCCATAATTTAATCTCTTATAACCATTTTTTATTTCAATTAGAGGCTCTTGTCTTTCTATATCAGGTATAAGCAAATTTCCAATTGCAGAAATGTCATCTTTTATAACAACGACCAAAGAATCTTCGTTTTCTGAATATATATCTATTATGTTATTCGTATTATTCAGTATAAGAGAAGAGTTTTGACCTGTACATAAATCATAATAAGAATCACAAACTCTAATTAAATATTTATTTTTAATATGCATAAAATGATGTTTATCTAATGTATATGCATTTTCTTTTATTTTTATAGTTTTAGGCACATAATAATTACAACCAGTTAAGATATTAACTTGTATTATTAGAATAAAACATAGTATGATATACCGCATTTGCAAACCTTATTTATTTTTAGAGTTTATTTGTTCTTGTGTATGAGCACCTTCATATATACGACTTTTTGCTTCTTGGCTTTCAGGAAACCATAATCTTGGCAACTGAATGTTCTTCAAATCTTCAAAAGTATTTATATTTGACGCATCGTTTATAAATTGTTTTGTAGATTGTTTGGCATACCCCATACTCTGATAAATATCCGCTCCCAACACAGATATTGCATTTGGCCACGATAAATTTTGTATAATTCTACCGAAAGTGTCATTCCCGGCAGATCTTCCAGAAACAACTTTACCATCTTGCATATAACCATCATAATGATAATCATATCCAGGTACATTTCTTTCAAGACCATAATCTTTTGGAACTCTATTTTTTATATCATATTCTCCATAATCGCTAACCTTACTAATAACTGTCTTTAAGCTTTCAGAGTCAGCTTGTTTTACTTTGGAGTTAACATAATTGCTTATATCTACGTCCAAGTGAATAATATTGCCAACAGCTGCCCCATTTGCACTTTTTGTTGCAACAATATTATCATCGTGATCATACATAATGAATTCTGTCACATGTTTGGAATTTGCAATCACCTTCTTTGTTGCATTATCTATTATTGCTGTACTCCCATCTGTTGGGTCTACAGCAGTTATAACAAGTTTCTTTCCATCTATATCCAAATCACCATAGGTACTATAATTTGTTGTACCAGTACCATTTGCTCCAGATATAACATCTTTTATAAATGTCATATTGCCTGATTCTGTAATGGTTGAATCATTATAATCAAATACCCAGTTATCCTTATTTGTATCATTGGTGTTTTCATTCCCATAATTTTTCAGGTCAAAGATGCCGGAACCAGTGTCGCCACGGTTTTTGGCGGTTTGTTCATTCTTTGTATGCTGGTCAAAGTTCGTGGTTTCGTGATACAACGCATTCATCAATGCATTCGGGTCTGTCATATCAATATTCGCCAGATTCAGCGATATATTTTTCACACTGCCGTCATTGCTCTGATAGGCAAATCCAATCACATCGCCATCAATATTCGCCAATTTCAAATCACCACTGAATCCGTCTGTTCCGGCGACAAAATCTGCAACTTGTTGCAGGATATCTCGTGCCTCCGCAGATTCATAATTCGTCAAACCGTTCAAGGCTTGTACCAAATCTTGATGTTTTTGTTGCAATTCGGTCACTTGACGATCTTGTTCGATATAATCGCCGATGGTGTCGATTATATCTTTCGTCTTGTCCGTATAAGCATTTTCAATGGACTTTGTGACGATATTATTCCGCAAACCGTCGCCAATTTGCTCAACATTGTCAACGAAATCTTCATGCTGTTTGGCGATTTGTTCGCGCCCAGATTCTGAGAATATGCGGTTATCAACTGTCACACTGGAATCCAGGCTACCCGTGATTTCGTCCTTGGTTATTTCCTGGACTTTATCCGTGTCGCGGTTCAGACCTGCCAAATCCGGATTGCTGTCGCCACCGACCGTGATATTACCCCATGACAATGCAACACAGGCAAAAAGTATCAATAAAAATGCAAATATCTTTTTTAGCATTCAAATTACCAGCGCAGGTGTTGCAAATAAGGCGATTAAGGAAATAGCGGTTAAGTGTTTCATTGGTTAAAACTTGTACTGTTTATTTGCATAGGGATGAATCAAACTTGTGCGGTGCCAATGTCGGTTTCATCTGCTCGTATTCCGCTTGTGATATTATACGAATGCCATTTTCTTCAATAATAAATACAGACTGTTGATTTTTATTAGATTTAACAAATTCACGTTCCATATTTATTAAATCGTTGTTGGATATGCTAAAAAGCAAGCATTTCCTATTTTTATCCTGGTAAAAATTTACTTGATCTGATTCTCCATACTCCAAACATTTTCCATGACAAATTGATACTGTATTTTGCTCAGCAAATCGTGCATGAATATTAGAAATATATACATTGTCAAAATATATATTGATAAAATTTGTAGGACTATACCACGTATCATATTTATCCATCGGCAATAAAGAACAGGCTGTTAATAACGATATTATAAGTAAAAATATATAATTATTTTTCATTTGGTATTCCATGTTTTTGTTTATACGCATCATTTCCCGCTTTGTCTGCTTGTTTTTCCATCCAATTATTCGCAGAAGGTCCGCCACTTATAAAGTATATAGGCAAATATAACGGTCCCATCCAGCTACTTTGCCCTATGTGACCTGGTACTCCTTCATGGCTGCCTAATATAATCATATCGTTGGCAGTTGGAAGGATCCAATTACCAGTTTCCTTATATACGGATAGCTGTTTCTGTTTGAAGTCATACGTAGGAACTTCGTCTGTAGGCTTTAATAAATTATAATAAATAGTTGTATTTCCAAGAGACATTGCTCCGCCTCCTGGTAGATTCAATCTTCCTTTTTCTATAGACATTACACCAGACTGTTTATCATATTTTATATCAACAGGATCGTTAACAATAGCACCATAGCCTATATTTGCTAATGCATTGCCTAGACCAATTGTGGTGTTCAAAGCATTCCATGGATTCCGCAATGTATCCAGAGGATTATTGACCAATTGACTATTATCAACCGTCACACTGGCATCCAGGCTACCCGTGATTTCATCCTTGGTTATTTCTTGGACCTTATCCGTGTCACGGTTCAAGCCTGCCAAGTTGGGGTTGGTGTCGTCACCGACTGTGATATTACCCGCGCCAATGGTCGCATGTGTGGTTTGTTCAGTGTCATGTCCTTTATGCACAATGGTTACATCAGTTGTTTTTTCTGGGTGCAACGTGCTTTCCCCTTTATTAGTGCCGATGCCCACACCAGTATTCAGACCAATGCCATTATTATGGTCTGTGTTAAAGTCATGGATGTCATTGTATTCCAATTTATTGGTTGTCAGGTTCAGGTTGCCATCGTCCTTTGCCACGATAACCGCACCGGTTACGGTCGTTTTACCGTCAACGTTAATATCAACATTGCCACCAGTCAATTCGGTCACATCATTTACCCATGCGCTGTCAAGTAAAATTACATGGTAATACTGTGTTGAAGTTTGGCTATTTCGTTGCAACATATAAACCTATATTTCATCTAATGGAAATAATGAATCTCTTCTAATCTGAACTTGTTCAGAATTTAAAGAATTTATAAACTCAGAAATAGAAACATCGTTTTTATTGTCTAGAATACTTGGGAAACAAAAGAATCTTATAACATTGTCGCCAAGCCTTTCAATTGCATTATTTGAAATTTGCACGGTTTTTATGTCATTCTGTTTATCATTAGTGTTATTGTTTTGAATAGTCTCTTTTATTTCTTGTTCAACAAGTCTAATAGATTGTTCTTTTGAGGTAGCCGTTGTAATTGGTACAGTAATGAATGTTTCAAAATCATTGACATATGATACCATATAACAATTATACAATTCATCGTTTGATGCCGAACAAGCAGTTAAAGAGCATATTATAAATGCCATAACGCTAGCTATATACTTCATAATTTATCCTTTTATTTTATTGAGCAAAGCTTCTTTTTCTCGATTATATCTATTTTTAATAGAATCTCGATAAGATTCATTAGAACTTTTAAAATACGTGTTTACAGTATTGATTTTATAATCATATAGTTTTTCAATAAATTCTGCATCTGTTAATGAAGATAAGTCTATGTTTTGGGATAAATTTTTAAAGACATTATTACTTAATCCTTGACCTAATTGCACGGCCTGTGACCAGATAGCTTGCTGTACTTCAAGTGATCTCGTTGCTGCAGAATTATCATACTTTCCTAGCCCCTGTAAAGCCGGTTTATAATGTGTCTCATAAATAAATTGCTGTTCCGCTGCCGCAAATTCTCCTGTTGAAGCAATTTCTTTCCAAGCAGTTTTAAATTCTGTAGTTCCTTGTTTCGCGGCTTCTAATCCACCAGCTTGTGTCAAACTTGTATAAAATTCGGGATAGGTATCCTGTAGCACTTTAAAGAAACTTTTCATAGTTCCGTAACCTGATGGATTTGCTTTGGAACTTGTAGAAATTTGATAACTTCCATAGCTCCATCCACCGGTTTTATCATAGCCTATAGATTGTGGCTTGCCACGGCTCTCTTCTTTTCTACTTAATTCTCCAATTTGGCTAATATTTAAAGTTTGTATATCATCTTTTTTTGTCTTTAAGTATTCACTGTAAGCTTTTTCGTAGTCAGCATAGATTTGCGCATATTCAACTTGTGCGTTATTTGAGGATTCTATTTCTTGTTGTTTATAGATTTCTTCTTTTTCTTTGTCTTTACGTGCTAATCCTGCCGCAATTCCAATCACGCCGCCACGCCCGACAGATTCAATAAAACTTCTGCCGATTTTACTTTTATGTGAATCTGAATAATCGTTTTCACTCAATTCTTCATAAGTATAGTCATTGACAACATTGATGTCTACATTGCTGCCTGAGATATCGGATTTTTTAACAGTTTCATCCATATTGACCTTTACTTTGGTGTTACCAACCTGTGGTTCTTGTATGGAATCAGCGAAACTACCAATTCCACCAACAACCGCTCCTGGTATAGTGCCGACAACAAATCCAAGACCCGCCCCAGCCAGTGTTTCGCCAATGATATTTTCAAGCCCCAACCGTTTTTTGGTGTGCTTGCTGTATTTATAATCATAATCTATTACATCTGTCAGATAGATATTGTCTGCGCTTAAATTTAATTGGTTTTCTGCAGATATTGACAAGCCTTCACCCAGAAGGTCATTTTTTACATTTATGTTAGCATTATTCCCAGCAGATATAGAACTTGTCACATTTGTAACAGATTCCGATATTTTCGTTTTAATATCCTTGCCCAAGAATGTGCCATATTTCTGTTTTTGGTATTCATATTCATAATCTTGGACTGATACCGCCGTTATATCGCCACCAACCGATATTTTGATGTCTTTATTTGCGCCAATCTTTGCCCCCGCCATATTCAAATCACCCGATGTGATAATCACGGCATCGCCGGCACTGCCGATTGTGGCGGTGTCGCCAATATGGGTTTCTACGCGTTTGTAATTACCGCGGTCTTGTGTCTCTCGCTGGGTCAGTGTGATATTGTTCAGTTCGCCTGTATTTATCGCCAGAATGCTGTCTGCGTTGGTTGTTTCAATGCGTCCGCCGCGGTTGTTGACCGCACCACCTTCGCCTGTATCCAGTACAAGCACATCGCCACCGCGCAGGACAGGTGTTTGATATCCGACTGTACGCGCAGAATTATTGATTTGGTCAGTTGTGATAACCAATTGACGGTTACCAACAATCGCACCCATGTTATCCAGGCGGCTTTCGGCTTCGGCCGACAATGACGTAATCGTGACGTTGTCGCCGCGGATGCTTGCCTTGGTGTCATCCCGTGCAAGGGCCGCCCCATATAATTCATCAACCGTGGATTGCGCCAGGAATACCTGCGGCACCAGAACCTCTACCGTTTCGCCGTTGGGCAGTGTAATATTCTGCTTTACATACCATACAATGTCATGGTCAAGTTTAGCGATTTGTTCCGGTGTCGGTGCGCGCCCAAATTCCAGGCCTAAATCGGCCACCAGTTCTGGTGTCACGGTATTATAAAGTCCGTTGATGTAGTCTTCTGTTTCCGCGTCCGTCATGATTTTATTGCGGAATCCCTGCGTCTTATCCAGCGCATCCTTTATCATTTGATGCTCAACGTATGCATCGCCCAGGAATTTTGCGTCAACATCATCTGGATCCATACCTATGCGGTTCATCAGGTATTTTGACCCCAGATAATGTTCCAAATCAATCAAAGTTGGGTCTGTTTCATATAAATAAGGGCTGTTCAAAATGTCGCCCGCGCGTATTAAGCCATATCCGCCATCCGGCAACTTAAACCCAGCCAGTGGGTCAATTGTACCGGTACGAACAATTTCCTGCAGTTCTGTTTCCGGCAGACTTGTTGGGTCGTATGGCAACGTTGTGTTGCCACCGGCCGTGGGGTCAACCGCACTGGTGCCGTTGCCCAATGTCTGAACATTTATCTTCAAGTTCTTGGCGGCAATGATGCTGGACGGCGACAAGCCCTTGTATTCTTCAACAATATTGTGCGTCCATTCTTTACGCGCCTGGTAATGGTCAACACATACGCCTGCCACGCGTTTACATTTGCGATACCGCTGGACATAATATTCTTTGATATTTATGTTCAGGGTCAGGTTCTGATTTAAAATATTCTGTGCCGTGATTTCGGCATTTTCCCCAAATATCTGACTGTTATAATTTACCAAATCATCCGTCAAAATGGTCAGAGTGCCACGATTGCTACGGATTTTTGATGTTTCGGATACCAGTGTCAGGTGCGCTTCATCCTTATCTGTCTTGACGGTGGCATTGTGGCGTTGGTCTTCCAAGTGCTTTTTGGTCAGATAATAGGAGGCCTGTAATTCTGGATAATCTTTTACATAATTATAACCTAAATATGTCGCGGTCACGTTTTGACCGGCGGCTTTCATTTGGTTGTATTCTGCCTCGGAAATGACACGGCTCTTATGCTTTTTCTTTTTACGACCCAAAACGCGCTTGGTTTCCGTCCAGTGATAGCGGTATTCCATCGCTGGGTAAATGTTATTGTCTATCCCCGACAGGTCGATACTGTCGCTGCCGTAATTTACAACCTCGGTCGCATGCAGGTTCAAATCCAAGTCAGATCCAATCGTGCCGTCATAATTTATAAGGTGGTCCAGCCAGCCATTATTCCGGCCCATAATAGATAATGCACCCTTGGATAAAATTCCTTGTCCCGCCGCATTTGCATTGTTGAATAGGTAATTTTCTACGGATAACGCCATGTCGCCGGTGGAATAAATCAATGCGCCCCTGTTATTGTGCAGAACGCTGTTGGATGTCAAATCCATGTTCGCGCCGCTGTAAATCCGACCGTCGTTATGAATACCAGTCCGTTCCACCAAATCGCGATTCACAGAATTTATCCGCAACGAATTGATATAACCCAATTGCAGGGCATCGGCTTTTTTGAACGGCGGAATAATCCAATCGGACGGGTTGTATTCATCGCCCATCAGTAGCGACATTTTATCCGCAATATCACTGTCGGTCATGGTTGACCAGTCGTATGTACGATATTCATTTACAATTGTGGTTGTATCGCCAATAAATGTAGTGATTTTATTGGCACGTGCGGTTTTTGCAGCAGTTTCCGCGGCCGCAACCATTGTGTCATAATCCAGGTAGTCTTCGCCGGAAAGGGTGGCATAATCTTCGCGGGATACGGGGGTATATTCAAAGTCGGGATATGTAAATCCGGTGTCGTCGTCACCGTTCTGGTCGGCATATTCTTGGCGGGCGTTTTCTTTATCTTCCTCGTACTGCGCCAGCGCATCCAAACGCGTCGCCGCATTATAATCATCCGTGCGCTGTTGCTGGTCGGATATCTGGGTGTTTATATTCGCGATATCGCCGGACAAATCAATTGTCCAATCCGCCGCGTCATAATCATCGCCCAGTAATTCGGCCAATGATTCTTGCATTTCATCTTCGGGCAGGCTTACCAGGTTATCAATATCTGCACCATCTGCCATTTCGCCGTATTCTGTTAAAACTTCGTCAATTCGCAACATCTGCAGACGTTTTTGAACCTTGTAAAATTGCTCAGACGTTTTGACATTGGCCAATAAATCATACAGTTGCGCCGTGTCTGTTATGGTATCCAGCGCATCATAGATTGATTGATATTCAGGGGCCAGTGTCGTATCGTTATCTGTTGCCAGCTTTTGGGCATTCGGATTCAGGACATAGTCTTCATTTTGCGCGGCATCGGTCGTCAGGCTCAAATTACCCAAGGCTTGAACAAATCCACGATTTAATATACGTTGCGCCGCTTTGATAACCATATCACGTCCGGCATGAATCATGGCATTGCTGCCCGTCGCCGCACCGTTGACAACGTTTATGGAATTTATGCTGACGTCACGGCCACCGCGCAATGTGCCATAATTCATTAAATCTGTGCCTATGTTTAAGGTCAGACTGTTTGTTGCGCCCAAAATCGTCGCAACCGTATCAGAGCCGTTCGAAAAACTGCCGCTTGCATTTATGACAATATCGCCCGCACTGATATCGCCATTTACGTTCGTCAGGTCTTTTGCCATCAGGCTTAGTGTGCCACCGGCCTGCAAAGTGCCGCTGGTTGCCCAGTCATGGTTTAATAAATCCAGCACAAAATCACCAATCGCAACCAGTTTTCCATCTGTGTTGTCCAGTGTGTTTGCAGTAATATTCAAGGCATTATTTGCCTTGACCGTATTGCGATTGGTGATTTTATCAGATTTTATAGAAATGTTGTTGCCGGCAGTTATGTCGCCACCATTTACGGTCAAATTCGGAATTTGTAAAATAATATCGTTATTTGCCGACAAATTAGCAGACAATAACGCTGTAAATGTATCCAGAATAATACTATGACCCGCCTGAACGCCACCATTGCCAATAATTATGGATTTGTCAGAATGCACACCCATATCATTGCCAACATTTACTTGACCATCTATGACAATGGTGTTGTTGGCCGTAAACTGTGCATTTCGTTGTGCCGTCAATTTTCCAGATGCGTTGATGGCATCTTTGGCGGATAACATTAAATCATTACCACTTATGACGTCAATGTTATTTAATGTTATATTCTTGTTGCCGTTCAATATGATGTCATGACCGGCCGCTAATTTACCTGATGCGTATATTTCATCTATCGCCCCCAGTTTCAAATCCCCATATTCTGCAAAAATAGTACCTGTGGATGTAATCCCTTTGCCGGAATTTATGGCGATGTTATTCTTGGCAGAAACATTGCTGGAAACATCTACGCCTTGACCAGATATATTGATGTCGGCGTTTTGGGACACGATATCAGAGACGGCTTTTACATTATCTTTGGCGTTGATATTTACATTTTTAGCTGCCTGTACACTGTAATCAATTATTATATTACCATGCACATCAAATCGTACATCATCCATGGTGGAAATAACATCGCCGCGCGTGCGAACGCCGACACCGTCTTCGTTTGCAATCAGGTTAATGCGCCCCGCATAAATACCACCCAACGCCGTGGAATCAATCGCAAATTCCGGTTTGTCTTCGCCGTCCTTGCTGGTGACTGTCCATCCGTCGGGCGTACGTGTGACCTTGTCGTTGCCGGTCAGAATATTGATTTCTTGTCCAGCCAGCAGTTTGCCATTGATTTTTACAATACGGGATATCAAATCCATGATATTTCCGCCGGACATGTCAATGCCCAAGTTATATGCAACTGGGTTGCCGTCAGCATCAACAACATCGCGACTGATAACTGTGATAATTGCGTTTGGGCTGTCAGATATACTAAACGGCGTTAAATTGCCATTTGCGTCCAAACCATTTGACGAACCGGTTATCAGGGACAGGCGTGACGTGTTTATAAATCCTGCGCCGCCAACCATGATTCCATTAGGGTTGGCAATAATAACCTCGGCTTGTTTACCAAATACCTCTGCATAACCGTTTATATTGGACACGCGAGAACTTGTTACCTCATTCAAAATAATATCAGCCGGTCGCGCCCCAGGTTTATTGAAATTTGGATTTCCGTGTAAAGCGCCACCTAATTTGGAAATAGCGGCTTCGCCCTGATAATTGTTCCAAATCAGATTCTCGGCGTTTATATTGAAATCACGGTAATAATTAGCAGAAACGCCCCCTTTGCTGGCGGCGTTTATATTTACAACGGGTGTTCCATTCTGTGCGCGGTCAATAAATGCATCACCCTGGCGATCCGGGTCAATAACAATATGATTTACGGGATTATCTTGTACATTCTGGGGTGGGATTATGTCATTATATGCCCATGCACATTGCTGTAAAACGACCAACTGCGCCAACAATGACGTAAGTACTTTTTTTGAGTACTTTGAAATCGCCACCAAATATACTGACTTATTACAAATGGTCTGCTTTTTGTTTCCCATTTATCTGTCCATTGTTGATATCAGGGTATAATAGGATTAAACAGAAATCAATAAGATACCATCAAGAAAATAATCCTATTCTCAGTGATTTTTCATGTTATAAAGATTTTGAAATCTATCCAATATCAACATCATATATACAATAACGAATAAAACGTTTAAGTTTTATATATTGTATACCTGTTCCATCCGTACGGTATTGTAAAAACAAAGTTGAAACCGTAATTTCCAAATATTAGAGCAATGGCTTTGATCCTCATAATTTATTCCTTTGATTTCCTTTATCTTTGTCCAAAGCATAGAACAATGGATTACCATATAGATTCTAAAAGGCTATAAAATTGCCACAAACATCAAGCACAAAGGCCTCCGTGTCACATTTGTTCATTTTTTTTTTGCTTTTATGAAAAAAATACTTGAATTATTATCTGAAACAGGTATTATATGCAGGCTGTTCGGGCATAGTTCAGTCGGTAGAACAACGGACTGTTAATCCGTATGTCGCTGGTTCGAGTCCAGCTGCCCGAGCCAAGATTTACAAACCGCCCCATCGGGGCGGTTTTTTGTTATTCTGGCGACATCCCCGACGCGAAAATGATCTTGAAAAGAATATAATTTACAATATAATCCATGCACGAAAAATGAAATATCATGTTCGATAAATTAAGACAAGAAATTTTATCCTGCCGCATGTGCGCTGAAAAATTCGGTTTTGAACCACATCCGATTTTAACCGGCAATGCAAAGTCCAAGATTATGCAAATCAGCCAGGCCCCATCCCAGAACGTGCATAAAACCATGCGCCCTTTTAATGATGCCAGTGGCCGCAAATTACGCAACGAATGGTACCATATCTCGGACGACGTGTTTTATAACCCGGACAATTTCTATATCGCCGCCATGGCCCACTGTTATCCGGGCAAGGCCCCCAATGGCGGGGACCGGCTGCCACCACGATGCTGTGCAAAAAAATGGCTAATACAAGAAATTGAATTGGTTGATAATCAGATTTTTATTCTCATCGGCGCCCGCGCGGCATCGTTCTTTTTCCCAGATACCGATTTTACAACATTGGTCTTTTCAGACAATATGATTAATGGTAAACCCGCATATGTTTTGCCGCATCCATCACCATTAAATGTCAAGTGGTTCAAAGACAATCCGGAATTCATAAAAACACGTATGCCGGAAATTGAACATGCCATCCACCGCGTGCTGGGGTTATAAAAAGAGAGAGAGAGGGGGGGGTAAATATTTCCGTGTAGGATAAAGAGATGCAAATCATTTTTCATAGATGTCATCGTGCACCATATACTGTCGATATCTAATCAATCGGCCAAGCACATCATGCACGTAAATCTGTCATCTATTATTCCCAGTATCACACACGTCAGTAACCCGCTAAAAAATACTTTTTGGCTCAGTCAATATTTAATCGGCATTATAATCCCAGGCCCAGATAATGCATTGTTTTAGATTGCACGACAAAGAATAATTTCTTAACATTACGCTTATTATGCCTGTTCTGTTTGCATTTGCGTCGTCATTTTCTTTTCATTGGCTCGTGTTCTAGAGGGGTATGTTTCCACATCACGACTAAAAAAAATTCCGGTCATGTTGTTTTATATTTCATGGCCCAATATGTTGGTGGCTTCGTCTTTGTTCCTGACGGGCATGGCGACAATTCCCCCATGGCGCGTCTTGGTGGCATGCATGATATGGGGTGCCATTGATACATTTACATTATTTTTTACCTATGCCGCATACAAGAAAACAGATACATCGGTCACCAACGGATTGGGACGTTTGGGAATGGTGGTATCGGCCGTTTTGTCGGTCGTTGTACTGGGCGAAATACTAAATATCACCCAATATATGGGCTATACCCTTATTATGATAACATCCATTATTCTGGGTACAAACAGTTTCAAAGACTTAAAGATTAACCCGGCTTTTTGGTTGATTTTAATCGGGTCTTCTATTCGGGCATGCTCGGTCATTGTATCCAAATATGCCCTAAACATTGACTTAAACTGGGTAAATATGACGATTTATACAAATCTATTTGCATCCCTGGCTGGATTTTCATTATTTTTACTACCTAATAATCGGCGGGAAATCCGCGCCGCCTTCCCGGAATATTTAAAAAGTTTCAAGATTTTACTGTTGGACGAAATTGTTTGTCTGGCCGGGCATGTCTGTTATTTTTATTCTTTGGGTCGAATGACCGTCCTGGCCCAGGGGGCCGTTACATCATCCGGCCCTATATTTACGCTGCTTATCGGGCTGGTCCTGCAACGAATATTTCATGTGCCATTTAATGAACAATCCAGGACGGGTTATGTCATTAAAAAAATGATATGCTTTACCTTGATTGGTGTTGGGATTATGATGACATTGGGCGCGTTTTAATTTTACATCTCGCCAGATGAATGGGATAATAATTGCTATATTATTTATCGATAATCTGTTATAATCAGGTATATAAAATAGAGCTCTCATATGTCATCGAGCAATTTTGAATTTATGGGATTTTTGCATTTTAGAGATCCTGGTGCACCTGAATAAAAAAACAGATAAAAAAGTACTTTGACTTTCATATTCTTTAAAGTAACCTATTATCGATGTCCAATCAAGTTTAATAATGCCAGCTAAAATAATTTACATTTTCCGCCATGGTCAAACAGATTATAACGTCCAACGACGTGTTATGGGACACGTTGATATTCCTTTAAATGAAACGGGCATCGCCCAGGCGAATGAATTGGCAAACGCCCTGGCCACAAAATCAATCCAGGCAATATATTCATCCCCTTTGTCGCGGGCACGGCAAACCGCACAAATTGTGGCAGATAAAACGGCGGTGAATATTATATTGGATAATGGCTTGATCGAACGCAATACCGGTCGCTTGACTGGGCATGTCGTAACAATGACTGATAACCCGGCGGAATATCAAACCGATTTCAGACGCCGACACCTATGCATGCCATCCGAATTATTAAACAATCCGAATTGGTGCCCCAATGGCGGCGAAAGTCGTTCAGATTGTTTTCGTCGGGCCAAACAAACAATTATGAACATTGTTAAAAAAACGCCGTTTGATACAATCGCCATATCTACCCACGGCGGTGTGATGGGGTGCATACTGGATCTTGTTGGTGGATCCAACGCGCGGCTTGGCAATTGCGATTATATCAAATTAACTTTTGACGGCCATAAATTGCAACGTTAATGTATTTGTGCACCGATAAATGTAAAATCATTACAATATTCAACCCCATATTCGCACACCAACCCGAACCAAATTAAGCACCCCACCCCGCCCCACTGGGGCGGTTTTTTGTTGGTTTTCTTATACCTGCGCCCGGTTCGATAATTTGTGAATTAAAATGGTCGATTTGTGCTAGTTATCGAACGAATATAAAAGCCTGCAAATCGCAGGCTTTGTTTTTAATATGGACATATTAACCAAATACTCTGCCTTTCACAAATTCAGACAACCATCTTGCCTGATTGAATTCTGCCTTTCCGACCATATTTTTAAGCAATTCTGATATTTGTAATATGTCTTTTTTTGAATTTGCGATTTTTACAAATTCATCATACGCAAATCTGTCACCATAGATAACAAATCTAATATCTTGCAATGTTTGTATCGCGTTGTGCACAGCCCCCAGCATAATCAATGCAGATTGTTCCGGTGTTAATTTACCGATAATACCTGTTCCCAGCGCAGGAAACGCGACAGATGATAATTTATTCGCTTCGGCAACCTTAATCGCGTTAGATGTTGCGTCATAAACTGTACGGGGTTCTTTCTCTCTGCCAGACGCCACACTTGTTGCGTTCAGCAAATATTTTGAATTACCACCATAAGATTGAGTCAATATAACATCACCAAATTTTAAACGCCCATCACAGTACTTATCTTGATATTCCAACATGCCTTTTTCTGCGCCGGCACATGCGACAGAGTTGCCAACACCACCCCACGACACCTCGTTATCAAAGTGTGGTACTACATAAGCATCGACTATCTGTTTTGTTATATCGCCCAAAACAATACTCGCCTTTGCGTTTTTTATTTTAAATTGATGATTTGACATAATTTAACCTCTCAACGTAAATTTTGTACAAATTATACAACAAAACTTTCATTTGTCAAGCAACCGCTAATTTGCTGCGCTATCTTTGCATAACACTGATCCCTTTATCTATCCCCGATGAATAAAATATATCGCCCCAATTTTGGGGCGATATATTTAGTGTTGAAAATCATTCTTTTTTGATTGCAAATAGTATGTTTGAACATCGTTTTTCAATTTTTCACAATTTTCTTCATACATAATTTCTTTTGTCTTACGCATCAGCTTTTGATATGACGTAAAACGTGATGGGATATAAAATAGAGAGACCCAAAGTGCCCAGTATATCAATAAAGTTGTGTAAAAATCCCGCTTAGACATATAATCATCATACTTACCAGGACCTTCCTGCGCCCTAAGGAGACAATTTACAGTGATGTAGATACAGATAATATAAAACACAACATCTCTCCCATCTCTCGTAATACCATCTTCTCTCAACATGGCGATTTTACTATCCCGCATAGATGTTTTGTTTAAAACCCCATTCACATCCAGATTAATATCATTATGAACCACAAAATCGGACATATCCTGGAAAAACCGAGATTCAAATTCTTTAAAATTGTCATTAATCTGATCCTCGTCTAATTTTGATAATTGTATCGCCAACAGACCTTCATAAATCTTCATAAGTTTGGGATCCATTCGGGCAAAAAATGCATCAAAATCTTTCCGGTTTTCGGTTTTCAATTTATTTATTTCTTGCAGGGTTGCGTCATTTGTCGATGAATGACAACTGGTCAACATTAACGGCATTAACGTAACCATCGCCCCACCAAATATCATACGATGCAAACCTGATTTTGCGCGTAACGCCATGGCCCGCAATCCACCTTTGTCAAAGTGCTTATTCATAGAAACGCCTTTTTGTTTTGGTTGACACAATTATTAACACAAATAAATTTCATTGTCAACTTTTTTTAAAAATTACAAAAACTAAAAATCCCCTATTTCGGGGATTTTTTATCTTTGTCTGAAACCATAGATCTTTGGATTGCTTAATAAATTCATATAGGCCTGCAATTTTTCACCCGTAAAACGTGAAAAAAACCGTTTCATCATTTGCGCTTCGGCCACCTGAATTCGTTCTTCGGGCGCCACTGTACGGGGGCAACGATATGCCTCTGTCCATCCACAGGGATGGGACGATAATCCCTGGGTTGTTTTCTGATACGTAATAATATTGACCATCCCACGCCCATCAGATGCCAAAGGTGCCACTGTGGGTTCAAATAATATCCCATTTATATCATATGTTTCATCACCCATTTGGTCCGCGGTAATGCCAACAATCGCCACTATTTTATGACCAATTGTCGCCGCTTCAATCGAATTTTTAAAACGAAATGCCTTACGCGCCGTATCACATAAAACATCATCTGGGGCAACCAAACGGTTAAATCCCGCCGGTTGCACCCCCAGATCATAAAAAGAATAAACCACCGCATGCCGATATAAATTGGTTGGAATATTCAATATTCGCGCCATTTCTGTGTCATTTAACATATCCAGTTCTTGGTTGAAAAAACACCCCTTGCCTTTCAATGCCTTATCTACATAACGTGGACGATACGCCGGATCAAATTTTATTGTTTTATTCATCTATCTATCCTTTGATATGCCTACAGTAAACTAAAATTTAATTTTGTCAATCAAATAAGAAAGCTTTCATTTTTTATACCAAGTTATTTTAAACGGGCAAACTTTCTGTAATTCCTCATGAAACATTCATGGGATAATCCCAAATCATTCCTGGGATAAAACATTGATTCAGAAAATACAAAGAATACGAATTAATCCCTGCACCATATATCGATAATATCGTTTATATCGGTGGTATAATTGGGTGACCGCGAATGGGCCATGGGGCGCCATTTTTGATTAATTAATTCGGCGGCTGATTTGACGGTACCCGGCCCAAATCGCTGATTAATCGAATCTATGGCCGACATAAAACAATCCGTTGATGGATCCATGGTTTCTGAAAACAGATCGATCGGACGCCGTGATGCCGGATAAATGTCGCCCATGATCACACCCGCCTTTTTATATAAAAACCCCGGTCGATAAATGACCTTTAACCCGTCCAGGGCCGCCGACACAATCACGCGCGTATCATTTGTCGCATGCGGTAATGCCACAACATGATGCAACGCACATTGGGGTAAATCAGGCCGAAACCGATTAGTGTATAAAAATGGCATAACTGTCCCCGCCACTAATTTATCCCGCCGCAATTTCGCCCCGCATCGTGCAGCAAATGTCGCAATGGGCCCGTTTAATTCATCAAGCGTTTCTAACATCACGCCAAAACTGCGTGATGTGCATATCTGCTGTTTATCGGGTGCCACCTGTTCCAGATCAATACATGAAATCCCTTTTAATTCACACCATGTTTTTTCACCACCCACCGTCATTATGCGGCGAACCAAATCACGCGGCAATTGGGTGAAATCAAACGCACTGATGACATCACGTGATTGTAACCGCGACGCATATCGCCGTCCAATTCCCCACACATCGTCAATGGGCGTTAATTTCAATGCCGCCACCCGTCGCGCATCATTATCAATCACACAAACATGCCGAAATCCCGAATATTTTTTGGCAGCATGATTGGCCATTTTGGCCAGTGTCTTGGTCGCTGCGATGCCCACGGATACCGGAATCCCCGTTGCCATCACGATCGCGTCCACAATTCGCCGCCCCATATCCACATAATCAATTCCATCCGGTATGACAAAGAACGCTTCGTCAATCGAATATATTTCGATATCATCCACCATCTGTGACAATATCTGCATTACGCGCCGGGACATATCGCCATATAATGTATAATTTGATGAACGGACAACCACGCGCCCTGAATCAATCAAATCCTTGATCTGGAATGCGGGAACCCCCATCTTAATCCCCATTTCCTTGGCCGCGTAAGACCGCGCAATAACACAACCGTCATTATTGCTTAGAACAACAACGGCCCGCCCCCGTAAATTCGGATTGAAAACCGTTTCGCATGATGCATAAAAATTATTACAATCCAATAACCCAAACATAATCATGCCCCCGATCGATGCCGTCGTATAGAATATGTCACCACCCCCCAAATCATAAAATCATTGTCCGGCGTCACACGAATGGGTTCAAATTCTGGATTTGCCGGCACCAACCAGATAACATGACGTTGAATACGTACGTATTTAATGGTAAATTCCCCGTCAATAAAACAAACCGCGACATCGCCGCTGCGCGGGGCCAAAGATTTATCAACGACCACAAAATCCCCATCATAAATACCGGCATCAACCATGCTCTCGCCGCGCACCCGTCCCAAAAAAGTTGCGGCCGGATGCGTAATTAATTCCCGGTTTAAATCAATGGACCCAACCATGTAATCATCCGCCGGACTGGGGAATCCGGCCTGAATCGATACACCGGCACGCGGAATTTTAATATGCGTTTGACGCGCCACCGGAACAATGGTGACATCGTCATGTTTTTTATTGCGCGCGCGGGTGGCCATGATGTGCGTTTTCCTTCTCCGGCAAATATTGTATTGCACACATCACCCAAACGATACAGGTATGAAACCCCATGCCCAAAATCCGCAACAAACATTTAAATTTCTAAATATTTTGATATAATATAGAAAAAAATTCATGTCATGATAAAAGCAAAAAATTACTTATGGGTGCTGCAGTGATCGGGGGTCTAACCTTTGGGTATACCATATCCGCAGACGTCCAAACAATGGGCAAAGCAGAACAGAAAAAGGTCAAACTGGAATCATAAACAAAAGGATTAAAAATGCATTTGAAACAAAAAATATCATATAAATTATCCCGCTTGGCCACAATGGCTATGATCGGTGGGACCACCATGATGGGTGGTTGCGGCAATGATAATGGGCCCGATACCGTCGACGCAAAAGATATCGAAATCGAATTCAGTTTGTTAAGAAACGGATTTGACGCCATCACCCCCGACACATTACGTATCATCGCCGCCCGCCCGGATGTGGCCAACATTTATCTGGTACCGGTGGATATTTGGTATGTGTTATCACCCATCGGAATCCATAATCTTCGCCAGAATGTATTGGAACCTGCCATCGCGGTCGATCCAAAACGCATCACAGGACGTGGTAATTTCCCGTTTACCCCCGGCGCGGCCAACTCCACCGACAGTTTATGGTACATCCAAAACAATTGGAAAATTATCCCGCGACAACGTTAAAATTTCCCATAAACAGGTTGCATGGGAATATGGGACAATAACTTGAATTATGGGGTATCGTGTGCTAAACTAATCTCTATGATACAGAAACGAACCGATACCCCAAATATGCCCGATCAAACCTTTGATGGATCTATCACGACCGTGCGACGACGCCCGACGGGTTCGGGATGGGACATGGCGGAACGGATGGTTAACCCCAACGGGAAAATGTCCAATGATCCCCAAAAATGGATAAAGCGAACAAAATACGCCAAAACGGTTTCTGATGCCCTGCGGGCACGTGGGAATCATGCATACAATGTGCCACGAACATTTTCGTTATTTAATCGTTTTCGCGATCAATGGGTCCCAGGTGTGCCATTACGTAAATTATATGGAACTGATTATTTGGTCCAAAATGAAACGATAATCTTAAACGCAATGGCCGAAATGATTAACGATATGTCTGAATTATATCCGACCTATGTCGCGGATCAACCCATGCCCATCCCCCAATGGTTTAAAAACAGACGGGTTTTAAAAGATACATTGATCGAGGCATCAGATGTTATCCCCACCACGGATGCCAAAACAATCCAAGACGTGTATGACACATTAATGAATTTACCCGAAAATCGACAAATGATTTTTCATCATTGCGATATGCATCCTGATAATATCTTGGTCGATCCGAAAACAAACACCGTTTCATTTATTGATTTTGAACGCGCCGGTTATATTTCAAAATTTTATGCGACCTATTTCTTTGGCCCCGCATCCAGCCCCCAGTTATGGGATATCGTCAACAAATTACCACGGGCGAAAAATCCATTGTTGATATGGTCATATAATGACAATATTAAGAAATTAATCGACCTGCTCAGTGATGCGACATGGGAATTAATCAATTATTCACCCCTGGGGATGCCGGACGATTTACGTGATGAATTTGTTAAAAAGATCCAAGATATCGCCAATAAAATGCGATTTATTATGGGGAAATTGCGTATTGAAAAAACAAAACCACAACCCGTGACCACGTTGGTTACGCGAAAACATTATGAACGGTAATAACCAACACACAATATAAAAACCCCCAAATTAATGGGGGAATTTATTTATCAATGGATGCATTAACGCATTTTCGGGTCTGATTGAATCGCCTTTCCCATGATTCCTTGCTGTTCCCGTATCAAATCCAGCATCCGCAATTTATATGCCAACTTTTGTCCCGATTTCGTCAAAATAGCGAATATAATTGCGCCATTTAATTTGAACCCCATTAAATTACTGAAATAACACTCGTATTTAATAGGCCCCATTCCCGTATAACGAATATCATCATGCACTTCTTCGGCAATCAATATGCGGTTGTCATCTGTGATAATGACACGAAATGCATTTTGCCCCTTCACATTGGGACGCCATTTAATTGTACCCGGCAACATATCTTTGTGACTTAACACATCAACGGTGTCACCCACACGTAATCTTTGACGCCATACAAATTCATTGACCAAGAAAAATTCATCCATCAATTTTTGATATGTCAATGTGTCTGTCGACAAATAGTTCACAATTCTTTGCTCTGCACCCGGGGTCATTTGGGCCCCCTTGCTGATGCATAACATTTTGTATTTGAAAAAATCATATTCGGTTTTATTATAACCAAAATTGATATCTTCTTTGTTCATATTTATGGTACTGGAAACACGGGCCAAGTCTTTTTTCCCCGGATTGGCCGATTTGATTAATGCATCGTTTGATTTATTGCCACTAAATGCCGAATTATACGTCTTGCCACGGGCATAACGCACGTTTTGGTTACCCCATTCATGATCGGACTTTTGATTACTTTTTTGTCCGTTTTGTTGCGTTTTTTCTTGGGCTTCGTACCATGCCAAAATCCCGGTTAACGGCATCTTGTTATCATCATTTGATTGGGCAGATGCCTGTTTCGGCGACACCAAAGATAATGCCGCAATACCGGTCGTCAAAATCAGTTTTTTTGCATTAATTATCATTTTTTGTCCTTTTTGGATCTGTTCTTTATGCCGATAATATAATACAATTTTTTTTATTGTCAACTAATTTTATAAAAAATGTATAAAAAAGGGGGCCGCTTGGCACCCTTTTTTTATTCTTCCCTGTGGGGGGAAATTATCGCGCAGTGCGGACAACCGGACGATCGATAAATGCCCAAATTAACCAGATCAGCGCCGCAATACCAATAATGGCATAGACGATACGGCTGGCCACGGTTGCGGGTCCAAACAAGAACGCCACCAAATCAAAACCGAACAATCCGATCAATCCCCAGTTTAATGCCCCAATAAAGGTCAAAGGTTTTAAGATATAACGTGTTAATTCTCTCATCTTTTATCTCCTGTTGTAAGATTAACATGTCTATTCAGACATTTTTATTATATCTGTTTTTTTTCGCACTTTCAATGCCAATACCGGTTTTAGGAAAACGTTCTTTCCCGCAGATTTCCTGGGATTTTTATCCTTTTCCCATCAACAAATCTTATCTATAAATGGGGCAGTTTTTTTAAACACTTTTTAACCCGTTAAAAGACAAATCGACTCTGTGAATCGACATGCGAATTAACCACAAAATTATCCTTAACCTCACGCGTGTTATTTATCGCAATATCCCCCGGCCGAATATCCCATCCCCCCCCACACGACCACGTTTAATTAATTCCGGATCATTGCTAAAACAAATATAATCCCAATGGGGATGAATATATTAATGCGACACCAAATGATCATAGCCCCGGGATATATACGTATAACACGCTGTCCGCAATCGCCGCGGATATATTTTTTTGTTATGAAACCTTTTTTTAAATTTTAAACATGATCCACCTTTGAAACAATATGATCAATCGCCAAATTTGCCAAATATAATCCAAATGCCCCGGTTACGGTCACAATCGATCCAAAAACACGCCCCGGCGCAACGGCATCGGTGGCTGGTTCCAATGAATACACCGCCATGAATTCTGGCAATCCCGCATCCCGCACCAACCGACGTATCTTTGATGCCATTGGGCATACACTTGTTTTAGACAAAGGTGCCACCCGAATGGCGGTCACGTCCCGTTTGCGGGCGGCCCCCATACTGGTCATGCATGGAATTCCCCGCGCGGCGCACCATTTATATAACGCAATTTTGGATTCAATCGTATCAATCGCATCAATCACCACATCCGGGGTAACATCCAAATCAGATTGGTCATCGAAAAATATCCGACGCGCATCAACATTAATATCGGGATTGATATCATAAATACGGGCGGCGGCAACATCCACCTTGGGCCGACAATGGGTTGAATCCAATGCAAACAATTGCCGATTGATATTTGATTCTTCGACAATATCATGATCCACCAAAATAATGTGACCAATACCACTGCGTGCCAACGCTTCGACGGCAAAAGAACCAACCGCGCCGCACCCAACAATCATCACACTTGACTGCCCCAGTTTTTTAACCGCCTGATCTCCCAAAAGAAATCTGATCCTGCTTAATCTATCCATGTTGTATGACCCGCATTGTGTTGTTGTGTATGACATCTGCCCATGTGTCCCCGTTTTCCCCCCGATCTGCGGCCATATTATCTATAATATTTTTAAGATAAATATCCGCCACACCATCCGATTCCACCAAAATTCGATCTTTGGGAACAATTGTCGCCGCCGGTTCATGTTGGGCAAACGAATAATAAATATTGTCATATTTCATTAATTTTCGCATTATATCCGCATTTGCGTTAAATCTGTGTAATACAATGACCGGCGGCAACAAAGGCATTTGTTTTAATTGTCCCAAAATCAGATCCCACGCCCGCACACAATGAATATGTACCGGGCGATGAAACCGAACCGCAATTTCCATTTGGCGCGCAAATACATCTTGCTGATTTTCAATGCCGGGCCGTGACCGATCTAAACCAATTTCGCCAATCATTAAATTCGAATACACTTGGATTTTTTCGATCAATCGCGTATCCCACCCCGGTGTCACATCATCGATATACCATGGATGAATACCAATGGCCGGATATAAGCATGAATATTTGGTATGCGCCCCAATCATGGCATCCCATTGGGATTCACACGTCGTGTTACAAATAAACCCCGACGCATCCCGGGCCCCATGCGGGACACCATCACACAAATGACAATGGACATCAATATATGTATTCATTGAATCATATTATATGCCCCACATTTTTGTTTTCAAGCGGGTAATTATCGGTTATTCCAACGAATGGATTCCGGGATAATACATGCAAAGAATTCTTGCGGGGATATGCGCTTGATTTTTAAATCGTCCATCGGACGAACTGTTGAAAAATCCACCACCGCTGGATATTTCGCCGGCCCAAAAATATATTCCCTGTACCCACATGAATCCGGGACCATTCCCCCCGCCAGAACAAGATCGATATCAACCTTGTGACATTTACCCAATCGGCATGTCAAACGTTCGCTATAAATTTTACATTCTCGCGAATTACAATCCAAATGCACACACGACCGTTTGATATAAACAATTTGGTTGCCGCCCATGTCAAATTTTATCAAACAACATATGCCACATTTTTTACAAATCGCATCCCATTCGCGGGGTGTCATCCGACGCAATTGCGCCACGCGTTCCTGTTGCGCGGGGGTTAAATCAATTTTATTGGTCATAAAAATTATCCTTGATTATAATAATTTTATTATAACCCAAAAGAATATTACGTCAACATTTATTCACATCGCCCATGACCACACCGAAACACAATTCGCTTGTTCACATGGCGCAACAATTCTGGTTCATGCGAAATCGCAATAATTGTCCGATCGGCATAACATGAAAAAATAAAGGACCAAATTTTACGCGTCGTTGCCGGATCCAGATTCGCCGTAATTTCATCCAAGATCAAAATATCGCGTCCCAATAATAACCCCCGCGCCAAATTGATCCGTTGCTTTTCCCCGCCCGACACCTTGATTCCTTTTTCACCGATATCCGCATGGATGTTTCCGCCCATCCGCGCCACCAATTCGTTTAGACAGCATCCATCAATAATTTTTTTCATATCACGGCGATTGACCCGATGGCCCATTGTAATATTGTCATAAAGTGACATGTCAAACAATTCAATATCCTGGGAAACATATGTCATGTGATCATCAAAGAATGATTGCGGCATATCGGCATACGATACCCCATCAACACAAATACATCCACGTTGGGGCAAATATTGTCTGGTCAATAAATTTAAAAATGTAGATTTGCCTTCACCGGACTTTCCCATAACAGCAATGTGGTCCCCCCGATTTATCATAAATTTATCCACCCGATGAACAAATGTCGTATCACCCGATTCAAATTCAAATTGCGTTTGATCAATACAAATGGTTTGCCATGGCCGGCGGCCATATGATCGACGATCCACCGCGATATTATCCCCTAAATGTTCGCTTAATAACGCAAATTCTTGTTGCGTCGTCCCCACATCCGTCAAAAGATGCATGATCTGACGCCCGATTTCCCCCATTTGGGCTTGAACACTAACCAACATCACAATGACATCCAACCCCTGTCCTGTTTGGATCAGTTGTATAATAAAATAAACCAAAGGAACAAAAAATTGCGCCCGAACGAAAAATTCCATAAATCCCCATTGATACGCATTGTAACGCATCACTTTGACATTAAAATCTTGATACGCGGTGGCGCGATTAGTGATCTTGTCCGTGGTGAATTTTAATAAATTCATCTTTTTAATTGTCCGAATATTATAAAGAAAATCTAAAAACACCTTGATATATGATCGGTTTAAAATCAACTTTTGCTTGTCCATCCGCATGCGATATACCAGACTAAGCCGCACCCCCAAAATCATAATCACCGTACAGATAATGAAATAGAGAAACATCCACTTTGACACCGCATATGTATATCCCAAAAACAAAACAATAACCGCCAAACCCGGGACGTAATCATATGGAATCTGCCATCCCCATCCTTGAATCCGACCACATACCCGATCCAGCATGGACGAGAAAAAGCCCACCGAATTATGTGTGTGCCACGCATAGTCTTTATAAAAAATCCGCTCGTAATAAATGCGGCGCAGGTTGTTCGCAATCGTCACCCCAATAAATTCTGTATGATATCGAAACATAAACCGTATCACGACCAGACCGACCGCCAAAGTAATAAAATAAACGCAATATTTCATAATGTCCGCCACCGCACCCAATTGCACCACCCGAACCAGTTCTGATAAATAAAATGCAGAAAAATAGGCGGCCGCCCCAGATGCAAACCCGCATATAATACTTAACACCAACCGAAACCGTAAACCGCGCGTTTCGGCCCCAACCCATATCATTTTCATGGCGGTTATAAATGTTCGTAGCATGTGCGATTCCTTATTTCACACCACTTTAACATATCAAAAATAAATACCCAAGAATAAAAGCCCGCCCCATAAAAAATTTAACCGCCATCCGGCGGTTCAATTTCAGGTGGCCCCAGGGACTGTAATTCCCACCGCTTAATTAATGCGGTGGGCCCCTTTCTGCACGTATACCTCGAACGTTGCCGCTGGCTCGTTCTCGGCAACTTCGCGTTCGAACCCTGGGGACGGGTTCTTCGTCCCGGACCCCATAAAAAATTTAACCGCCATCCGGCGGTTCAATTTTTGGTGGGGACACAGGGACTCGAACCCTGGACCCAATGATTAAAAGTCATTTGCTCTACCAACTGAGCTATGTCCCCAAAACGGAACCGGAAAGAAAGATGTTGCCATCTTCTTTCCATGGTTCGGGGCCAATTTTGACACATCAAAAACAAAAATGCAAGAAAAAATACTCTCTACAGAAAAATTTTTTTCATGCGGCCATATTTGGTTTTTGCCCCAAACCTAATATTGCTTTTCTTTGTCTTGTAATATGGCCCGTGCCAACAAATAATCCCGTCTATCGTTTATGTCCAGAAATTCTTCCTTTGGAATTTCAAACAGACATGGTTTCTTGCCAAAGAAATAGCTATTTTCCTTCATTTGCCGATATGGCTGAATAAAAATACCACCATCTTGCATATAATACGGGGGCAATTCCCGCGCCGGTACATGCCGCGCCGCATACGGATTATAATTTAACGGTTGCTTGTTTTCATTCCAGAGATGTTCTTTGGTTTCAACAACACTTAACAAACTGTCGAATTCTGGATAAAGATCCAAAAATTTCGTCACCGCGGCATCATATGTCTGGGGGCTTAACAATGGATTTGTGCAATGCGCCCAAACAACAACATCTGTTTGGACCAAATCCATCATATTGCCAATCATATCGTTTGCCGATGCACGTGTTTCATCACAAAAGAAATCCGGACGCCGCACTGTTTCTGCCCCGGCATTACGTGCAACCGCCAACATTTCATCACTGTCGGAACCAAAAACAATTCGATTAATTTTTTTACACTGTTGCAATTGTTTAATTTTCCGTTCAATTAAACTTTGTCCCTCTAACACCAATAATGATTTTGATGGGATACGAACACTGCCTTTGCGTGCAACAATCAACGCGGTAACTTCATTAAAATTTTTATTACTCAATTTAATTCCCCTGGGTCTGATATAAATCTGTAAATATCCCGGCCAATCCAACGGGATTAACCGAAATAATTTCTGTTTCCGGATAATATATGGAAACAAACTCTTTTAACTTACGCCATGGTTCAATCAGATGCGATAAATCTTCGCTTTTCGATTGATCATAATGGCCCAAATTACTGCAATCACATCCAACCAAATAAATACGGCGCGGATTTGTCCATAACGCAAATTGAATCGCCGGAAAGATAATCGAACCAAAACACCCCAATGATTGAACACTGATATCATATGCAAATTTTGGACAAAATCCTGGTATTGCTTCCCAATCTGTACGATAACGCAACGCCCCGGCGGCGATGGCGTG
This sequence comes from uncultured Alphaproteobacteria bacterium, assembly GCA_949156565.1. Lineage (GTDB taxonomy): Bacteria > Pseudomonadota > Alphaproteobacteria > Rs-D84 > Rs-D84 > Enterousia. The sequence continues at coordinate 68,078 of CASCZI010000005.1, read as the reverse complement.
GCTTTCGGGAATAACACGCCGAAATTCGTTATCAAATTCTGTGGTCACACCATAAAATTTCTTGCATTCTCCGGGCCGGTATTTATTCATTTCCCGAATATGCTTTGACACCGCCAAATAATCTTGGGCAAACAAATAATCTAATTTAATTCTATCCATCAAGAAAGATGTATTAACCCCAATATAAATCGCATTATCAATTAATTGGAAATCATTCAATGATGGCCCCGTTGCCACCATGACAATATCCTGGCCGGAATGAATGGCCTTGAACGGCAAAAAAGTTTTTTGATGCATCAATGCCGTCGATAATTTTTTTTCAATATTTCTGTTGATCCATTCGGGCGTCGCAATCGGATTATTTAATTGTCCCGATATCTGGTTAAAACGGGGTTCAAAATGCGTATAGATTTGCCCGATATGATTTTTTATTTCGCCCAATTCGTTTTGGCACAAATCCCATATATTTTGAATTGATATCTGTTTTTCGCCACGCAGACGACGACGCAATTTACGACGACGCGCATCATTGGGTACAAACGCACAGACCAAATTAATTAAAAATTTTTTCATTTTTCCCCCACAAAAACCGGTCAGTTTTTTTAGGCATACTCTTTAATCTTAAAAATCCCTGTTTTCTGCGACATTTTTTACCCCAAATCATGCCTAAAAAAACTGACCCTTTGGATTAGGCATAGTAAAAAAACATCAAAACGTTGTAAATCTTGGCATGCAAACGGAAATTTTACAAGTATTTTTTACCCAAAAAATCAATTAAATAATCTGGGAACGGACTTCGCTCACCCCGACCCGATCCCCCAAAGACACTTTTATTTTCTTTTTAATTTGCAGAAAAAAGAAACGCTTTTTATGCCGCATTACCAGGCATTGCCCCCAATGCCGATTGAAAATTTTGCTGTTTTAACATTTCATTGACATCTTGGGCATCAAACCAATCCCCCATATACCCCAACGCCGCCGAAACAAATTTCGCGACCATATGCACATTGCGCCCAAATCGATATTCATTAATCAAATGGGTCAATTCACGTGCCAATTGACCTAACAGCAATAACTGCCCCCGATCCAATACATTATTACGATCTGTCCGATATGCAAAATCATCAATTTTATCGCGCATTTGTCGTAACCCATCCATGGCATGCGGGGTAATTTTAATTTTGTTTTCAATGGCCCGTGGGGATAAACCAAACATCTTTTCGGCCCCACCCCATGTAAATTTACCCCGCGCCCCAATAATTGCACGTAATTGAATCAGCAATTCCAACATAACCGAATTGATTTTGAAATTTAATCCATCCGCCAATGTCTTGTTTACTTGGCGCGAAATGCGATAGTTTGAATAATCATAAAGCAAAAATACCAACGGAATCGATAACAGTGACGCCGCAATATTATTCACCAGGTCGTTTACACTGGCATCATGAATGTTATCTTTGGACAACAAAAATAATACCGCCCCACCCGCCACAGATAACAGATATGGTACCGTTTTTAACAAAATGTTACGCAGACTCATGCCCCCTATTCTATGCACCCGCACCCCCATATACCACAGGAATGATATCCCTATTCATCTAAAGATTTATGGGCAAAAAAAGACACAAAATAAAAAAATTATTTAATATTGAATACGCACCACAATTTTGCTATGGTTCCCTACGTTAAAATAACAAAGGAAGAAAAATGTACATATTGGCCCTTAACTGTGGTTCATCATCATTAAAATATCAGGTTTTTGACGCCACCACCCGCCAGGCAATTGTCACCGGGAACGTCGAAAAAATTGGATTGGCGGATTCATTCCTTACCCAGAAATATCCCGACGGGTCAAAGGTTCGCAAAGATGCCGAAATGAAAAATCATAACGAAGCATTAAATGTCGTTATGTTCATGTTGCGCGAGGCATCTGTTGATTTAAATGAAATCCGTGGCGTTGGCCATCGCGTGGTTTTGGGTGGGGAAAAATTTGCCTCTTCTGTGGAAATCACAGACGAAGTTATCCGTACCATCGACGAATTGTCCGCCATCGCCCCGTTGCACAACCCGGCCGCATTAATGGGTATTGTCGCAGCAAAGCAATTATTACCCAACGCCACCCAGGTGGCGGTCTTTGACACCGCGTTCTTTCACACGATGCCCGATTACGCCTATCGTTATGCGGTACCGGCGGCATGGTATCGGGAATTGGGTGTGCGCCGGTATGGGTTCCACGGAACATCGCATCTGTACGTGTCAAAACGCGCGGCAAAAATGTTGGGTAAACCGGTGGATCAATGCAACCTGATTACATTGCATATTGGATCGGGCGCATCGGCCACGGCCATTCGTGGGGGTATTGCGGTGGATACATCATTGGGAATGACACCGTTGTCGGGATTGACAATGGGAACGCGTCCCGGTGACGTGGACGCAGGCGTGGTGTTGTACGTCATGCAACGCCTGGGGTTGACACCGGATCAAATGCAAAAACATTTGAACAAGGATTCGGGACTGCTGGGGTTGACCGAATGTTATGTTGATCGTCGCGATGTCCATGAAAACGAAGATAAAAACGACGCCTGTCGCCTTGCCCTAGAGGTCGAAGCCCACAACGTCAAAAAATATATCGGTGCCTTTATGGCCGAATTGGGACATGTGGATGCATTGGTCTTTACCGCCGGTGTTGGTGAAAACGCATGGTTCCAACGCGAAAGATTCTGTCGCGGCCTCGAAGAATTGGGTATTAAATTAGATCTGGAAAAGAACAAGACGGCCCTGGCCTATATGGGTGCGGGCGAAACTGTCTTGTCCACCCCCGACAGTCGGATCAAGATTCTCATGATTCCCACCAACGAAGAATTGGTTATTGTCGAAGATACAATGGCGATTATGAATGGCACGTATAACCCTGATCATCTAAAAATGGATTATTCGTTTACGAAATAATTATTTGCCCGCGGTTTGGCCGCGGGCTTTTTTTTTTACATCAAATGCGCTTCTTTTAATAATTCTTCAATATAGGTTTTGGATATTTTCTTTTTGGCAATTTTTTCCATCACCTTGGCAATCCATGGCAAATCCATTTGACGTATTTTCTTTTTATCCGTCAAATAATACATTGATGCCAATAACACCCGCACATCAAAACATGATCCAAATACTTCGGGCACCCCGCGATCAATGTTTAATAATGTGTACACGGCCTCCATCGCGGTGCGAACCGAATATTCGGTTGTAAAGACCGTATCCCGAACGGTTTCGGCATAATTGCCAATAAATGCCAAATTCACCGACCCCCGCGGAACAACCAATGGCCGATCCCCCAACGCCCGCGGCATAAAATATGTAGAAATAAATGGCATATGACATGGCACGGTATTGGCCGATGTCGTTGCGATTTCCATAATCTGGGATGGGGGAACACCGATGTGATATAACCATTCTGCACATAATTCGACACCACTGCATTCGGTAATGTTCTTTTTAATATAGTTACCGGGCCGATCCGAAAACAATCCATATGTCCAAACAATAATCTGGTTCTTTTTCTGTTTTCTGAAATGCGGTTGGCGGGAAATACTGAACCCATAAAGCCAATTGGAATCCTTGATCGTAACGGGTCCACTGCTAATAATCGACCCACTATGAGGATCTTTTTTACAGATTTTTTCTATATATGGTGTGACGCTGTCATCATTTAATGTAATTGTTGCCGACATAACCCAATTGGCCGCGGGTATATTTTCACAGAATTTTTCCGGCCGACCAAATTCCCGCGATTGTGCCGCGATTTTTTTCCACAATTCCCACGATCCCCCAATGGATTCCGGCTTTGGCGCCGGGGTGGTGTTGGTGCCGTACGTCGTGCTTTCGGTAATGGATCCGTTTGTCACAAAAACTAAATCGTTTTCGGTCAAATTAATTGTCTTTTTGCGTCCCGCCATCACCATTTCAATTTTCTTGGCAACTTTTTTGGTCGGCGTCGCATCGATCATAATATTGGTCACCCGGGTATCATAATGAAATTGAACGCCGTGCGATTCCAAATACCGAACCAATGGTGTAATCAATGATTCATATTGATTATATTTGGTGAATTTTAATGCCGACATATCGGCCAATGTTCCCACATGATGAATAAATCGTAATATATATCGCCGCATTTCCATCGCCGATGACCACGGTTCAAATGCAAACATTGTCGCCCAATATAACCAGAAATTAGATTCAAAGAATTCCTGGCCAAATACTTGATCAATGGTGACATCTTGTAATTCCGATTCTTGCATCAATGCCAGATTAATTAATTCTTTGATGGCCCGCGGCGTCAATGTTAATTTGCCATCCGTCGGTAAACGTTTTCCGCGCCGTTCAATAACACGACAATGTGAATACGACGGATCCGCCTTGTTCAGCCAATAAAACTCGTCCAAGACCGATATATCCGCATTTTCCAGTGATGGAATCGACCGGAACAAATCCCACAGGGTTTCAAAATGGGCCTCCATCTCGCGACCACCACGGATGATAAATCCCCGTTCGGGATTATAGATCCCATCCATACTGCCCCCCGCCAGATTTAATTCTTCGAACACATGAATTTTGGACCCTTTCATCCCGCCATCACGAATCATAAATACCGCCGCCGCCAAACCGGCCAACCCCGATCCCACGACATAGGCCGACTTTTTATCCGCCCCCACCGGCTTTTGCGGATTGGCAAATGCTTCGTAATTACCGTTGCTGTAATACATATTTAACCTCCATTAAATTGACATAATTTAACAATAAATCATTCAATCTCATCAATGGTACAGGTTTGATTTCCGCCCCAATCCACGAATATGCATTCCCGACGTCACGCACTTGACATCGTGGCCCACCCCATTTATAATGTGTCCCATGATACAACGTGCATTAATAGGTGTTTTAATGGTGCTATCGTTGGCCTTGGCCGCGTGTGGGGTTAAATCCGAATTGGATCGCCCGGGGGATCATTTTCCCCGCAATTACCCCGTTTATTAATGCATGGTATTTGGGATATACGGCGGATTGCTGTATACTTATTATGTTGGGCATATGGCGACTACGCAGTGCCGCCAAGACAGATACTTTATCTGTGCGACACGGGGCGTATTGCTATATACTTATTATGTTGGGCATATGGCGACTACGCAGTGCCGCCAAGACAGATACTTTATCTGTGCGACACCGGGCGTATTGCTGTATACTTATTATGTTGGGCATATGGCGAAACTGGTAGACGCGCTGGATTTAGGTTCCAGTGGGGTAACCCATCAGAGTTCAAGTCTCTGTATGCCCACCATGAATAAAAAAACACTTGATTTTTATGGGGATTTACCCTAAACTGCCCCACAGAATAATAAAAAGGCAAATTAAAATGGCATCAAAGAAAGGTTCTAAAGAAGTAGTCAAGCTGGAAAACAAAGAAACCGGCTATTTCTATACAACAACAAAAAATACAAAATCTGAAAATACGGCGGGTAAAATGAAATTCCGCAAGTATGATCCCAAATTACGCAAGCATACCACCTTTACAGAGGCAAAAATGCCCCACTAAAAATAAAAAACCGCGTCCACCGCGGTTTTTTAATTGGATTTATACTCTATGACACCCGCTGCGGGCCACCCTCTGTACTATCGCCCCACCAACCAGTGTGCAGAGTTCAGATAAAAGACAACCTCCCCCTTTGGGGGTCCCCCCCGGTGGGGGGGGGGGGAGAACCTGGACCGAACCAGCCTGAATATAAGTTCCCCTCTGCGGAGGGGTGGGCGAAGCCCGGGGTATTGAATTTACGAACAGAGAAAAGTTCCCCTCCGGTGGAGGGGTGGCCGCGTAGCGGACGGGGTGGTCTTTTTAAAGATCACGCGCGGGCCCCGGGGTTGGGGTGGCCACAATCGGCCCCACAAAAATTGAAAATTTTTGTGGGTGATACCGACGGGGTGTCTCCAAACCCGTTTTCATGCCTCTGCGCTGCGCTATGCCGCAATGCTTAAAAACTATATCCCTTGTTTTTTCAAATTTGAAAACATCGCTGTGCGAAATGTGCCATTGCTTTTTAATGCCCGGGCACATTCACTGGCGCACCATTTTTCGCATTCGCCGGCATACAGATATGTATTTACAAAAACATTCTGTGACACAAACGGATCCGCCAAACGGCACCAACAATGAATATTTTCATCGTCATCAACATCAATGACCACCGGACCATCGGCCGCAAATCCAACGCGATCACCCCCATCGGCGGCACACGTCGCAACCCCATAAACCCCCAGCTCTTCTTTGCCATTATTACAAATGGCACCAAATTTCATTTGGGAAAATTCTATATCACGGCAATTTATTTCAGGTGGCATGATGCGCGTCGCCGCCCATGCGCCACCACATGCCAATACCAAATACACACCATGTAATAAAGTTTTTTTCATGTTATAACCCCCATATGATCAAAAAGAACCGCCGGTTAAAACACCAAGCGGTCGGGGAGTTCGAAAATCACATCAACATTGATTCTGTTGCTTTTGGGTATACCCTGTTGTATAGCACACAGCCCCCCGACCCAATTTCAGATCAGGGATACTAACGATGCCAAAGGTGCCAGGATTGTTGGATTAACGATGTCCTGAATCATTTCGCACCGGTTGATGAAGGCTTTCGACAGCCCCGAACCAGTGTCCCCACCGGTTCGTTATTATTATACCGCACCACAACAAAAAATCAAAATATTTTTATCCGTAACCGTGACACCGCCGGATTATGGCCCCCAGTGTTTCATCAATGAATATCGGACGTTATATTCATCTCTGGCGAATGCTTCTGCACATTTTTGGGGACATTGGCGTTCACATATCTCTTCTTTTATTGGACTGGATAATAAATACAGATAAAACGCCGCCCATGGATTATACACCTATTTTTCATCGACCCGCCCCAGAGATACCGATTTTATCCCACACACACATTCTTTGCCCCCATCCGCATCCAGGTTGGCATCCGGCGTAATGCATTTTGCATCACCAACCACATCAATGGTATGGTCTGTTGTGCCATTTCTCGCCACGATACCAAATACTTTCCATATCTTTATCTTGGTATTGTATTTACCGACCTGGTTTCGTTCATTTTGCATATCAAATGCTTGACCAAACGTCATACCAACCTCTTGGCCAGATTTCTCATAATTATACCAGAACACATCTAATGGATCAGACCAATCGACCATATCCGGATCAAGATGAACATTATGCCCCGCATAGGCGTAATCATCTGAATCAGAAAAGGTATACGGGTTCACATATCCATCATCCTGACAATTAAATGTTTTTACCGAATTGGCTGGGCCGGTGTCAAATTCATATTTTATCGTGCCAGATTGGCAAATACATTTGCCATCCTTGTGCCATGATCCCATGGGACACCAACAATGACCATCCCTAAAACTGCCGCCATTATGACATACACACCAATCAGACGAATTGTAATATCCGATATCCGTGCACTGCTTTTTGGCATAGGTATGGGTGTAATTAAATAACGATGCATTACTGATGGCGTCATTTTTATTATATATTTCCGATTTTTGACCACCGCCACTCAAAATGGTTTTGCTTTCACCTGAATTGGCGCCAGGATCATCGTTTGTCCCATCCGGGATGTCTAAAATTTCATCCGGGCTATCGCCGTTTGCAAAAGAATGATTTAAACAACAATTTTTGAAATCTTCGCTGCGCCGCGTCACCTGGGCGCAATTTTTCATCGTTTCGTTTGTCACGATAATTGCCCCGACAACATCCCCCCTGGACAATAACAGCATAACCATCGACGTATAAAATATCCCTGATCGGACCATTAAAGAAGAATTCCCCCATAAAAAACCGCCAAAGGAATTTGACGGTCGGGGAGTTCGAAAAATCATACTTTCAATGACTCTGTGGGCTTTTCGGGTAAATCCCGTATTTTATAAACCCCCAGCTCCCCGACCCATATCAAGAGCACGGATAAATAACGACGCACAAGCCCCTGGAATATCGGATTGCGATGACCCCACGTTATGCACCGGAAAGTAAAGGCTTTCGACAGCCCCGAATCCAATTCCCATCGGATTCAACACATACTATACCTAATGATTAAATAAAAATCAAAACAATATATTGCGAAAACACAGATTATTGAATTGTTAGAAATACAAATATTGATGTGTTTAATTTCGGAAAAAAATTAAAGATACCAAAGGGGTTTGTGGTATAATAACTTTATAAATATTCATAAGGAAGTTCAATAGATTATATGGAAAAATTTTTTGAATTATTCAAACACGATTTAAAAACACAACGTTTGGAATTACGCATACTGGAACCAACGCTGGAAAATGCTGAATTGGTGTGGAATGTTCTAAAAAATGAAAACCCAGATGACTTTAAATACGCCCCTATGGTGAAAAACGGAATTTTGCCCCGAACACAATCTGAGACATTTCAGATGATGCAAACGCACGCGCAATGGTGCATTGATGGTGTGGGCTGGTATGTGTTCTATAATAATAATTTAATCGGCTATCAACGTATCCATTTCTGGCCAGGAAACAGAACAATTCAATGCGCCGACGTTTGGTTTCTGAAAAAATACTGGGGCCAAGGTTTCAATCAAGAAGTCCACAGAAAAATCGAAGAAATTGCATTTGAAAGATTACACGCCAACAGAATTCGACGCCAGTGCATCAAAGACAATACTCATTCATTCAAATCTATAAAAAAATCGGGTTTTCATCTTGATGGCCAAGAACGTCAATCTTTCAGAAATCCGGACGGCGTATTTATGGACATGTGTTTGTTTTCTAAACTGGCCAGTGAATATGAAAAAAAACACTAAACCTTTTTGGTTACTTCATCTATCCAATGAAGATAACCGGGCAACCCCTTTTCAATATCAACCCCGATAATTTCTGGTGTTTCGTATGAATGTAAATCTTTGATTTTAGATTCTAATTCATCATATAAATTCCATGTGGTCTTAAACAGGACAAGTACCTCTGGTTCATGGCACACGTTACCTTTCCATGTATAATGACTATTAATATGTATAACTTGGGCACATGCAGCAATTTTGTTTTCTAATATTGTATTTATAGCCTTTGTTGCATCTGTTTCATTGGCAAAAGTTGTCAGCACAATACAATATTTATTCATAAGACTATTCTTTTTTTTGTTCTATTCTGAGTTTAAACTATTATGGAATTTTTTTCAACATACTAATACTATCACAATAAATATGAACTAAACGAAAGGTTAGAAATCTAAACTTTTCTCTTTCCTGACAGCCCCAACCAGATTGTTCGCTTTGCTCACCATTCGTATGACTCGAACGGCGCGCTGGTGCGCTTGTTCTCCTCAACTCCATAGTCGAACTGGCCCAGTTCAAATCTGGGCAACAGACACAAAATTAAAAACCACCCATATGGGTGGTTTTAAATTTTGGCAGCCCCAACCAGATTCGAACTGGTGTTCTCGCCTTGAAAGGGCGGTGTCCTAGGCCTCTAGACGATGGGGCCAAAACTGCCACAAAATTAAATCTATTATTTAAATTTGCTGGCTGATTATACCGTGCCCCATTTCCTTTGTCAAGGCAAATCTATTTTATTCGTTCACCGGTTCCGGAATCACATCTACCTGATCAAAGACAATTTCTTGACCATCGCTGTTGCGGATGATTAGTTTGCTGTCTTGAATTTCATACGTGTCGGCCGTATTCATAAATTGTAAAAACGCCTGTTCGACATTCATTGCCGGCATTGGTCCCATCATCATGGTGGTTGCCAAATTACCAAACTTTATCTTATTACCGTCAATGACATAGGGGCCGTTATAAAGATTTACAACCTGGCCATGGACCGTGTTATTATCTGGATCAAATGCCAGTGCAATATTTACCCCATCGGTATTGGCCATATAATTATTACCACGTAAACTTGCGGCCATATCCGCGTTATTATCACATGCCGCCAATGCCGCAACCGTGCCAATTATGGCAAAATATTTAAATTTCATTATCTCTTCCTTTTGGTTATAGGTTCATCGATCGTAGTATATCATGCCACCCCCTAAATGGGAATTCATAATTTCAGGAATCTTACCCTGGGGTAAAATTACCATATATTTTTCAAAAAACGAATCGAAAGCCAACCCAAAATAATGAATATTTTCTTATTCACGATCATATTTTTGTATTTTTTTACATTTTTTCCTGTAAACCAAACATCAAAAATCTTACCCCCAAACGATTCAACCATAAATTGATTTTACACCCAGAAACTCGTCTTTAAACACACATTTTTTCAAAAGAATCTTAATCCATAAATCAACCAATTTGCGAATTTGTTCCTAGATTTTTAGGAAAATTTACGATTTAGAAAAATTTTCCTATTTACTATGGCGCGAATGCATGTTATGTTACAACCATATCTAGATTTTATTCCTAAACAAACCAATGGAACAAATCTTTATCAAGGAGAGGAAAAATGACACACTCAGGAATGTGGCATGCAATAGATAGACTGGCGGCTCTGATGGGCTTATCCTGTTCCGGTCTGGCCAAGGCCTGTGGCCTTGATCCCACAACATTTAACAAGAGCAAGCGTTGGTCCCGCGATGGTAAACCACGTTGGTTATCCATGAATACCATTGCCAAAGTTATTGCCGTTGCCAGCGCAACCATCCCCATTGAAGATGTGGCCAAATTACTGTTCTTGGAACCACAAGCATTATAAAAAAACATCCCAAATTGGGATGTTTTTTTATTCTGTGGGTAATGGGGGTGTTGGAACAATTGGCGCATCAACAAATGTTTTAACTCCATTTATGGTTTCATCGGCATTTAACGACACCTTGTCCCCCAATGCTGTATTCACCGCCCGGGCCGATGGATAATGATCATCGGTTGATTCTGCATTCAATGTTGTAACCTTGTTCGAAACATTTTCCTTTGATTGATTCAATGCATTTTTAATATTGGTGACATATGTTTCGGAAACGATATTGGCCGACGCAGTACCGGTTACAAGTATCAGTGCCCCAATCATCCCCCATTTCAACATATCTATTCCCCTATTAAATAATTAATTATGTGCATTATATCACATATTGCATCATGGACCAAGAACAAATCCCTCTACTTTTGCTTGTATGCAACAACACAGGGAACAATTCGATCCCGCCCCCCCCTTGGGCACCCAATTCCACGGAATAAATATAGAATTATGTTGGCCCGCGGCCATTTTGGGCACATCCGAACGTGTTATGGCATGAATAATTCGGGGCAACCTAATAACTGCCTTGTCCATGGTCCCCGGCAACAGAAAAACAATTTCATCACCACCACGAATTTCATTACGCAATTCAAATACAATCCCATCCGGTCCGATTTCCACCACCACGCCCGCGGCATGGTATGGGGATGTTGATCGCGTGGTATCATAATCATGGGCATCTGCCCCAACCGCCCCATCAAAGAATGCCGTTGTATATCCCCGGGTTTCTAAAACATTTAGATCGGCCATAAATGGGGCCGGATCAAACGTGTCAGGTGCCGCGGCATATGCATCGATCGCCGCGCGATACGCATGCACAACCGATGCGACGTAATATTCACTGCGGTTACGACCTTCGATCTTTAATGAATCCGGTCCGGCGGCAATCACATCGGCCAATCGCGGCATCAGACACAAATCCTTGGCATTCATGATATATGCCCCGCGCCCGTCTTCATCGATTGGCATTTCAATGCCACTGGCCTGTTCCCGCAAAATAACATCATATTTCCATCGACACAGTTGGGCACACGCCCCGCGGTTGGCCGCCCGTCCCGTTATATAATTCGACAACAGACACCGCCCAGAATACGCCATACACATCGCCCCATGCACAAAAATTTCCAGACCAATATCGGGACATGCCCGACGAATATCAACAAATTCGGCATGGGACACTTCGCGTGCCAACACGCATAAACGCGCACCGGCATTGGCCCAAAATTGAACGGACGCCGCAGAACAGATATTGGCCTGGGTTGATATATGAATGGGCATATCTGGAAACCGGCCGCGTACCCACGTAAAAACACCTGGATCCGCCACAATCAATGCATCGGGGGCCAAATAATCAATGACATCCCCCACACGATCCATATGGTCATAGTCGCGATCATGTGCAAACAAATTAAATGCCAAATAAACCTTGCGCCCCGCCGCATGCGCCAAACGAATGCCTTCTTTAACTTCGTCAACACTAATCTTGGCCCGTGCCCGCATGGAAAATCCCGGGACCCCGGCATAAATGGCATCGGCCCCGTATAATATCGCCGTCCGAAAGGCATCTAATGTCCCGGCCGGCGCCAAAAGTTCTGGTAATTTTATCATTGCCCTTCATATTCCGCAAAAAAAGCATCTATTGCAAGAACTTTTACACTTTAGACTTGAAATCATGTTCACAACAAGTTATAGTATAGCCTGATGCCGGTTTAGCTCAGCTGGTAGAGCATCTGATTTGTAATCAGAGGGTCGTTGGTTCAAGTCCGACAACCGGCACCAGTAATTTTTCTTAGAAATCCAGCACTTTTGTTGGATTTTTTTATTATTTTCAGACAATTTCAGTTTTAGCCATCACATCAAAAAAGGTTAGTTTTCCAAGCCTTTGACGCACTGGACAACAAAAACAAGAATAAAAGCATGATAAAGTGTGATTGCCTGTGGTATAATTTATGGGAAATAAAGGATAATTTATGAAAAACCTATTAATTATTGGTGTGCCACGTGCTGGGAAATCTTCGCTGGCGAATATGATATGTGATAAATTTGGATGCGGATTAATATCGATTGATGTGATTGTTGCCACCTTCTATAAAACTTTTCCTGAATTAGGCATGCACGAAGAACCCGAGAAAAGCGAGCCGATTTTATCAAAATTCATTTTTGAATACATGCATCAATTATACCGAGAAAACCCGACCAGAAAATATGTTGTTGAAGGCTGTCATCTATCCCCTGAAACCGCTGTGAAAAACACCTGTTCTGAAACCTGCGATATCGTATGCTTAGGGTATCCAGATTTAACACCCGAACAATTTTTAGTACGTGCGCGCAAAACGGATTGGGCATCCGCAAAAGACGATAATGAAATTTTACAAATGGGCGAATATTTTATTAAACAATCCAGACAAGATAAAGATACATGCGACCAGCATGGTATAAAATTTATTGATACGTCTGACAATATTGAAAGAACATTGACAGAATATATAAAACAGACATACGGGGAATAAATATGCAGATAAAGTTAGAACATCTTGATGCAGAAAGCGCATGGAAACGTATTATTAGTGGCTATGAACGTTATTGGTCAAATCTAAAAAACTATAAATACAGATATGACATGTTCATCCCAAACGATGACAGAATGCGCGAAATGTTTGAGCAGCCAAAACTGACCGAACAACAGATTCAGCACTATCACGATATTTTTGTAAATAAAATATACAAACTGTCTGATTTAACGCATCAAGACGAGAATATAAAAAAGCAATAATATTGGTACAAAACAGAATCAAAACACATATTGCGTCGCTGTTGCCGGCATGGGGCGCAACAATGCCAGATACTTTAAGCATTAAGTGCACATATGGACGTGGAGGTGGATACTCATCGGGTAAAAACGCAACTATACTTTTCCGTATGAGTGATGACAAGCGCAACGATTATGGTATATATCTGTTATTTATGCATGAGTTTGTGCACATTTTGATACAAGAGCAAATAATAGAAAAATATAATGTCCCCCAGGATTTGAAAGAACGCATAGTTGATATTATCGGACAAGAACTGTTCAACAAACCAGTTCAACCGATGTTCATGGAATCATTCGCCAATTCGTATATCACACCCGAAGCAATACGCACTGATTTATCCGGTGCGGTCAAAAAAATGATGGCGGATTACAATGCGATAAAACAACAACAAAACACACCAGACAGATAAAATGCTATGTGAGGCTAAGTGTGATGCAGGCGGACCAAATCGACTGTCTGAAACCATTGGAAATCTTGGACTTTGGACTCGCCTTGGCATCCCGACAACCGGCACCAGAATTCAATATAAAAAACGCCGCAATGCGGCGTTTTTTGTGCAATATACGATTATTTTCTGCGACGATTTTTCATCGCGGCGGACGAACGTGCCAATGATGCGCGTGCCTGGGACGTGCGTGATGATGACGCACGTGCCGACGCATTATTTTCGGTATCCGACATATCATCCATTCCCCCCATGGCGCGACGCACCGCACCAGATGCATTGGGGTAACGATCACTTAACTTTTTCATCCCCAATATGACCGCCGCTGTAATCAGACCTTCGACATCTTGGGGTGAAACATTTTCAATGACGCGTTCTTTGACTTCGCCAAAGACATGACGCATGGTGCGTCCGGCGCGATGCATAAAGCGCCGACGACGCCCCCCAACGATAATTTCACGGATCCACATTCCGATAATCACCGCCAATAATGGGACCGCCACGCACCAGATAAAATATTTAAACGCATGGTCATTGCAAAACATTGTGCCAAACATCGCATCACATGTCCGCATACAATGCAGTAATATAATCGCGACAATTTCGTATATTGCCAATATGGTGAACCATATTTTCATTCGCAGCATCATTTTTCTCTCCTTTGATTGCCCATATATATTTTCATAAAATTCATTACTTAAGTCACCAGGAACCAATCCCGCATACCGTAAAACACGGACATCTTTCGTATACCACCCTGGGAATCACCATGTTATAATCACGATATCAGGGGGACACATGTCTAACGAAATTTCCTATGTTTTAGATGACGATGGATTGGGATTTCATGCACGCCATCACGATATATCCATTGGCATGATTACTTTTGTCCGGGTTGGTATTGATAAATTGGTCATTGACCACACCGAAATTCACACTGATTATGCCGACCAAAATATTGATGCAGAATTGGTTAAATGTGTCGTCAATCTGGCCCGGGATCAACATCGAAAAATCATGTGCATGTGTCCCATCGCACGCGCGGTATTTAACCGCACACCTGAATATGACGATATCCGCTTAATCCATATGCATTAATATTTTCACCCTTGCCCCATGGGTTAAATTCCGTTACCATAACACATGCACCAATATGATGGGGGATCAAACAATGACAATAATGACCAAAAAACTGCGTACATGGTTAATCTTTCTAATCTTCCTTAATGGGTATGTTAGTTTGTCTTTGGAATTGGTTATCCTGCGCCAGTTATCATTTTACGTGGGTTCTGCCGCCGTCATCACCAGTATTATTATGGGAACCTTTTTGGGGTTTATGTCGCTGGGATACTTTCGCGGTTCGGCCATGGATTTGCCACGCCGGGGAATGCGATCCATCCTCTGGGCAAGCTTTTTGATCATTGCCCTGATGACCATCCTTGGCGCCAGTTTTTCGTTGGTATCTTCCTATTTTTCAATAATGTACGTTGCCGGTATCCAATCTGGCGTGGTGCAAACCGCCATTTATAGTCTAATTTTTCTGTCGGTGGGTCCATTTTTGTTTGGATTGAATACCGCGTTGCTTTCACGTTATATCAACCGATATAACATCAACGCAACGGGGGGCATTATGGCATGGGATACCATTGGATCTGTGCTGGGGTCATTGGCGACAACATTGCTGTTAATGCCGTTTATTGGGGTAAATTATACCATTTTAATGATATGTGCATTTGCCATTGTGGGGGCCATTATGGTGCGTCCACGCCCGTTTACATTTATTTGTGCGGCGGCCATTTTAATACCGGGATATATCATTAATAATAACGCATTTTTGCAACGTGAAATGGGCATTTTGGTCAATAACGCCTATTCTACAATCACGGTTACCCAGTATCCAAATGAACGTGTCCTGTATATGAACGGATTACCCATGTCAATCTATCGTCCCGAAACACGCACGTCCGCAGATTACATTAATTATATTAATGACAACTTTATCTATACCATGCCCCGCGACCGGCGACATGATATATTAATATTGGGCGCGGGGGGATTTACCGCGGGATTAAATGATGATTACCACCATTATACATTTGTCGATATTGAACGAACATTGCGTGATATATCTGAAAAACATTTTCTTGATCAAAAATTAACACCCAATAAAACTTTTGTTGTCCAAGATGCCAGCCAGTTTTTAAAAAACACCCCCCATAAATACGATTTGATATTATTGGATGTTTATTCAAATTCATATCAGGTCCCCGAAGACTTGATCACCATTGAATTTATGACACGCATCCGCGACCGCATCCGCGATGGCGGCATTATCATCATGAATATGATTACCCGTCCCGATTTTAATGACCAATATACACGTGTCTTTGATAACACATTTCACCGCGTCTTTACACACAATACCGGCCGCCAGGTAATTGGTTTCTTTAACCCATGGTCAAACGCCGCCATGCCTTCGAATATTATCTATACCTATTATCATCGCCCCAATGACGATCGTATATATACGATTAATAAAACACCTGTTATCTATGATCGATATAAAGATTAAAAAAAAGGCCGCCCCACGGCGGACTTTTTTTTAATTCATCACAAATTTTGCCCAACCCAACACCAATTGATCATGTGTTCCAAAAATGCATCAATATATTCCGCACGCCTGTTTTGATAATCCAAGTAATAGGCATGTTCCCACACATCCAATGTTAAAATCGGCCGCATATGATGAACCATTGGCGTATCGGCATCCTTGGTATTCATAATTTTTAAATCCGTGCCATCATGAACCAACCATGTCCACCCACTGCCAAAAACTTCGGTGGCATGCGCTTTGAATTCACGACGAAAACCATCAACACCGCCAAAAGAATCTGCAATTTCATCCGGCATCGCGCGTGGACAATCACGGCGCAGCCCCTGAAAGAAAAAGGCGTGATTAAAAACCTGGGCCGCGTTATTAAATACTTTCTGGGTATCTGCATGGCCGGCGGTCCGCATAATAATGTCCCCCAATCCCATAGATTCAAATTCCGTCCCCGCAATTAATTTATTTAAATTCTTGATATACGTATCCATATGTCGACCATAATGAAACTTAACCGTTTCTGCGGACATATATGGCACCAATGCATCCATTGCAAACGGCAATGGAAATTGATCTAATGAAAACATCTTTTCCCCCCTTTGATCATACCCCATTGTGACGCGGTGTCCCGATTGGGTCAATGGGAACAAATACGCCCGTGTACGAAAAAACCCCTTGCGCGCCCGCGACGCAATTTTTATAATACCCGGAAAAGGAAAAAAAGGAGAATTATTGATGAAAAAATTGGCATTCTTAATGGGCCTCGGGCTTTTAACACCATATATGGCAATGGGGGCCGATATTACCCTTTATTATTCACCAACATGTCCGCATTGCCATCATGCACGTGCGTTCATTGCCGATCGTTTGGTATATGAATACCCGACGATATCCGTAACGGCGGTGAATGTGATGAATGGGGATAACCTGCCCTTGTTCCAAGATGCCCTTGAAAAATGTGATTATTCATCGGGTGGGGTACCTGTTATTGTGATCGGTGATAAATGTTTCCAAGGATACGCCAATTTTATGCAAGATGATATCCGCAATGCCGTGGAAATGGGCATGAATGATGATCAAAAATCGGTGGCATCGAACAACAAATCGGCACTGGATGATGATGCCGATGCATTTCGTGCAAAAAACACCGCGCGCGCCAATGTTATCCGTGAACATGACGCCACGGCAAATGTTGAAAAAAAAAGTGAATTCAGCCATAAATTGATCTTCTTTTACGGATTGCTGATTGTGTTGGTGTTGGGATTGGGTGTTGTTGTTTTTGGCCGGCGTCATAAGAAATAAAACAAAAGGCAACATGCATGTTTGATTTAACAACACTTGATTATATTTATGTGGGTGTCGTTGTGGCGTCCACGGTGTGGGCAACAATTCGTGGTGGGATTTATGAAACGGTTGCCACACTGTCATGGGTGGTCGCGGCGGTCACGGCACGATTTGTGTCACCATGGTTGGATAAACTCTTGCAATCTTGGTTTAACTTAAACGAAAGTACGGTTGCCACGTTGGTGTCATCATACTTTATCGTGTTTTTTGTTATATTAATGTTGGTTGGATTATTCAATCAACGCCTGCGCGCCAAGATTCAGGCCAGTGTTATCCGCGTCACCGATCACACATTGGGGGTCATCTTTGGCATTATCCGTGGGATCGTTGTTATGGGTCTGTTTTATTGGGGGGCGTTATGGTATTATTCTGATACGGCGGGTCTGCCCACATGGATTGCGGATGCACGCACGCGTCCCGTGATGCAATTAACCGCATTAAAAATCCAACAATGGTTCACCCCGGGCAACACGCGTCTGCTTGAACGTGATATGACCGGCACGCGAGAGGCATTGGATATCTATAACAACCTGATTAACCCGGCGGTCCGGGATATGACGGGGGTCACACCTGCGGCCCCCAAAAGCCCTGAAATTATCGCCGGGGATACGCCGGCACCCGAAACCGGATATAAAAATTCGGAACGCACCGCATTGGAAAATCAATTGCTTCAAATTGAAACCGCGGCGCGGGCCGACGAAGATACAGACAGTGAAACCATTATTGAAGAATAAAAAAATCCCACCACTTGGTGGGATTTTTAAAATTCCCAATTCATAACATACAGATTGCCCAAATTAATCACGGGACAATTCATGCCGTTTTTGATATAATTGGTGATAACGAAAATATACGGGGGGATAAAACATGAAAATTGCAATTATTGGCATCGGCAGTGTTGGTGCCGCCGTCGCCACAGCGGTTGCCGGAACGGGTTTGGCGCGTGAAATCGTTCTTTATGATCGTGATACGGCACGTGCCCGTGCATCGGCCGCCGATTTGGGACATGCCACGACATTTTGTTATGATATTAAAATAACGCCGGCCATGGGATATTCCGCCTTGCGCGGGTCGGATGTTGTCATTATTGCCGCCGGTGCCAATCAAAAACCGGGCGAAACCCGTATGGATCTGGTTCAAAAAAATGCCACGGTGATCCGTGATATTGTGCCGCGCATCATGCCCTATGTTGATGCACGACGTGTTAAAATCATCATTGTCACCAATCCCCTGGATGTCATGGTCATGTTAACCCAGAAACTATCACGCATCGCCCCGGGGCGCGTGATTGGAACGGGCACCATGCTCGATTCGGCACGATTGCGTACCATTTTGTCACGAATGACGGGCGTATCAACCCATTCCATCAATGCCTATGTATTGGGCGAACATGGCGACAGCAGCGTGATCAACTGGACATCTGCTTCGGTCGGTGCGGTGGGCCTGGATGATTTTGCCCGTCAAACCAAAATGTCATTAACCACGGCAATACGCCGGGATATTGATGACCGCGTGCGTCATGCCGCATATGAAATAATCCAGGGTCGTGGCGCCACCTGGGATGGAATTGGTGCGGCGGTGGCCGACCTGATCCGGTGCATCGCGCGTGATGAACGCCGCCTGTTGACGGTCAGCATAATGGATCCATCCCCCAGCGCACGTGTCGCCATGTCCATGCCGCGCGTTGTAGGCATTGATGGCGTTACCGCAACATTGCGCCCAAAATTAAGTGCATCGGAATCCGCCGCCCTGCGTCAGAGTGGGCGAATCATTCGCACCAATTATGATCTGATTAAATAAAATATGATTTGAATGCCCCGGTTGGGGCATTTAAATTATACCAACCAATTCTTTATACATCATAAAATATGAATACATGGATCCAATATAGCGAATAATACACTTGCCTTGAATAATATTGGCGCGGTATACTGTAAATGAACCTGGCGGCGTACCAGGTTCAGGGACGTCGAAAATCCCATAAACATGACGCATATATTTCATGCGGACGCATCCCGATTTTAATCGGTCGGGAAGCCGTGGGGTATATAACAGGGCCCATGCCCAAAGACCATGGGGTCATTTTTATGTTTATGATTTTTCGAACTTCCCGACCACCATACGCATGGTGGTCTGTTTATTTTATGCCAAGTGGGAAGAATCATGAAACAATTATTATTTTCAATTTTATCTCTAACACTTTTAACATATAATGCCGCTGCAGAGCTTCTTATGCCCTCTTGCTGCTTTAGCAAAACTGGCAGCGTTACTCCCGGATGTGTCAATCCCCAAGAATACACATGTTCAACCAGCGGCGGAACAAAGAGCATCATAAATTGCGACAGATGCGCCCTCGGTTATACGCTAAAGCAAACAAGCCTATCCACATTATGCGGCACGGCGAAATACAGTACCTGTGAAATGGCCGCATTAACACCCGGATGCGCCAAAGGGAAATACCCAAACACATCCGGTATTTGTGTGGCCTGTCCCAATGGTGGCACCACCAGTACGCGTGGCGGCCTTGCGATAACCGATTGTTATCTACCCTCTGGCAATACCTATTCCGAAACCGCGGGAAAATACGAATTTACCTCAAACTGTTATTACAGTAATTAATTTTCGATCCACTACACCCACAAATAAACCGGAAAAAAATATTTTTTTCCGGTTTATTTGTGGGTGTCATAAATTCAACAGGCATCACAAATTAAAAAATCCGGGCCATGGCCCGGATTTTCAATATGATTTTGCAACAAAAACAAATGTCGGATCATTGTCATCCAAACACCGCCGTGATATCTTGTATTGATCCATCAATGCATCAAAGGCCGGACATGTTGTCTGATCATATTTTATGCGAAAGAATCCAATTTCGCCCGTGGCCAATTTCTGGGATAATTCATCCAGATCCGCCACATCTTTGATCATTTCTTTATTCCGACGAACCGACGCATCATACATATCATGTTGCATTTGGGTCAACATGTCGCCCGCATCCGTCACAAACGCATCCACCGCCATCGTTTGTTTTGATGCCTTGCCCAGATCACGTCGCGTCACCGTAACTGTACCATCTGCCATTTCACGGGCACCTATTTCTATGCGTAATGGCACACCGCGTTTAATCCATTTCCACATTTTATCGGCGCCACGCATATCTGATGTATCAACCATCACGCGTATCCCCAAACCACGTAATTTGGTCCCTATATCTTCGGCGGCGGCATTTAATGCCGCGTCGTCGTCATCACGCGATACGGGAATAATGACCACCTGGTACGGGGCCACCGCCGGGGGTAATACCAATCCATCATCATCAGAATGGGACATAAACAAACTGCCCATCATGCGGGTTGATGTCCCCCAACTGGTTGTCCATGCATGCTGTAACTTGCCATCGGCCCCCAAATATTGAATCCCAAAAGATTTGGCAAAATGTTGTCCCAAATCGTGCGCCGTGCCGGCCTGTAACGCCTTGCCATCTTGCATAATATGTTCCAAGGTGTACGTATGATCGGCCCCCGCAAAGCGTTCTTCGGGTGTCTTTTCCCCCCGCACAGATTCAATGGCCAAAACATCACGCATGTAATCACCATACATTTTGTGCATCTGACGGGCGTCCGCATTGGCTTGTTCATGTGTGGCGAAAACATTGTGCCCTTCTTGCCAATTAAATTCTGATGTACGTAAAAACATCCGCGGCCGCATTTCCCACCGCATCACATTGACCCATTGATTTAATTTTAACGGTAAATCACGATACGATTGAACCCACCGGGACATCGCTTCGCCAATAATGGTTTCCGATGTCGGTCGTATGATATACGGTTCGGTCAATGCCGCATCTGGATCCGGTTGTAATGTCCCATCAATCATCTTTAAACGATAGTGCGTCACCACCGCCGCTTCTTTGGCAAATCCGGCAACATGTTGGGCTTCTTTATTAAAAAAATCAATCGGAATTAATAACGGAAAATTTGCATTTAATACGCCCGCGGCCTTGATGCGTCGATCCATTTCGTCACGCATCAATTCCCATATCGCCCACCCATATGGTTTAATCGTCATGCATCCGCGCACAGGTGCATTTTCCGCCAGATCGGCCGCCACAATTAAATTTTGATACCATTCACTAAAATTTTCTGCCCGTGTGGGTGTAATTGCTGTCTTCATTTTTCGTATCTCTTGTCTTTTAATTCCATGTATTTATTTGACACTATTTGATGCAATGCTAACGCCATCTGTTTTCGATTCATTCCGGTCAAATCCGGGGCCGGCATCAAATTAATTTCCACCATAAATCCACCGATCACCATAATGTGAAATACCTGGGAAACCAAATTGCGTTCCACGGGTGCATATGGCCCCTTGTCCTGTTTCGCATTATTGAAATAGGCATAATGCACCGCCATATCTGTATCCGAAATCGGCGTTCCATCACGACGGCGATAATGAATGGTCATTGGTTGCACCACAATAGATGATTCTTCAACAACGTTGAACAATGTACTCTTAAAACATTTAACATATGCCCCATTGGTGGTCGTTCCTTCGGGAAACAAGAACATGGGATATGACACACGCGCCATTTCATCCCGGACCACACGCAACGCATCCATCGCATGGGACGGACGCCGATCCACGAAAATCACACCGAACTTTTTTGATATCCATCCAATCAATGGCCAAGATGCAATATCGATTTTGCCAAAAAAACTGCCCCCCAATGCGACGGGAATCGTTACCAATTCAAATACAGAAATGTGGTTGCCAATCACCATTAACGGACGTCGCGGGTCCAATTTCCCGTGCACCCGCACCCGAATACCTGCAACCGCAATCACGGTACGCATAAACAAACGCATATACGCAACCGATAACCGTCCCCGCGGCACAACAAAGATGATTGGTAACTGAATCAATATCAGTCCCAAGAACACAATAAATTTTATCGCCCCCAATATGGTGCCCAAAACGCCATGACGGATCGAACGTGCCATAACCACAGATTCCTTATTCTTCATCCGTATGAATATCTTCGACATATTCGACGTCATCAACATCTTCGCGCAATAAAAATTCCCCGAACGCGCGCAATGCTTTATATGGGCCGGTGACCGGGAACAAAACAATTTTACCCAATGTTTTCATCGCCCCATCTTTGATATCCAGATTTTCAAAGGCATTTTCACTGCCCGCAAAGCGTTTTTGATATGTGGCATCGATATTTTTCGTTTGCATCATAACAAAGACATCATACGTATTAAATGGTGCATCAACAAAAACACCCTTGCCAAATGTTGCCCCCAAACGCAGATACCCCTTAATCAATGGGGTCATTTCCCGTTTGGCACGTTCTTCGTCGACAAATACCGGCGGCAAAATATTCATGCGCCCCATTCGGTGATCCACACCGGGTGCAAATTTTTCCGGCAACACGGTCGCCCGCAACCGCGCGGGGGATAAATGATTGTAATAAAGGTATGAAATCGCCTGGGCGGCATCAACCGGGTTTTTACCCACCCATGATGCCACACCAAATAAAATGGCAATCTTGCGTTTGGCAATATATTCCCCAAGTCCCAACCACAATAACCGCATGACCAAACCGGTTTCACGATATTCGGCCGCAACACATGCACGTGACATTTCGGCAATATTGCCCGACGCTTTTTTTATCTTGGAAATGTTAAATTCAGATTCGGTATAAAACCCACCCATCTTTTCGGCCGCATTCCGATCAATAATACGATACGTCCCAACGACACGCCCATTATGAAAAACCGCCATATATTCGGCAAACGTGTCATAGGCATCATATTCTTCGCGCAATGTGCGTTGTTCTTCGGTGGCGTCGGCGCCTTCTTCTTCAACAAATACGTCATATCTTAGTGCCCGTACCTGGCGCCGTTCTTCTTTATTCCGTGTCAGGCGAACTTCATAATCGCGTACTTTTATACCCATTTATAAATCCTTTGATGCATTGATATATGCTAAGGCTATCAAAGAATACGGGCCATATCAATGATTTTTTATTGTTTCAACGCATCGGCCAATGTCGCAACGGCAATTGCATACCAATTTGAACTGTTCCACTTTTTTATCCGATAAAAATTAGGGTATGTTAAATAGGCAACAATCACCGGCCGTGGCGCGATATCTGTATCCACAGATTGGGCATCGGTCGCCATCGACGCCACATCGCCGGCCAAAATGGCCGATTGATTTAAATCGGCAACCAACCCCGCGGTCATATCGGCCATCGGAATATCACCACCACCAGGCATGCGAACCCCCATTGCCGCCCATTCACTTAACGACTTTTTGGTTGCCCCATCTAATAACGAACGATCAAAATCCGCCGGCAATTCAACACGACGCACAATACGTTGATGCGCGTCCCATCCCAATTTATTTAAATAATTTCCCGCACTAAACATGGCGTCACCCACACTGTGGATAATGTCAATTTTTCCATCACCATTCCCATCAACGCCATATTGTTCCAGTGTTGTTGGTATAAATTGAAAATGCCCCATGGCACCGGCCCAACTGCCAGAAATTTGAGTAATATCTAAATTATTTTTCGACGCCGTTTTCATCAAAGATAATAATTGCTTTTTAAAGAAGGTTTCACGCCGCCCTTCATATATCAATGTTAAAAACGCATCTGCCAATTTGTGTCGTGCCCGAACCGCGCCATAATTTGATTCCAAACCCCAAAATGCCAAAATAACATGACGGGGAACACCATACTTGGCCTCGACCCGCCCCAACATGGTGGGATATTGACCCGCCATGTCCACCCCACGGGTAATACGTGTGGACGATATCGTACGCGCCAAATATTGATCCAGTGTTAATTTAAATTCTGCCTGGTTTGCATCACTTTTAACAATAGACGGGATAAACGCCGGTGATTTAATAACCGCGCGAATGGTTGCGTCATTAACACCCGCGGCGGCGGCGTTGGTTTGAATATCCGACAAAATAGCATCCCACCGTGCCATGTCAAAACACCCGCGATCGGCCGCATACCCCGCAACCGGCATCAAAAACAAAACGCCACACAGACGTGCTATCATTTTTTTCATGATACAAACCCTTTTGATATAAATAAAAAACTAAAACGCGTATTTAACACCCAAATGCAACCCAAACGACTGCCATGTTGCACGCTTTAACGAATCTGTAACGTGTTGGGTGGTTGGCGGAATGGTTTCAATGATCGGATTGCCATTATCATCTACCAAATAATTTCCATCCGCTCCGATGGCAAACTGACTATACCCGGCAATATACAATTCGCCCGGAATCTTACCCACATGGAATAAATTGGTATCAACCTTTAACATCAATTGCATCCGATCAGAAATACGATAATTGTATTCCATTTCCGCCGTATAAGAATAGGCCCCGTTGCTTCCTTCGTCCAAGAAACTGGGGTTTTGTTGCCAATCATCACGATTGGGCCAAATACCTTCGGATGAATATTTGGGCAATCCAAATTGAACATAGAAACGCAACTTATCATACATCGTCATCTGCTTTTCAACTTCAAGGCCGACGTAAAACCCACTCCACGTTGTGTTGTAAATATGCGTTGTTCCTTCGACAACAATGGCCCCATCACCCCCGATAACAACACAATCACCATATCCCACACCCCACGGAATATCACCCATACCGGCGTTATAATCCGTCATAATTAAATCCGTACCCAAATTTAATGCTGTATTGGATGACGCACTAACCAACTTGATGTCTTCGGGCGATACGCACACCTGAAACCAATCATCGGGGGCCATATTAATCTGATCCTGGGGCAATGCATAGAAATGCCCCGCACTGTCGCCAAAAACGTATCCACCTTTATCCGTCAGCAATGGAATATACACACCCGGATTGGGATAAACATGATTGGACATTTCCAGATTATGTTTGAAAATTTCATACCCAATCGATGGCGAAATCTTCCACCCGCCGATGTCCCAAATATGATGCGCCCCAATTCCAAATCGAAAATGATTCGACCGCCCAGACATGTCCCCCATGGAAATGGTAAATATCCCTTCCCCAGGGCGATCCTTGTCATATGGATCCAGGTCATAATCCATCGACAATCCCCCATGCGATAAATCGCCATAGGTATAATCACCATAAACAAACATATCAAAATTTCGTATGGAAAAATTATGCTGGGCCCCGACGGTGATTTCATTAAACACCATATCATCCCATTCCAAAATAGAATTTACCCCGGTTTTAAATTCAAAATCCGCAAAGCGCCGACTATACTCTGCCCGCAATGTGGTACGATTTTGGGAATCGATGGGCATTGAAATTCCATTGGTCGTCATCGTACTGGGCATGCCCGACACCTCCGCACGACGCGGCACCTGATACGTTTGGGTCCGGGTCCCAACCACATTCCGTTGACCATACGTCCCACCATTTTGTCCACCCGACACGCGATTGGCCGCGGCGGTTTGATAATATGTTGGCACCCCTTCGCCCGCGGCAAATGCCGCCAATGGCGCAAAAATCCCGGCAAAAAATGCGATTAAGTGTCCTTTCATAACCTTTTCGCCATGTATTATAGCATAAAATTTTATCACACGTAAAGGGATAATTATTTCTTGCACCATCCCCAGACCACCGATAGAATAAAATTCCATGAACATACCCCATCATATTTATATTCACGTCCCGTTTTGTGCATCAAAATGCCATTATTGTGCATTCTATAGTGCCCCCATCCCCCACCCCGATTGGGCTGCCTATGCCATGGATATATGCCATGAAATCGATACATGGTATGAACGCATGGGGCCAATTTCGGTCCCCACAATATTTTTCGGCGGCGGGACACCATCCCTGATGCCGGTAAGCTGTTTGGATCAAATTTTGTCGCACATTGCCCGGAAATTTGCCATTGCCCCCAACGCCGAAATCACTGTTGAATCCAATCCTGGCACAATGGATGCGATTAAATTACACGATTTTATTTATGCCGGAATGAACCGGTTGTCTGTGGGTGTCCAAAGCTTTCATGACAAAGAATTGACTTTTTTGGGACGACGCCATACGGCCCATGACGCCCGCCATCTTATCGATGTTGCGACAAATGCCGGGTTGCGTGTATCGGCAGACTTTATTTATGGGTTGCCGGGCCACGGGGTAAAAAACATCATTGATTTATGCCAAGATATTAATCAAATGGGGTTGCGTCACTGTTCGCTGTATGAATTGACAATCGAACCATCAACCCCCATGGGGAAAATGAATCTGGATATGCCCGATAATGATTTAATGGCCGATATGTATAACGCAATTGACGCGTCATTAAACCTGAACCGGTACGAAGTATCAAATTATGCCGCCCCATCCCAAGAATGTCGACACAACGCCGGCATATGGGCGGGCGATGCGTATATCGGATTGGGACGCGGGGCGGCGGGACGACCATTGATAAATGGCGTCTGGCATGACCAAATGGGGGCCGGTGCCCGTTGCACACCGATTGATCATGCCACACGCGCCGTGGAAAAGGTTTTAACCGGCATGCGTACAATGCGCGGCATTGCATTAACACCCGACATACGTGATGTAATCGATCATGACGCCTTGGGCAACGCCCTTGAAAATGGCACAATCTCTATGTCTGACCCCAATCATATCGCCCCCACCGCAAAAGGAATGTTGATTTTGGACAATTTAATGATAAACTTAATGCGATAAAAAATGGAAAATAAACACCTAAATATCATTGGCATCATCGCCGTGGTCATCAGTGTGGCCGTGGCATGGATAAACATAGGGGAAAAACACATGACCACCGGCATTCAAACCCAAGATATGGATTTAACCGTTCGACCTGGCGACGATTTTTATGATTACGCAACACGCGGATGGCGCAACGCCAACCCAATTCCGGATGATTATGTACGGTATGGATCATTCGATATGTTATATGCCCAGAGTTTGGAACGCGTGCGCGATATTGCCGAACAAGACGATGGAAAAATCGGAACGCTTTATCATGTGGCCATGGATCAAGAAAAATTAAATGCCGATGGAATTGATCCTGTGGCGCCATACCTGGCCGAAATTGATGCGATATCGTCACGCGATGCGTTGCCCAAATTTTTGGGTAATATGCATCGCCATGTATCTGCATTCTGGGGCGACGGGGTTGAATTGGACGAAATGGACAGTGATCATTACCTCTACCGTATATCCCAGGGGGGCCTGGGACTGGCGCGGGATTACTATTTTGACGACGATGAAAAATCACGTAACATCCGCAAAAAATATAAAAAATATATCGCGGATCAAATGGCAAACTTTGGCATAACAATTGATGCAGATGCGCTTTACGCACTCGAAGAACGCATGGCCAAAACATTTCGTACCAAAGAAGTTTTGCGCGATCCCCACGCCAATTATAACAAGTTATCGATTGATCAAATTCGCCAACAATTCCCGGGATTTGATTGGGACGCATATTTGGATGCACGTGGCGCGGCGCATGCAACCCATATAAATATTGGACAACCAGATGCCATTGGTGAATCGATTGCCATTATGAATGATACAGATCTAGAATTAATTAAGATATATTTAAAATGGTGTATGATCGAATCCGCGACCAGTTTTCTGGACGATAAAACATACATGATTGCCTTTGACTTTTATAACCGCGAAATGGCCGGTCAAAAGACACCTAAACCCCGTTGGAAACGCGCTGTATCTATGTTAAACGGATCACTGGGTGAAATGGTTGGGCAAATCTATGTCAAAAAATATTTCCCCCGTGCGGCCAAAGAACGCATGATCGAACTGGTCGAGAATTTGCGCCGGGCCCTTAAAATGCGTATTGAAAACCTTGATTGGATGTCGGACGATACCCGCACCGCGGCATTGGAAAAATTAAAAACAATGCGTATTAAAATCGGTTATCCGGATGTATGGCGTGATTATTCCGCATTGGATATACACAATGATTCATTGTGGGAAAATATGGTCCGCGTGGCCTGTTTCGAAAACGATTATTGGTTAAAGAAAATTGGCACCAACCAAGATCCGAACATCTGGTGGATGAACGTCCAAGAAGTCAATGCCTATTATGGCCCATCTGAAAATGAAATATGTTTCCCCGCCGGTATCTTGGAACGTCCATTCTTTGATATGAACGCCGACGACGCCTTTAATTATGGGGCCATCGGATCTGTTATTGGTCATGAAATGACACACGGCTTTGATGACATGGGCCGCCATTTTGACGCCGATGGAAATATGAAAGATTGGTGGACACCCACCGATGCCCAGAATTTTAATAAACGCACCGACGTTATGCGACGCTTTTTCGATAATATCTTGGTCGCACCGGGGGTCCATGCCAATGGGACATTTACACTTGGGGAAAATCTGGCCGATTATGGCGGCGTAACGGTGGCCTATACCGCGTATAAAAACTTTGCCACACCCGCGCCAACCGATGAAAATGGTTTAACGGGCGATATGCGCTTCTTTATCGCCTATGCCCTGGCCGAGGCCAGTAACATCCGCCCCGATGCCCTGTTGACCCAAACCAAGACAGATGAACATTCTTCGTCGCGTTGGCGGGTCAATGGGATTGTGCCCCATGTGAACGCGTGGTACGATGCATTTAATATTAAATCGACCGATCCCATGTACGTCCCAGAATCCAAACGCACCAAGATTTGGTAAAAAATCAGGAACAGGAACGGGGAACACGTTCCCCAACCCTGGGGGGGATATTATCCCCCTATCCGTCTTTGCTATCGCACCACCAACCAGTGTGCAGAATTCAAATAAAGCCCCCCTTCGGGGTACTCCTCTAGGGGGGGGGAGAACCTATGCACCGATCTAAAGTTCCCCTCCGGTGGAGGGGTGGGCGAAATCGGGCCCCGCAAAAATTGAAAATTTTTATGGGTGATACCAACGGGGTGGGCTTTTTTTTAGATTCACACACGAGCCCAAGGTCGGCAATAGCAGCATTCATGGTTTCATCCACGCAAACATTGGTTACGTGGATGCCATCGGGGTGATTTATTATTTATTGAACTTTCCACTGCGGGGGAATCCGACCGGAATGGTGCGTCCCTGGGATGCGCGACGTCCCCGCCATGGGGCCCAATCATCCAATTTGGTTGTTCCCCGACCTGTTGTCCATCCAAATCCATCCGCCGCGTCAAAGAACATAACATCCAAGACATAGGTCCGTTCTGCATTATATTTTTGCAAGATAACACCCTTGCCACGTGTCATTTCAGGTATTTCCGCCGTATCAAATATTAACAATTTATCATTTGATCCCGATATTGCAATTGTGTTGCCCGTCACCGGCACACACATAATTGCCGGGTTTTGCGAATCAACATTCATCACCTGTTTTCCGGTGCGCGTCTGGGCCAAACAATTTTCACCCGCCACGATAAATCCATTACCATGACGTCCCACCAACAAATACTTTGCCATCGGATCCAATACAAACGCCGCGACAATATTTTCATCGGCGCCAATATCCACCATCATGCGTACCGATTCTCCAAATCCACGTGCCGATGGCAAATCATTCGCATTCAATGTGAACATTTTACCCCCCGACGCAAACAAATTAACCCGGTCTGTGGACATCGCATGAAACGCAGCTTGCAATTCGTCACCCTCTTTGAACTTCATATCCAGATTATTCAGATCCAAATGTCCCTTGGCTGCGCGGATCCAACCCATTGTCGACAAAATAATCGTCATGGGTTCTTTTTCGATAAATTCATCGGTGTTAATAACAATATCCTCGGTGGCCGCATCCCATGTCGTACGCCGCCGACCTATGGCGCTTTTTTTATCATACGTCTTTTTAATATCGTTAAACCACGCATGCAGTTGGTTATTCTGCATTTCTTGGCTATTTAATAATTCCTGTAATTGTTTTTGTTCGGCCCGTAAATCTGCATCTTCACGACGAATTTCCATTTCCTCTAATTTACGCAGTGACCGCAACCGAGTGTTCAAAATCGCCTCTACCTGAACATCGGTTAATTGAAATTCAGATACCAATGCCGCCTTGGCGTCATCTTCGTTGCGGATAATTTCAATCACCCGATCCAGATTCAGATAAACAATCAACAAGCCACCCAAAACCTCTAACCGGCGGGCAATATTTCCCAACCGCCATGTCGTACGCCGACACAGAACGATTTTTTGATGGGCAACAAATTCACGCAGCACGTCGCCAATACCCATAACCCGCGGCGCACCCTTGGAATCAATCACATTCATGTTCATATTGAACCGCGATTCCAAATCCGTCATCGCAAACAAATGTGCCATCATTTTATCCAATGGAACATTGCGATTCTTTGGGGTGATAACAATACGCACATCGGTCGTGGATTCATCAACGATATCATCAACCAATGGCAATTTTTTGGCATCGATCAATGACGCAATTTGTTCCACCAATTTGGATTTCACAATTCCATACGGTATTTCGGTAATCACCGCCTGGGATGCACCGCGGTCTAATGTTTCGGTTTCCCACCGCGCACGAATCCGAAACGCGCCGCGACCCGTATCATAATTTTTAATAATGGTATCTAAATCATCAATCAAAATACCACCGGTTGGAAAATCAGGTCCAACCAACTTTTTCATAATCTGAACCGTTGTGGCATCTGGGTTATCGACAACCAAATTTAACGCATCACAGATTTCGGCCACGTTATGTGTCGGAATATTTGTGGCCATCCCCACCGCAATTCCCATACCACCATTTGCCAATAAATTGGGAAATGCCCCCGGCATAACCACCGGTTCCACCGTCGTGCCATCAAAATTCGGCATCATATCGACACTGTTTTCATCCAATCCTTCCATGATCAGCATCGCCGCATCCGTCATTTTGGATTCCGTGTAACGATACGCCGCCTGGGGGTCGCCATCAATATTTCCAAAATTCCCCTGACCATCAATTAGTGGATACCGCACCGAAAAATCTTGGGCCAATCGAACCAGAGCATCATACACCGATCCATCGCCGTGTGGATGAAAACTGCCCAACACGTCACCAACCACCTTGGCACATTTACGAAACGCGGCCGCAGGCGTCAATTTATTCCGCAGCATAGAATACAAAATCCGCCGATGAACCGGTTTCAACCCGTCACGCACGTCGGGCAATGCGCGGGAAACAATCGTCGACACCGCATAGGATAAATAGCGTTCCGACAACGCGTCCGCCAACTGTTGTGATTCAATATTTTCGATAATTTCTTTACTCATGATGCCCATAAATTTAAAACATTTGAAAAAAAATAACAACCAAAAAAAACGCCGCCCAAACGGGCGGACATCTTTTTTTTAGAATCCGAAAACCATTCTTTGTTTCGATTGACGTTTCTTTTCGTTTCGAACGGCTTCCTCTTTTAAACGCTTGCGCTTTGTGGTTGGTTTTTCATAACGCTGACGTTCTTTCATTTCGCGGTACAGACCTTCTTTTTGCGATTTGCGTTTGGCAACACGCAATGCCTGTTCGACATTATTGTCGCGAACCAGAACTTTGACCATGTGTACTTCACCCCCTTTGCGGCGTTTATTGTGATTTCTTGGCGGATTTAATCCGCGATTTCGCCCCAAGTATATATAACAAATTCACAAATTGCAAATCAAAAATAAATATTGACATATAATATATTTGGTGCCATTATTAAAAAAAAGGGCTAAATAATGACAAAATTTGATTATGATCCCATGACACTGACACAAAATGATGTCCCTGGGGATGGTATTGATGATTGGGCATTGTCCGCGCTGGCGACCGCCATTTCAAAGGATCGTCGGATTCAATTTGATTTCAATGGTATTTTGATGAACGTGATGCCAGACATGCGGATTTCGGATATTGTCGCCAATTATCACAGAAAATTTAAAAACAACCGTGATGCATACTATGATTCTGTCGACGGGATGAAGGGCCAAAGAAAAATCCGATTAAACGCCCTGAAAAAACAACGTCTGGATGAAAAAGTTATGACCATGATTGCCAATGAAAAATTCCGGATCAGCTATCCGTTCGTCTATCATAACTGGAAAAACAATACTGACGAACTCAAGGCGGCCTTTATATACGCTGAAAAATGGGCAAAATTAATGCAAGTAAACATGCGGGCGGGTAAAAGATTAACCAAGAAATTGATTGATCAGACCGCGCACGATGCCGATATCGAGGTAACCGAAACGATATACAATTTTGCCAGAGAAATCTTGGTATCATGTTGGGCACGCGGGGCCAAATTTGGGGAAATACTACAATTTGATATCAATGAAATCCGTCAAAACAGATGGCAAACCTGTATTAAAAACGCCCGCTTGTCCCGAATAAAGTAAAAATAAGAAACAAAAAACCGGCGATACGCCGGTTTTTTATAATCTTGGTGGAGCCAATCAGACTCGAACTGACGACCCCCTGCTTGCAAAGCAGGTGCTCTACCAACTGAGCTATGACCCCAATCGTTGCCTTATTTTATAGATTGAATAACCATTTGTCAATGTAAAAAATATTCTGGACAATTTTTATTATAGTATTATAATCATATCAGCACTATGAAAAAAATGATTAAAAAATTTCGATCGATTTTGCGTCCTGATGCGGACGCGCGGGGGATTAAATTATCCCTGTATCGTCGTGTATGGCGTGAAATTGGCCGCCCCCAATGGGGATGGTTATTGGCGGGGATCATGGCAACGATTGCCGCCGCCGGTGCCGAAGCGTACACCATCACCCTGGTCCAGCAAGTGGTGGACCAAGCCTTTATTGACAAGAATATGGCGGCGGTTTATTTCCTGGGGGCCCAGGTGGTGATCGCCTTTGCCGCCAAAGGGATTTTCACCTATGCCAAGGCATTATTAATGGCCAAAGGTGGCATCGTTGCCCAGGCGGCGTTACAAAAACGGGTTTATACCCATATGGTTCATATGAACATGGGCCAATTTTTGCATGATGGCATTGGAACAAATTTAAATTATTTTACGGTTCAATCACCGGCGGTATTATCATTGGTGACAACAACAATTGTTAAATTGGTTCAAAACGTCGCAACATTGGCCATGACATTATTTTTAATGTTTTGGTATGCCCCCCAGATGTGTGTGGTGCTCTTGTTTCTGGCCCCGATGATTTTGATTCCGATGACATTGATCATGCGTCGACGCCGCAAATTATCACGCCAATCATTTAAAATTGCCAATAATGTTGCCCAACATTTGAATCAAACATTACATGGCATGCAAACAATCCAGGCATTTGCCAACGAAGACAAAGAATCACATAATTTTTCAGATGTTTTAAACCAATCATTAACAAATTCTTATAAAAGCACCCAGGCCAACGCCCTGCGGTCGCCATTGATGGAATTAATGATTTCAATCGGATTGTGTGTTGCCATGATTATGGGCGCAAAATTTATTGCCAATGGCACCATCACAACGGGTGATTTTACCGCATTTTTGTTGGCATTAACCGCGGCCTATAAACCTGCCAAAAGTATTACGGGTACTGGCGACACATTACAACATGGATTATTAGCGGCAGAGGTTTTATTTAAATTCCTGGATACAAAACCCGATATTACAAACACACCTGGGGCGGTTGAATTAAAACCGGGCCCTATGTCGGTGTCTTTTGACAATGTTTCATTTGCATACACACCCGGTGAACCGGTTTTGCACAACATCAACCTGAATGTTCCGGCGGGAACAGTATGTGCCCTGGTTGGCCCATCGGGTGGGGGAAAATCCACGTTATTTAATCTGATGATGCGATTTTATGATCCCCAATCGGGTACCATCACCATTAATGGCACCGATATTCGCCAATATACATTGAAATCATTACGCGAAAATATCGCCGATGTTTCGCAAAATGTGTTTCTGTTCAATGCATCAATCGCAGATAATATTAAATACGGTGCCCCCAATGCCACGCATGATGCGGTTGTTGCGGCGGCCCGGGCGGCAAACGCCGACGGATTTATTAACGAATTTCCCGATGGATATAATACCCTGGTGGGCGAAGACGGCTGTCTGTTATCGGGGGGACAAAAACAACGTATTGCCATTGCGCGTGCGATATTAAAAGATGCCCCGATCTTGTTGCTGGACGAAGCGACATCGGCCCTGGACACCACCAGTGAACGGTTAATCCAATCGGCATTATCAGATTTGATGCGTGGGCGTACAACATTTGTGATTGCCCACCGTCTGTCAACGGTCTTGGATGCCGACAAAATCTGTGTCATCAAAGATGGCCGGATCGTCGAATCCGGCACAGATGCCCAATTAATCAACATGCGCGGTGAATACAAACGTCTGCGCGATGGTCAATTTCAATTTAACCAAACCCAAGGTGAATAATCATGTCTGCAAATAAAACGTTACGCTGTGTTAATGTTGCCAATGGTCATTATAGTTTATATTGGCTTGATGCGGATAATCGTCCGACCAAGGTCAATGTCATCGGCAACAGTGCCACGCCATTTGAAATTGTTGGACAATGGCCCAACACCCCATGGATCGTTGTACGCAAAACCCCAATTATCCGTGCAACTGGGGCGCATCGAATCAAAAGATTGTATCTGTTAAATACAAAAACTGGGCAAATTGCCCCGCAAATGCCATATGGGTCGGCACGCATCCGATACATTGAACAAACAAATTCATTTTATTTTGATTCATATACAAATAATGACAAAATAATTTCATCTTATTCATGGTGCTTTGAACGTGGCACAACCTATCAAACGGTGAATGTACCATCTGGTGGGGACACCATTTACGCGATGAAATGTTCGGTCATTGCCCCGGTTACGCAATTGACATTGGATGAATCCTTGGCATGGGCCAAAACCATTAAATCCATGATCAAGGCAGTAAACGCAACAAAACCGAAAAGACAATACAACGGTTTGCCGCTTGAACAATTGTCAGATACAAGTCTGCGCCATAAATATCGTACGGCAAAATCGAATGGATTTATTTCCGATGAATTGAATGCGGAATTAAGTAAACGTTTTGAAACATATGATCCGATTAATCGCAAATTCAAAATGGGCCCCAAATGCACACCTGTATCGGATTTGGCCGATAGCACACTTGTATTTCGCTATCAGGCCCAGGTACGCAAAGGATTCGTTACCGACGAAGTAAATGACGAAATGTACCGTCGCTTTGATACGTATGATCTCAAAAAGCGCCGCCTGGTGGGTCAAATTCATCGCCGTTCTATAATCGGAAAAATCGCAGATGAAATGCGTGCCGAATACACAAAAACACAATCCAATGAACACGATGAAACCAAATCAGAAACACCAACACCCGTGCCAGATACCCCGAAACACACAACTGTGATTG
Source organism: uncultured Alphaproteobacteria bacterium (assembly GCA_949156565.1). Classification (GTDB taxonomy): domain Bacteria; phylum Pseudomonadota; class Alphaproteobacteria; order Rs-D84; family Rs-D84; genus Enterousia. The sequence goes on along the minus strand of CASCZI010000005.1, from coordinate 31,604 downwards.
TGGAAAAACTGTCCAAGTGTTATATAGCCCAAAAAGAGGTACGCCAACATTCTGAAACCAAAGATTACACCAGCGTGGGCACCTCTGCTTTGTTGAAAATCTTTCAGGCATTTTCGCGCTTTGGTGAAATTCCGATAAACCTGCACAAGGCCATGATTGAACGTTTTCCGGAAAAATATGATCCCCAAACGGCTCAATTCAAAGAAACATCGAAATTACCGTCAACCGCCGCCCAAGAAACAACACAAGAAATAACATTGGACGAAAATACATTGACGGCCCATGCCAAATTGGTCAAAATCACCCAAGATGGCACATTTTATGATGTTTATGTCAATGGCAATCGTATATTAAAGAATCATTTAAATACAGAATTGAAAACATTTATGGGCGACACAATATTGGCCGTGCATGGCATTGTAACGGATAATCCCAATATTCCCAATCGTCCGTCATGGCAAATCTTTGACACAAACCTAAAGTCACGCCAATTCGATCAGATCAATAAATATTCCAACAAAAGGGTGTATATTGATCATGTTACCCCGTCCTTGGATGATACCAAATTAACCCTGGGGCTCAGTAACCGTATGAACGTGATTATGCAAAAAAAGACATTAATGACACATGTGTTTAAAATATCACATGAAAAAAATCACTAAACAAAACGCCGGAATATCCGGCGTTTTTTATTTGGCCATAACGCGATCTAATAATTTATGATTTAATTTTGCCGGATATTCCCGCCCCAAGAATGCATTATAATCATCCATAATGCCGCGCGTCATCATATTTTGGATTTCTGGACGCATCGCCTGCATCTTTTTGTTATCCATACGGGGGTCAATATCGTCGGCAATATGCATGACATAAAACGCATCCGTACCCGGCACAATGGAATTGTCACCTATCTCTCCTTTAAATGCGGCAACCAATACATCGGTCGGTGCCCCCGATGTGCGCGATACTGTCACCGATTTTTTCCCAGGCAATTTCCCATCCGCATTTAATGCGACCAATAATTCATTGGCACGAACATAGGCTTGCTTGCGTTGGGCATCACGCCGCCATGCCGTCCCAAGATCTTTTTTAACACTGTCAAAATCTGCAATCTGGGCCGGATTAATGGTATCAACGCGTATGATCACATAACCATCTTTGGTTTCGATCAATTCACTTTCTACGCCAACATCCATATCAAACACACGCGCCATCATGGCATCATCCAAGACACGATCCACTGGACGCGCGTCGACGGCAAATGCCGGAATGGACACATGCTTTACCCGATGGCGTGCGGGCATATCGGCCATTGATGCCCCACCAATTAAATCATCTTCGACACGTTGGGCCAATTCATACGCCCGATCGGCCTGATCCGGTTTGGTCATATCGGCCGCAACCAAGATGTATGATACCGCACGCGTTTCGGGACGACGCACGGGATTGGCCGCATAAAATTGACGTAACTGTTCATCCGTGGGTGTGCCCACATTGAATTGAGAAAACTTAACCGGGATATAATCAATTTGACGCTGGGCATGACGGGCATTATACGCCGCGCGCAATGCAAAATCCGGAACCTTGATCGGAACCGCCATCGCCCCCAGGGTCATTGATCGTTTAATCTGATGACGTAAATAGTCGGCAAATGTCGCCTCGCTAAAACCAGATTGGTATAACACCGTATCAAACAGACGTGTTGAAAACGCCCCATTTTCTTGAAACTCTGGGAATTGACGAATTTCACGTGCCACGCGCCGATCCGATACCACGAATCCCAAATCATCCGCCCGGTTTTCAACCATTTTATTCGTCACCAGATTTCCCAACACGGCACCATAGAATTGATTTGCCGCATTGGCATCGGTATAAATCTTTTTCTGCATGTCTTTGTCCAACATGGCCATCTGGCGCGTTTTTTCGGTATTAAATTCTTGGATACTAATACTTTCGCCACCCACGCTGGCAATATTCTGGCCGCGTATTGCGCCCCCAAAGATCCATTCGGCGACACCCCATCCAACGAATGAAAACGCCAAAATTCCAATTAAAATTTTTGCAACCGGTTTATCCGCCGCATTACGTAAATATTCTAGCATTTGTTCCCCTTTTGCGATACCATAGCAAAATGAAGAAACGAAAATCAACGAAAAAAAGGGGAATTTTCATGAAAATTATCGCTGGAAACTGGAAGATGAATGGCACATCCGATGCATTGCACACGATGATCACGGCATTAAATGACGTGGAAACATCCAACACCGTCATTATTTGTCCGCCGTTTACCATGCTGGGGGTGGATGGCGGCCGCGTGGCCTTGGGTGCCCAAGATGTCAGTGCCCACGACCATGGTGCCTTTACCGGCGAAGTATCGGCCACAATGATCGCGGCGTCGGGCGCGAAATATGTCATTGTCGGCCACAGTGAACGCCGTCAATATCATAACGAAACAAACGATATTGTCCGTGCCAAAGCCACCGCGGCCATTGCCGCCGGTTTAACACCTATTATCTGCGTGGGCGAAACCATGGATGAAAAGAATGATGGCAAAACGATGGCGATTATCGAATCTGGGGTCCGTGAATGCATTCCAACCGATGCCCGTCATGTAATTGTCGCGTATGAACCACGCTGGGCCATTGGGGCCGGATTAACCCCCACACGTGAAGAAATTTCGGCGGCGCACACATTGATCGCGGATACGTTACGTGATATGGGTATGGATACAACCCCCATTCTTTATGGCGCCAGTGTCAAGGGATCCAACGCATCAGAAATTATGTCAATCGATCACGTTGATGGCGTCTTGGTGGGCGGGGCATCCTTGAAACCTGACGACTTCATACCTATAATAACCAGCGTGAATTAACATTATACTGCACAACGATATAAAACATAGGGATGCATTTATGGAACAAAACAAGGATATAAATATCGAAGAAGTGACCATCACGGACAACGCGGCAAATGAACAAACCACGGCCACCGACGGCGCCGCCGATATGGATGCCGCCATCTCTAATGCCCAGGTGAACGCCCTGGTTGCGGAAAACCGTGAATTAAATGATAAATATCTGCGTGCAATGGCCGATTTGGAAAATACCCGGCGACGTGCCGGATTGGATTGCGAAAACGCCGCACGCGCACGCGCCATGTCCGTGGCATCCCATTTTGTTCCGGTTATGGATGCGATCGATGCGGCATTGACCCATAATCCCAATGATGCCGGGATTTTGGCCATGCAAGGGGCGATGAATGCCGCCTTTGCCCAAATTGGCATCACGCGCATTGAATCGGTGGGCACCATCTTGAATCCACAATTCCATAACGCGATTCAGGTGGTTGATGCCCCCGCGGATGCCAATCCGCGCCCGGCCCCAAATACAATTATAACGGAATTGCAACCGGGATACATGTTCGGCGACAGTGTTTTACGCACCGCCATGGTTATTGTATCTAAATAAAAAATCCCGCAATTGCGGGATTTTTTTTACGACACCACCAAATCCTTGTTTTTGACATCAATATGAATGGTTGACCCTTCGCCCACGGCCCCAGACAAAATCATATCGGCAATCTTGTCTTCGACCGTTGATGTAATCAACCGCTTTAACGGACGGGCCCCAAACGCTGGATCATATCCATGTTCGCCCAACCATTTAATCGCCTTGTCCGTGATATCCAATGTAATGCGACGTTCCCCAAGGCGTTTTTCCAATCCACGCAATTGAATCCGAACGATATCCGCCATGACTTCTTTGCCCAATGGGTTAAAGAACACGATGTCATCAATGCGGTTAATAAATTCGGGACGGAAATGCTTTTTTACCGCCGCCATATCGGGCAAATTACTGGTCATGATGATGATGGTGTTGGTAAAATTCACCACATGTCCTTGACCATCGGTTAAACGCCCATCATCTAATATCTGTAAAAAGACATTAAATACATCCGGGTTTGCCTTTTCAATTTCATCAAATAATAAAACCTGGTATGGGCGACGACGAACACTTTCGGTCAAAACACCCCCTTGGTCATAACCGACATACCCCGGGGGACTGCCGATCAAACGGGACACCGAATGGGGTTCCATATATTCACTCATATCAATACGTGTCATGGCCGTGTCATCATTAAATAAATATTCCGCCAATGCCTTGGCCACTTCGGTTTTTCCGACCCCCGTTGGCCCCAAGAACATAAAGCTGCCGGCGGGCCGATGTGGATCCGACAATCCCGCCCGACTGCGCCGAATGGCACGGGCAATTACACCCAATGCCAAATCTTGGCCAACAACGCGACGACGCAACTCGTCTTCAATATTCATCAATTTTGCCTGTTCTTCACCGGTCAATTTGTCGGCCGGAACACCGGTCCACTTGCTAACCACGGCGGCGATGTGTTCGGGCAAAACCGTTTTGTATTCGCGCGCATCGGCATTCATTTTTTTAATATTTTCTTCTAATTCGGGAATTTTGCCGTATTGCAATGCCGATGCTTTTTCATAATCACCGTTACGCATGGCGGTCGCAACCTCCGCTTTGGCCGCATCCAATGCCGCCATCGCATCCGACAATCCGCGCATTTTTTCTTGCTCTGCACGCCATTGGGCCGTCATTTCGCGCGATTGTTCTTCGGTTTCTTTGATAATCTTTTCCAAATCTTTCAGACGTTTCTTAGACTCTTCATCTTTTTCTTTTTTCAACGCCTGTTGTTCAATCTTTAATTGCATCAAATGCCGATCAATTTCGTCCAGTTTTTCTGGCTTTGACGCCACCTCTATCCGGACACGGGCGGCGGCTTCGTCAATCAGGTCAATCGCCTTGTCGGGCAAAAACCGATCTGTGATATATCGATTCGATAACTTTACCGCCGATACCAAAGCACTGTCCGCGATCCGAACACCGTGATGACCTTCGTATTTTTCTTTTAGGCCCCGCATGATGGAAACCGTGTCTTCGACGGTCGGTTCATCAACATAAACCGGTTGAAACCGACGTGCCAATGCTGGGTCCTTTTCAATATATTGACGATATTCGTCCAACGTTGTCGCCCCCAGACAGTGTAATTCCCCCCGGGCCAACATCGGCTTTAATAAATTTCCGGCATCCATACTGCCTTCGCCTTTGCCGGCGCCAACCAATGTATGTAATTCATCAATAAACAAAATAATCTGACCATCAGAATCTTTGACCGCCTTTAATATCGCCTTCAGGCGCCCTTCGAATTGGCCGCGGAACATGGCACCCGCCATCAACGCCCCCATATCCAATGATAATAATTTTTTGTTTAATAAATTTTCTGGCACATCACCCGCAATAATCCGCGACGCCAATCCTTCGACAATGGCGGTTTTACCCACACCGGGTTGACCGATTAAAACCGGATTGTTTTTTGTTCGCCGACTTAACACCTGGACCGTGCGACGAATTTCTTCGTCACGCCCAATGACCGGATCCAATTTGCCATCCGCGGCCAATTTTGTAAAATCAGTCGTGTATTTTTGTATGGCTTGCTCTGGTGTTTCTTGCATTTCTTCTGGATTCATGATCAATCACCTTTTTGTTCATTTACCCAATATATAGTACCATTTTACACGCATTCAAGACACAGGAATCAAAGCCATTGAACACCCCCATATAAAAAGATAAAAACATCACTTGACTTTTGTTGATTTTTATTATAAATTGTGCCCCGATTATCAAAGGATTAATAATTATGCCACGTGTATGTAAAGTTACTGGTAAGAAAACAGAAGTTGGGATGAACGTTTCCCACTCTGAACGTCATACGAAACGGACGTTCTTGCCCAATTTGCAAAAGTTAAAATTCCATAGTGATATTTTGGGTCGTGATTTTTCGTTGCGGATCTCTACGGCGGGTTTGCGTACATTGACCAAGCATGGCGGTCTGGATGCCTATGTAATGGCAAAACCCATTTCACGTTTGACGGACGATATGGCTGCGATTAAGCGTGCCATTGAAAAGAAACAGGGCAAGGCGCCCGCCCCGGCAAAAAAACCGGTGCATAAACCCACGCGCAGCGCCCGTTTGGTCAAAAAAGTTGACGCCAAAAAGGCAGCAGCGAAATAAGTCCATGGTTTTGGCCCCGTGGCGGAATTGGTAGACGCGCTTGACTCAAAATCAAGTTCTGCAAGGAGTGTCGGTTCGAGTCCGACCAGGGCCACCAGAAATAATAAAATCCCCCATTTGGGGGATTTTTTATTTGGCCCCGTCGGACGAGAACCACGGTGAGAGGCCGACCAGTAATCGGGTCCCACAAAAAACAATCAGATTTTTGTGGGTGATTTGTCACCAGAAATAATAAAATCCTCCATTTGGGGGATTTTTTATTTGACCCCGTCGGACGAGAACCACGGTGAGAGGCCGACCAGTAATCGGGTTCCACAAAAAACAATCAGATTTTTGTGGGTGATTTGATGCCCGAAATAAAGAACGTCCCCAAATGGGGACGTTCTTTATTTGTTACGGCATTCATACGATCATGGAAACATGAATGTATTCTACCCTACCCGCTCTCTAAATTCCCCACTGGGGCGAAATGAAACAACGCGGCGGGCCGAAATGACGGCCGGCACACCGGTTTTGGGATTACGTCCCATGCGTGCCCCCTTGGTCAAGAATTTGAATGTTCCTAATCCTGCAAACTTAACCTCTTCCCCGTTGATCAATGCTGTTTCAATTTCGTCAAAAATAACATCGATTAATTTATATGCGTCGGCCGTGGTCAAGCCAAATTCCGCACGCAATTTATTCGCAAAATCTATTCTGGTAATTGTTGCCATTTATTACACCCTGATTAAAGACGCACCCCACGTCAGACCACTACCAAACGCGGGATACAAGATTAATTGACCTTTCTTAATAATACCTTGATCAAATGCATATGCCATCGCCAAGACGCCGGACGCCCCACTGGTATTGGCATGTTTGTCCACCGTAACAATAATTTTTTCCAATGGGAAACCTAACCGTCCGGCCCCACTTTGGATAATACGTAAATTCGCCTGATGCGGAATAATCCAATCTACATTTTCCGCAGTGATACCGGCATGTTCCATGATGTATTGTGCGGCCTCTGGCATTAATGTAACGGCCTTTTTATATGTTTCGGGTCCATTCATTGAAATACGATGATCAGACGTTCCATGCAACATATCAAAACATTTTCCATCACCCATAATGACGGTATCGATAATCCCAGAATAACTGGATGTGGAATGTTCAAAAATTAACGCCCCTGCCCCATCACCAAACAAGACGGCCGTACTGCGATCATTCCAATCAAGAAACCGGGACATTTTTTCCGCACCAATAATCATGATGCGCCGATGCATACCGGCGGCAAAGAATGCCCGCGCACAATGTAATGCATAAATATAACCCGTGCACGCACCCCGGACATCAAACCCCGGTTGATCCCGCGTTGCCCCCAATGCCCCCAAGACTTGAACACCCACCGATGGGAAATCAAGTTCGGATGTCGTTGTCGCCACAATGACCAAATCAATATCATCGACGGTTAAATTTGCGTTATCCAATGCACGCTGGGCCGCCATAACCGCCATATCGGTAACGGTTTCATTATCGGCGGCAAAATGCCGTTGCCGCATACCTGTACGCTGAACAATCCATTCGTCGGATGTATCCATCATGCGTTCAAAATCTTGGTTGGTCATAATTTTTTCTGGTAAATATGACCCATATCCGACCAATCTGCTGCCCATTTCTTTTACTCCTCAAAATCTTTTGGGATATTATAATCAGTCCGATTATAACTTGCAATATGAAAATCCAAGGAATATTATACAATCACCTGTCCCCATAGTTCAACCGGATAGAATAGGGGTTTCCTAAACCCTTGATACAGGTTCGATTCCTGTTGGGGATACCAAAATTTCTTTGCATCCACGATGCCAATCGGCTATAATAATCCAATCATGAAAAACAACGCTGTTAAAATTGGAATTATTGCCACTATTGTCCCTCATATTTTTTGCTGTGGCATACCAATTGTCTTATCTATTATTGGATTAATTGCGCCGGATGCGGCGCACTTTCACCTTATCCCGCATTGGATGGAACCGTGGATCTTTGTCTTTTCGGCCGCAATGTTGGGTTTATCATGGATACTTGTCATGCGGCAATGCCAATGTGAATGTGCCCAATGTCATGGAACCCAATCACACCGGCCCCAGAAAATTATCCTTGGGATCATTACCATTATATTTATCATCAGTGTGGTTTTACATATCTTGATGCATAACAACGGATAAAAAACGACATCTCTCTCTCCGGGATGTCGTATTAATTGAATCGCAAATCTAATTCCGGGGGATACCCCAAAAACTCTGCAATGGGTAACATGTGATAAATAGGAATCGCCAATACCGCATTTTCATAATCTTGCAATTGTTCAACATCAATATCAACAATACGCGCAATATCTGATGCCGCCATACCCAACCGTTCGCGGGCTGCACGCAGACGCATCCCCAGACGTTGATAGAATTCTTCTTCACCGGGGTTAATAATCATCTCTTCCGGGATATTTTTTTTGTCTAACATTTTTGTACCTTTTATTCGCTCCACAGTTTGAACGGTTTGATCATATTATCCTAGGATTTTTGGAAACGCTATAGGAACCACTTCCCATCTTTTGGGGCAACCCCCAAAAGATTTTCTATTATCATAGCATTCTTGATCATAGATGGGTCAAGTCTTTTCTATTCCCCCCCACCCCAAACATGACATGATCCACATAAAATAGACTATTTTAATTCATATACAAATAATTGAAAACCCGACGACTTGTCCATGTTGGCCACATTGGCCTCGTCACGTGTGGTACAATAATGTTCTGGGGATAATTTAATATCCCACCCCGTAAATTCAGGACCATCGACATCAATAAAAGTGTAAAAAACATTTTCGGCATGAATCATTTTATAAGATACAGGATGATCAAAAACCATAATAAATGAACTGTATCCTGTACCCATACTGGCGGGACAAACACTGCCCGCTTTTTGTACAAATAAATACGTCCCGGGTCCAATCACCCCAACATCAACAGGAACCGTATTAACCAACGACAAATCATTTTTTATTTTTTTTAAATAATCACCCGGTACCTGGGCAGAATCAGAACGAAGAATCCGCCATTGCGACATATCTGTCCCGGGAACCTGTTTTGTGACTTCGTCCACCATTAGAACACGATTAACCATCGTATCTGCGCGGGCATCGGTCGTGGCATGGATATCTGGACATGCGATGATGCCACCACTGCATGGGGCACGATGTGCCCCACCGGTACAATAATGTCCCAAACCGCAATCTTGACATTGGAAAAAACCATCTGCACGATACGTCCCCGGCCGACACCATTGCCCCAACCAATAATCCGTTCCATTCACAGATACATGTAACGTCCGTCCCGGGGCAGAACCGGTAAAAAGTGCCCCAAACCATTTCCTTTCGGCCGTTTGAATCACCAAACTGGGGTGTGTATGACGCGTCTGATCAAGAGAAACCGCCACCCCATCCATATGTAGTGTTATGGCCCATCCCGGATGGGATAAAAAGAATAACGCCACCCAAAACCCGACAGTTTTTTTAGGCATAGTCCCAATATTAAAAATCCCGGATTTCTGCGACAAATTTTCCCCCCAACTATGCCTAAAAAAACTGTCCCTTTGGATTAGGCATAGTTAAATAACGTTCAACCCCAGGAATTATACCCGTTTGCACGATTTTTGACAAGGGAAAAATTGGGGGACGCGAAACGGGTTCGCCGCCCCCCCCGTATGGGATCTTATAAAAAGACCACCCCGTCGGTATCACCCCCAAAAATTTTCAATTTTTGCGGGGCCCGATTGCGCGTCCACCCCGACCCCGGGCCCTGTGGAAATTGTTAAATTTCCATGGGTGGGTTCTGGCGGGGGAACTTCTCTCTGTTCTTAAATTCCACACCTCGGGCACCCATGTGGGATAGTTTAAAAAAAAGACCACCCCGGGCTTCGCCCACCCCTCCACCGGAGGGGAACTTTGCAACGGCGTGGCACAAAGACAAGTTCTCCTCCTGTGGAGGAGTACCGGCGTAGCCGGGGAGGTGGTCTTTACTTGAGCTCTGCACTGTGAACACTGAAAAAAAATCCCGCCGGGTGGCGGGATTTTTTAAAACCATCCTTTTTTATCGGACTTGGTTTCTGCAAATTCAGTCAAGATTTTCTTTTGCTTTTCACTTAGCTTGGTGGGAACCCGCATCGTAATGTCGATATATAAATCGCCAAATCCCCCACGGGCACGTGGCATGCCATGACCACGAACGCGTAATTTTTCACCCACCTGGGTACCGGCCGGAACACGGACCGACAATTGTTTTTTATCGATTGTTTCCACATCGATTTCCCCACCCAACGCCAATGTCGTAAATGGGATATCGGACTGCATAATTAAATCATCACCATGGCGTGCAAAGACCGGGTCGGGCCGTACATGTATATCCAGGTAAAAATCCCCCGCCGGGGCACCGGATTGACCCGCCTCGCCTTGGCCGCGCAAACGTAACCGCGCCCCGTCGGTGACGCCGGCGGGAATTTTAACCTCTAACGTGCGTTGTTTGTGCACGGCGCCGGTGCCGTCACATGCACTGCATTTTTTGTCAATTTTGTGTCCCAATCCATGGCATTCGGGGCATGGGGTTTCAACCGCAAAAAATCCCTGGCGTGCGTGAATGGTGCCGGTGCCGCCACATTTGGGACATGTGGGGGCCGGTTTGCCGTCGTCCGTACCGTTCCCATGGCATTTTTCGCATTCAACATTGCTGGAAAACCGGACAGTGTGCGTTTTGCCGAAATACGCATCCCGCAGGTCGATGGCCACTTCGTCCAATAAATCACGTCCGGCGCGTGCCGCCGTGCGGCCGCCACCAAATCCCCCAGCATCGCCGCCAAACCCACCAAATCCAAATCCACGCATGGCTTCGCGTAAAATATCTTCCATTCCGGCACCACCCATACCGGCACCGCCAAAATCAAATCCCCCGCCAAAGGGATTGCCGCCAAAGCCGCCCGTACCCGCCGATGCGCCGTTTCCGGCCGCGAATGCCGCATCGCCAAACCGGTCATAGGCCGCACGTTTCTGGGGATCTTTTAGAATGTCAAAGGCATTATTCACCTCTTTAAACTTTTCTTCGGCGGTTTTATCGTCGGGATTTTTATCCGGGTGATATTTCATGACCAATTTATGATAGGCTTTTTTTATATCGGCGTCCGACGCGTCACGCGCCACGCCCAAAACTTCGTATGGATTTTTGTTCATTTCTTTTGCCTGTTGTGATAATTGTTAATGAATATATAATGCATACCGTAACAAAATCAAGGGCGGATTAAATTGGGAAAAATAAATTTTTACTCTTGCGCCGGGAAACAATTTTTTTTAATCTATGGGTACTATGACATTGGAAAATAAATCTTATGATGCATCTGATATTCAGGTGTTAGAAGGGCTGGAACCTGTCCGTCTGCGGCCGGGGATGTATATTGGTGGCACGGACGAAAAGGCCTGGCACCATTTGCCGATTGAAATTATGGATAATTCGATTGACGAAGCGGTGGCCGGTTTTGCCAAGAAAATTTCGGTCAATCTGATCGATGCAAAAACAATTGAGATCACCGATGATGGACGGGGGATTCCGGTCGATGAACATCCAAAATACCCCGGTAAATCCGCACTAGAGGTGATTTTGACCACCCTGCATTCGGGGGGCAAATTTAATAATAATGTTTACAAGACCAGTGGGGGGCTGCACGGGGTGGGGTCGGCGGTTGTTAATGCGTTATCATCGGAAATGATCGTCACCATTTGTCGTGATGGATACGAATGGCACCAAACCTTTTCGCGCGGGAAACCAACATCACCCATGACGCGCGGCAATGAAACACGTGCCCATGGCACCAAAATTCGGTTTACAATTGATGATGATATTTTTGGTTCTGGGGCTGTTTTCAAGCCGGTGAAAATTTTCCGTATGGCCCGGTCCAAGGCGTTTTTATCCCGTGGCGTTAAAATTGAATGGACATGTAATCCAGAATTATTGACCGAAGATATGAATATCCCGGCAACGACAACATTTTATTATCCGGGTGGTGTGGCGGATTTCTTGGCCGAAAAAACCGATAATAAACCACGCATTTTGCCCAAGATTTTCAGTGGCAGTGTGGATTTCCCCGACGACAGTGGTCGCGTGGAATGGGCATTGACATTTTTGACCGATGAAAATGGTGCGGCGTCGGACGACGGATTTTTCGCATCATATTGTAATACCATTGCGACGATTGACGGTGGCACCCACGAAAGTGGGTTCAAGGCCGCAATTACCAAAGGCATCAAGGCATACGGTGACAAAGTTAATAACAAGGCGGCGGCCACGATTATTGGGGATGATGTCTTTGATTCAGTGGCGGCGATTGTGTCGGTGTTCTATAAAACACCACAATTCTTGGGCCAGACCAAGGAAAAATTATCGAATCCAGAGGTGGCACGTTACACCGAAAACGCCCTGCGTGATCCATGGGATATATTTTTGGCATCTGATCCGAAAACGGCGAATGCGGTTTTGGAATTTGTGGTGAATTTGGCCAATGCTCGGATCAAAACCAAACAGGTCAAAGATGTTGCCCGTAAAACCCCGACTAAACGCGCCCGTATGCCGGTAAAGTTGGCCGATTGTTCTAAACATGGGGTGGCGGGAACGGAATTATTTATTGTCGAAGGGGACAGTGCCGGTGGTACCGCCAAACAGGCCCGCGATCGCACGACCCAGGCGATTATGCCCGTCCGTGGCAAGGTTTTAAACGTCGTATCAAATTCCGATGAACGTTTTGGCAATAACAAGGAATTGAACGAATTAATTGATATTATCGGGGCCGGCACGGCCAAGGATTGGAATGATGACAAATTGCGTTATGAAAAAGTGATCATCATGACCGATGCCGACGTCGACGGCAGTCATATTGCATCATTGTTAATGACATTCTTTTATCAAATGATGCCGCAATTGATCTATGGGGGGCACTTGTATTTATCATGTCCGCCGTTGTATAAATTGACGCATGGGACCGAATCAATTTATGTGGACAGTGACGAACAACTCGAAGAATTAAAGAATGGCAAGTATAAGGGGAAAAAGATCGAAATTTCCCGCTTTAAGGGGTTGGGTGAAATGATGCCGAACCAGTTAAAGGAAACGACAATGTCCCCAAAAACCCGGCGTTTAATTCGCATTGAATTGCCGCCACGCACCGATGATGGTGCCGAAGATACGGAAAAAACCCGTACGATCGTTTCCGAACTGATGGGGAAAAAGCCGGAATTTCGCTTTAAATTCATTACCGAACATGCCCAGTTTGTCAAAGACCTGTTTGTGTAATTTGCCGAAATTGTTGTGTTGATATCCCCAAATATTGTGTTAATTTATTCAAAAATGGATAAATGATGATGGATGAACAAACGGCACGGATTGTGCCGGATATGGGACGGAAAAAGAAAAACACATATTGTATTGGGCCGGTTGTATCGTACAAAACACCAAAATTTTATGAACTGGGGCCGCGTACGGAATTACCCGTTATTTCGAAAAATGGGGTGTTAAGTGTGGGGTTAGATGGTGAAAACACCATAATGGCGTTTCCCAATCCGGGTGCACATGAATTAGTGGTCAATTATGAATTGGTGGGTGACATTGATTCCAAAATTGCCCAAACGGTTATCGAATATCTGGACAAAGTATCTGGGGTGCCGGTGCTTTATGTTTTTCCGACCATGATGTACGTGTGTGATGATTACCGGAATACATATTGGATGCATTTAAATCACGCCAGTCGCCGCGATTTGAATTACCAGTTGAAATTACGTCGCCGTATCATTGAACGGATATTTGAAAAGACAAGGGGGGTGATATGAAAACAGGAATTTTAAACGCATTGAATGAAATCTATGTCGAACAAGATGGACAATATGTTTTGGCGACGAATTGTAATTTGATTGATCGTTTGACATTCTTTGATGATGTGACGATATTATCAGATATGATGCGGGGGCAAAAAAATCTACGATGGGTTGATTTCAATAATAAGATCACACAGATAAATTCTTTGGGACTGGCGGAAACGTCTGTTTATTCCATCAAATTTCCTGTTAATACACGATTAGATCGTGGTATTTTATACGGGTGTGAAAACTTAAGATCTGTTTCATTTCCCCAAAAAATGGAAATTGTTCCAGAATATATATGTGGCAATGCTATTCGTTTAAAACAAGTAAAATTTAACAATGCGTCCGATATTCGGGTTTTGGGCAAAGGATGCTTTTCCGGGTGTGGGAAACTGGCGTTGAATATCCCAGAAAAGATTTGGGAAATTAAATCTGCGGCGTTAGAAGGGACCGCGGCCCATGAATTGGTTATTCCCAAATCATGCAAACATGTTTATTCGCGGGCCTTTGCCAATATGCCAAACCTGGAACATGTGGTTATTGAAAATCCCGATACACTTATCGCAGAAGATGCGTTTTTGGGATGTAAAAAGTTAACCCAGGCAACCATTGGTGGTGTTGATTACCCGATGGGTTTTTACTGCGGGGATGCCATGATTCGCATGGGGGATACAGAATTCATTCATGGGGTGGATGTCACACCGGTGCGGCATATCGGTTATACGGTAACGTATTATCATGGGTATGCCCGTGGGGTGCAATGTTTATTCCGTGATCGCGATTTGGCCGTCCGTGATGTATCCCAACGTGTCATGGAAAAATATGTAAAAAATACTAAACGTCCGGTTGGTCCGGCGGCCCGTTTTCAGATCGACATCAGTCTTCAGGAACTCTATTGTCAAAAGATGGCGGCCGGCCCGGGGGGACGATTTATTGTCAATGTACCCAAAAGCCATGGCATGATCACAGATTTTGATTGTGCGCGTTGTTTGGCCCAGCATCAGGAAATCTATAACGATTGCAAACGTCGTTATGGTTTGATCAAAACGAAATAAAAATTCGTCCCGGGGCACGGTGACCACATCATCGTGCCCCATGAAAATTTTTAAATTTCCGTGGGGGATTCTGGCGGGGAACTTTGGATCCGAACTTAATCTCTTTGATCTGTACGCTGTATTGTTGATATTTTGCAAGACCACCCCGTCGGTATCACCCCCAAAAATTTTCAATTTTTGCGGGGCCCGATTGCGCGTCCACCCCGCCACCGGAGGGGAACTTTTCTCTGTTCTTAAATTCCACACCCCGGCTTCCGCGGAATTGTTAAATTTCCGTGGATGGGTTTTGGTGGGTGAACTTTTCTCTGTTCTTTGCGTGGGTGGGTTCCAAGAAGGGGAACTTAAACTCAGCGTGGCACGGTGCAAGTTCTCCTCTGGTGGAGGCGTACCCCAAAAGGGGAGGTGGTCTTTTACCTGAACTCTACACTCTGAAAAAAAATCCCGCCGGGTGGCGGGGGGTTTTATTTTTCGTCTGGTTTTTCATCGGTTGGTTTTGGTGCCGTGATTTTGGCCATGGCACGCACCATATCCATCCCCCGTTGCAATTGATAATCTAATTCGTCTTTTTCTGCATCCGTCAATTCGTTGTCCGATGTTTCATCGTTTTTCTTTTTCTTGTCTGTAGCATCCTTGTCTTTCTTTTTGGCCTTATCATTTTTTAAAGAATTTTTAAAAGATGCCTCTGAATAGGTGCTGTGTTTTTTCTCAAGTACCTCAATTTTGCTCTGTAATACTTCGACATCTGGGGTAATGCCTTCGTTTTGAATGGACCGGCCACTGGGGGTATAATAACGGGCGATGGTGATATGAATTGCCGTTCCATCCCCTAATGGTTTTTGCTGTTGCACACTTCCTTTGCCGAATGATTGTGATCCCATGATGATGGCACGGCCATTATCTTGTAATGCGCCGGCCACAATTTCTGATGCCGATGCCGATCCATGATTGATCAAGACCACAACCGGTTTCCCATTTGTCAGATCGCCCGGTTTGGCAAAAACGCGATCAATGTCGTTTTTATCTTTACCGCGCGTGGATACAATTTCACCCGAATCCAAAAAGGCATCGGAAACATCGATCGCCGCCGTTAAATAACCGCCCGGATTATTACGCACGTCCAAGACATAACCCATTACTTTTTTCTTTTCCAGGGCACTGATGGCTTCCTTGATTTCTTTGGACGTGGTGGCACCAAATTCCGAAATCCGGATATATCCAATTTTATCATCGTCCCCTTTGACATCATGTTTAACCGATTTCACCTTTATAATTGCACGTTTTAATGTGATGTCGCGGGGTTCAGACCCTTCGGTAATAACGGTTAATTTAACCTTGGTTCCGGGACGGCCCTTCATCTTTTTGACCACTTGATTCAAGGTCAGATCAAATACCTGGGCGCCGTCCACGTGGGTGATGTAATCACCGGCCTTGATCCCGGCACGGGCGGCCGGTGTATCGTCAATGGGGGCGATCACACGTACCGCGCCGCGGTCACTGGTTACCTGAATCCCCAGACCACCAAATTCGCCCTGATTCTTTTCGCTAAATTCCTTGAATTCATCCGCCGACAAATAGGATGAATGCGGATCCAATGCCCCCAGCATGCCGGACAATGCCCCTTCTAACATTTTCTTTTCGTCCGCTTCTTCGACAAAGTTTTCCCGGGCCACTTCGAACACCATGGCCAATTTCTTTAATTCTTGGTAAATTTGTTCGTCGGTTAAATGAACAACCGGTTCTTCTTTTTTCTTTGGACCGTCGGCCATGACCATAACGGGGGTACACAGGGCCAAGATAACGAACAATTTTTTGAACATGGGTCTTTCCTTTACCTATAATAAACCAAATGAATGTCGGGTATAGCATAAAACAAAACGCGCCCTATATGCAAGCGCGTTTTTACATTTCATCATTCACACAGATTCTATATCAGGCCGAATTTCGTAACGTAGTTAAAGGATAAACCAATGATCATATTACTGCCATAGACATCGACACCACGCGCCTTGGCCAGACGATATTGGATATATGGTCCAAATGTAAAATCCCCCCAGATTTTTGTGTCCATGCGTAAAACCGCATTAAGATCACGTTCCAAATCCGTCGACAGATACCGTGAATAGGCAAAGTATTCACGATAATAACCATCGGTTGATATCTTTACCCCGTCGCGGATTTCATATTCCAGACGCCATCCAAATTCACCACCCAATTTACTAACGGTTTCATCGGTATAGGTGAAATCATATTCATAAATGCCACTGATGTATAAATTCTTGATAATTGGATGATCAAACAAAGAAATTCCCGCATTTCCCCGGATAAGATTTTGACGTGGGTCACCGGCAAATTCGGTTTGATATTGTGCGCCGACGGTGGGACCAAATTTAAACCCGCCAAATTCCCAACACGCATAGGATAAATCACTTGAGAGCAGGATTTTATCTGCATTTTCATCCTTGGTCGCCGGGCCGTCATATGGTTTCAGTGTTGTTTCCCCATATTCCATAAACAGGGTATTATCCCATTTAAATTTGTTCTTTTTATATTCCAATGCGATGTCACCAATGGCCTTGATATAATCTTGGCTGGTTGCTTTTAAAGCCTGAATTGGTGAATCAGAATATTCCGCAGCATGCGTCACGCCGGTTTTAGACCAATCGACGCCAATTCGACGAATTTTTAGGGCCAATTCCCCCGGTGTGTCCGGGGCGGGATCGGCCCAAGACGCCATGATTGGCACGCATGATAAAAATGTCCATAACAATACTTTATTCATCATTATTTCCAAATTAAAACAAACGTTATTTCCAAATATTTAAAATGCCGTTATCGTCCGAATAATGCCATCCAGCATCACGGACCATTGCGGTTAACATGGCGCGATTGCCCGATGGAATTTCAACAACAATGCGTCCTGGATCCATGCGCCGTGTTTCCAATGTAATATCGGCCCGTCGCGCAATAGAATTTAATTCAACCCAGTCGTTTAACCCGCCGGTAATCCGTACAATAACCGTCACCCGATTAGATGCCGTTGGATCTCCCAACCAATTTTGAATATCATTGTCATTTAACCAATTTTGAACGGCAACCCGTTCCAGGGTCATTGTAATATCCGCAGAATAGGTCGTGGCTGATTGCTGTTCATTATTAATTTTTGATTTGGCAATCAATGGCGTCAAATCCGAATCTGTGGTTTCTGATATCAATGCATCTAATTGGGTTCGATCGCAATAGGGGCCAACTGCGTCACGGATGATTTGACGACGCGCCTCGTCCAGGGCCATTGTCTTGGCACTGGCGGCGGTATCACTGGTGATGCTGATACTGGCGGTGCCGGTCATACCCTTGGCGGCATGTGCATCCGTCCATAACGGGGCACACATACATCCAGCAATCAGGGGGACCAAAAACTTTTTCATACCGCGTTCCTGTGGTTTTTATGTTTAGAATTTGGCGTTAATACCCACGCGGATGCCCATCGATTTATAGAACGATTTGATTTCGTCACCGATGGATTCTACCCATCCTTTGGTCTCTAATTCTTTGATCCAAATGGCGGTCGAATTACCCGCAACGGCGGTGTTTTGTCCCAACATATCTGCTTCGGTTAAACCTTTGGCTTCATATTCGGCCAAGATGGCACTGTAACGGGCCTCCCAATATGTGGGGGAATAATATGTTTTTGAATCGGCGCCACTGACGTTATAGTAATCAAAGGTCAACCCCACAGATAACGCCACCGATTGCGTTAATGCGGTTGTCCAATTTGCACCCATTCCAAAATGGATGGCCCCAAACATGCCGGTATCATCTTCGACCGATTTGGGGTGTTGCCAATCCGTACGATAGGGTTGATCGCCGGTTGATTTGTAACCTGGCATGCCCAATTCAAATCGGGCATTCACGGCATTATTGGCGTTAATATCATAATCAACATCAACCGCCACATATGGGCCCGCCCATGTTGTTTCATACGAATGACTGGTCCCGGGCAATTCGTAATAGTATGTGTTGCCCATCTCTATACTGGTTGCGCCATTGCCAATTTCATATTTGCCGTCAATGGGTGGTTCACTGGGCCAGATTATTTGCTGATTATTGTCGCCATAATTAACAATAATTGCCGGATCGCATTGGATTTCATCACTGTCGGCGATTTTATAACAGGCCGCAGTTTCCACCGACAGACCATAATTCTTTTTTGTTTCCAGTTTATATTTAAAATATCTAAACCCGACCGACGGCGTGATCCGTGCATTACCCAATTTGAAAAAGTCCGGTAATCCAAATCCCACATTGAACCCCAACATGTCGCCACCATTGCTGGTCCCGGTGGACATCGAATGCAGGTATTGTGTGCCAATTAATTTTCCATCTGTGGTTGTCCATGTAAATGTGGGAACACCGCCGTTGGTAATATCGTCGTCGACCATATGCGCGTCACCCATTTGAACACCGTATTTTAATCCGGCATCAACCATTAATGCGGTCTTGCCCCAATTAAATTTATAACCACCGTTGACATCAAATACACCCCATGCAATATTGTCATAGTGCAAAATACTGCCCGCGGTTTTCATTTCATATTGCCATTGACCAAATTCATAGGCCATGCCTGCATTTAAAAAGAACCCCGATGATGATTTAGACTGTGATTTCCCCGATGCACGTGATGCGGTATTGTTACGGGTATTTTGGCGGCCGTTTACAGATTGACCATTCGTTGCATTACGTTGGGCGCCATACCCCGCATTGGTGTTATAAACACCACGTTGGGCCGGGGCATAATTGCCCGATGTGTTGTATGCCGCCGCGGAATACCCGGGGGCGGTGTATCGTTGTTGCGGGGATTGATATGTCCCACCCGTATAATATGTACCGGCCGCATGGGCAAACACCGGCATCATGGCAATAATAGATACATTAACAACAACTTTCCAAAGGTTTTTCATCGGAACCATTCCTTCTGTTATAAAAATTATTATTTTGATACATGATACCATAAAAAGTGTTGAAAAAAAAACAGATTCTTATATTATTGATCTAAATTAATACCAATATTGGATAATTTTCCCCGTGTGCGAGTATGGCGGAATTGGTAGACGCGTCACTTTGAGGTGGTGGTGGGCATTGCGCCCGTGGGAGTTCGAATCTCCTTACTCGCACCACATTTTATGCTTGCCCCGATTTTTAAAAATTTGCTAACATAAATATTAGAAAAGCAAGGAATGAGAAAAATCCTGATCATTTTTGCCATGTGTTGTGCGCCGCTGATGCTGTCTGCGGCGGATGTTGACGATGGTGATGTGGCCCGTGCCGGTCGGCGTACGGGCGTGGTTTCGGCATCCCCAACGACGGCAACATCTGCGACACGCCCCGGTGCCACGCGGTCGAATGCAACCAATGTATCTGGAACGTCGGCGGGGGCATCACGCGGGACATCGACGGTGTCGCGGACGGCAACCACAACCGCCACCCGTGATCGAACGGTTGTTAATCCCCGGGGGATCGGCGGTACCCGTGACAATTTGGACAACCGTTCCACCACATCACGCAGTGCGGTTGTCCCATCCCAATCGTCCACTCGTTCGGCGGTGTCAACCGCATCTCGGACATTGCCTGGGAACCCATCGCGTACGGCGGCGGGCGTAACGCGTGCGGCAACCACGACAACCACGCGGGGTGTAAACCGGGGCACGCCATCGGTCCGTTCGGCCCGTTCGGCGGTATCAACGTCATCCCGCACCGATGCCCGTTCGGCGATATCGGGCCGCGTGGCGCGTTCGGCCACGGCGATGGATATAATCGGGGGCACAGATTATCAACAATGTCGAACGGTTTTTTATGATTGCATGGACGAATTTTGTGCGAACAAGGATACGCAGTTGAAACGCTGTGCCTGTTCGTCGCGGCTTCATGATTTTGATGGGGCAAAGCAACAATTGGCCGCCGCCGAAGAAAAAATGTTGGATTTTTCCCAACGTCTGTTGACGGTTAATATGGACAAAGAAGATGCCGCCGCCATCGGTACCGCGACAGAGGGGGAATTGGCCTTTCAGCAACAAGATACGTCTGAATCAAAAAAATTACTGGACGAAATTGCGGATAAATTAAAATCCACATCATCATCGAACAATCAAAATATGTCGTCGTTGTCGTGGACATTAAATATGGATGCGGCGTTTGATAATTTAGACGCGACATTGGGGGCATCCACCACAACAAAAGAAGGAACGGCCCTGTATAATGCGGCATTGCCTGTGTGTCGTGATATGGCATCAGAGGTTTGTGATTCCGAATCATTGGCATTGGCCGAGAGCGGATATCAAATGTCCATTGAACAAGATTGTAACACCGTGGCCAAGGCATATGATGCCCAATTTGACGCGGCGCGGAACAAGGTACGTGAAAGCGGGGCATTATTGGATATGTCACGGTTAAACATCTATAATGATCGCAATTCGGACGATATTTTGACATGTAAAAAGAAAATGTTAGATTTGTTAAGCAGTTCGTCTGTCTGTGGGGATGATTTGGGCCGGTGTTTGGATACGACGGGACAATATATTGATCCGGCCACGGGTCAACCCTTCTTGACAGAACAACTGGCCGATTTGGCAAATGTGATCACAGCGCCCACGGGCGATGAAACATGGGCATCGTTAAACGAACCATTTGTGACGTATTTGAATTCCAAGAAAAAATATATTGAACCCGCCATGGAACATTGCCAAGACATCGCCGATCAGGTGTGGGATGCCTTTGTCGAAGATGCATTGGCCCAGATCAAGTTGGCCCAGACAGATAAATTGGAACAAATGCGCCAAGGGTGTACCGAATTGACCGCCCAGTGTGCCAGCAATACCGCCAAATCCATATCGGATTTTGATGCGCGGTCATTATCAATTTTTGGGGTGTGGGCGGATAAAACCGTAAATGAAATGTGTTCTTCGGTGCGGACGGCATGTGTTGCATTATTGGGCAAAGATGGCGATTGGGATACCGGTGTGTCTGAAATCGTCAAAGATACAACGTATGATACCATTATTAAGACATGCCGCGAGGTTGGCAAAAACTGTATCATTCAATCGTGTAAATCGGTGTCGGGGAATTTTGGATTATGTGACAACATTCAAACATCTGTTAATCGCAAGGCTATATTAAATGGCACCGCATGTTGGGATGATGTTTATAAGTGTGTCGAGGCCGCAGGGGGCGATAAAATCGTTGAAATTACAGATCGGATTTTTGAAACATCGCGTTTTGCAACGCCGGGCACGACCGCAGATGATTTTTATAAGTATGTTGGTAATGGCGCTGCCGCCGGTAATTCATCATGGTATGAATTGATGTATGATGTTGGTAGTGGTTGTGATGGTGGGGCTTGCCATGCCAAGGTTTTAAATCAAACGATTGGTTCGAATTCAAAAATAGCCTATATCTATCATAAGGAGTATAAATGTAAAGGTGATGCGGCTGCTGGATGGTGCAATCAACTGGATATTACAAATGGGGACAAAACGTATGAATTTGAGGACAACAGTGTCTCCAATTTGAAAATTTATAATACGGTTGTTTTTGATAAATGTGAGGAAAAGTGCAGGAATTTGGGTGCCGACCAAGCGTGTCGTATATGCCGTTTGACGGAACAGATTTGGGGCAATTGTGAACGTAATCCGGAAACAAGTTTGACATCTAAATTAATGTTTAATCAAATTAAAAAGCCAAAGGCAGGGATGGATACATTACTCTATTGGTTTGCACAAAATACAGGGACAACCAATGTTTCAGACAGTTGTTTGGCCGCCGATTGTCCTGTGGGTTTTGAAATGATTAATGGCGTTTGCTATAATGCCCGAGAATTATCCAGCCTGGAAAAATTACCATGTCCCAAATCACAACGCATTAATGTTGGTTCAAGAGCGGAGGGGGAGCTTGAAAATTGTTGTTATACCAGTCGGGACAAAACGGGTAATTGTTGCCTTAATAACGTTGTTGATGTATCAAATATATCGGTGCGATTTGGTACCACGGGGACCGCAAGCTTGGGGAATGTTTGCAGTCCGATTCCGTTGTCAACAGATTCAGTGACCATTGTTGCAAGCTGGTCCGATAATGGGGAAGATACCTATTTGATATGTGTGGGCACACTGGATTCGGTGCCGGGAGAAGGGGTAGACAATTATCCGAATGGTAAAAAAGTAAAATGCAATGGGCGATATGTACAAGTATCTAGGGGTGATAATTATCGGTATTCGAAAACCACCGGGAATCTGAAGCAGCTATATAATTGTGCCCAAAACGATGCTGGAACTAATTTGACCTGTCCGAACAACTGTGACGACAGCAGCTGTACACTTAGCAGTGACAAACAAAAACGAAAAGTTGGCTGGTGACGGCAAACTTGTGTTCATCTGTCTTTGTTGAACTAAGCCGTGGTTAAGTTTGAAGCGCAAAGTACACCTACAAGAGATAATGTTTGGTCTACCAGCCCCCTCCTGTACAGGATGGGGACTTTACCTGAACTCTAAAAACTCCACCAGAGGGGAACTTAAACTCAGCGTGGCACGGTGCAAGTTCTCCCCCCTCGAGGGCGTACCCCGAAGGGGGGCGGTGGTCTTTTATTTGCACTCTGAACACTGAACGCTACACTCTGAACGCTGATTCAAGGATTGCGGCGGCCCAGATAAAAAAACCGCCCAATTGGGCGGGTTTTTATTTCTTTGCACCCAGGATCAGGGCGAAAAACCATCCCAATCCGGACCACCCGAAGAGCCAGCTGGCCACACGGACACGCATCATATCGTGTTTATTGCGTCCGGATTGACGCGCCAAATACGCGGGGGTCATGACGATACACCATACGATCATGATCCCCGCCGCGTATTTCAGAGTTTGCAAAATGTCGATGTTCATCAACATTTACGTTCCCCCACGTTCGGATGATACCGGGTTTTGACTTACAGACCGTATTTGGCGGCCGCACCCAACTGTTCTTCGATACGGATCAGTTGGTTGTATTTTGCCATGCGATCTGTACGGGACATAGAACCGGTTTTAATTTGGCCGGCATTTGTTGCCACGGCCAAGTCGGCGATTGTGGTGTCTTCGGTTTCGCCACTGCGATGTGAAATGACAACGCCATAATTTGCGTCTTGGGCCATTTTGATGGCGCGCAATGTTTCTGTCAAAGATCCGATTTGATTCACCTTGATCAAAATGGCATTGGCCACACCGTTTTCAATTCCCTTGGCCAGACGGGTTGGGTTGGTCACAAACAGGTCATCCCCCACCAATTGACATTTACCACCAATTTTTTCGGTCAATTTTTTCCAACCATCCCAATCTTCTTCGGCCAACGCATCTTCGATAGAAATGATCGGATAGTCGGCAATTAATTTTTCATAAAATTCGATCATTTGATCGGCCGACATATCTTTGCCTTCGAATTTATAAATACCATCTTTGTAAAATTCAGAAGAAGCCACGTCCAGACCGATTGAAACCTGGGTGCCGGGGGTATAACCCGCCGCCTGGATTGCCGAAATAATTGTATCCAGGGCCTGGGCACAGTTATGGAAATTCGGGGCAAAGCCGCCTTCGTCACCAACATTTGTTGAATTGCCATCTTTTTTCAAAATCTTTTTCAGATTATGAAAGATTTCAGATCCCATCCGAATCGCTTCGACTTCGTTTTTTGCCCCATTGGGAATGATCATAAATTCTTGGGCATCCAAACCGTTATCGGCATGGGCACCGCCGTTGATGATGTTCATCATTGGGCGTGGCAAAACATCCGGATTGGCATTGCCATAGATTGATGCAATGTATTTATAGAGGGGTTCATGCTTTTGATTGGCAACCGCATGCGCCGCCGCCAATGACACCGCCAGAATGGCGTTTGCGCCCAATTTATCTTTGTTTGGTGTCCCGTCCAGGGCCAACATTTTTTCATCAAGTTCGGTCTGTTGCGATGCATCCATTCCCAACACGGCCGGGCGAATAATGTCATTGACGTTTTTAACCGCGGTCAAGACACCTTTGCCCATATAGGCATCGCCGCCATCGCGCAGTTCAAGTGCTTCGAAACTGCCGGTGGATGCGCCTGATGGAACCGCCGCGCGACCCATGGCACCACCCGATAATTCAACATCGCATTCAATGGTGGGGTTGCCACGACTGTCCATTATTTGACGGGCATGGATATTTTTGATTTCAAACATTATTTTCTCCTTCGATAAAAAATTAATGCGTTCTTGTACTTTTTTTCTTGGCGAATAAACCAATTATATGTCATAATATAAACATATTTAATTTGGGAATTAAACAAAAAAATTATGATTAAAAAACTATTTTCTTTCGTGTGCTGTTTGGTGCCGTTTGGTGCCATGGCTGATGTGGTTCAATTGGACGAAACGGGCACTGTGGTTGTCCCCACGGCGGGATTTGATTTTTCACAATCGTCGTATTATATCGCCAATGGGAATAATTTTAATACATTGAATATCACATCGGGCAGTATGACGATGACCGGTAATATGCGTATCTGGGGGGATATTAATGGGGCAACGCCGACACCGCCGGAAAACAATTCTCTCTATATTAATAATGGTGTCGGGGGACAAACCGGGGCATTTAATCTGATATCATCCATCGGTATTGATGTGGCGGGCGCGTTAAGTGTGGATGCCAATCCAAACGGCCGGGAATTTGTTATTTCGTCTAATCCCGGATCCGCCCGAATTAATGTGTCATTTGGTTCGATTGAAAATAATGGGATTTTGACGTTTAATAATATTGAAAATTTAAACGTTACCGATTCGATAAATGGCGATATAACCAATACAGGTACCATGACGGTTAATGCGACCGGGTTGGTTGATGTGTCGGGTGATATGAATCTGGGGGCGGGCGCAACGACGACAATTAATGCCGGTGCATCGGTTACGGCACGTGGGGTGCGTAACTATGGGACGGCACAGATTTCGGGGGCGTCCATTGAAACAGATAATAATTTGGTGAATGAAACCGGTGGTGTTTTGACGTTGAATACGACCGGCGGTGGGTCCATTACGGTTGGGGGGAATTTGGTCAATCGTGGGGATATGGTCATTGTGCCGGCAACAGGGGCACCGCGTGGGGCGATTACGGTTTCGGGGAATATGACAAATGAAAATCCCACGGGCAATATGACAATTACGGCATCATCATTGACGGTTAATGGTCCGGATGCATTTGTAAATAATGGTAATTTTAAGTTGGTGGTGACGGGGACGACCGATTTTAAAAATGGGATCAATTTGGCCGGTATGCCTGTAACGAACACGTTTGATGTTGAAACGGGTCAATTCTTGGTTGGGGGCGGCAATTTACAGAATCTGTTTACGAATTCGAAAAATTTATTTCGTTTAAATTTGACAAATGGTGATTTAAACGTTGCGACGGCCGATATTTATAATGTCACGGCACCAAATGCCCCGGCATTGGCAAATATGACATTGGGGGCCAGTGGCGCGATAAACGTTCGTTCGATTCGTAATGCTGGGGATACATTAACCATTACGGCGGAAAATATCACCGTGTCTGGGACGGATTATGTTGGTGCTCCGGTGGCGGCGGGTGTTATATCGGGTGCCGCAAATTCGACGACCGTAATTAATGCCGGTAATGCCTTGGTTGCCAGTGGTACTGATAACAGCGGCACCATGACCCTTCAGGCCAAGGCCATCACATTGGCGTCATTAACGAATAATGCCGATTTGACGGTGCGTGGTGGACCCGATGGGACGGGGGTGTTAACGGTTACGAATGATATTGTTAATAATAATGGAACAATGAATATTGATACCCAGGCATTAAACGTGTCGGGGCGGCTGGTTAATGCCGGGGGTGACATGATTATTACCAAGGTCAGTGATATCAACCTTGGGGGAATGGCGATCAATGGTGGTGTCGTCGATATGACGGCATCATCTGTGGCGGCCGAAAAAATTGATATTACCGGTGGTGATATGATCATATCGCGCGATTCGTCACAAATTGGCGGGATTTTAAGTGTTGGTGGCAATATCAAGGCGATAAATGTTAACACAAATGCCAGTAATGTTGGGGGCGAGGTTCGCATTGGTGGTGATGTATTGGCCGCGGGGGCGGTAACACCATCAGTGGGTGATTTGGTTGTTGGATCGGATACATTTTCGATCAATGCCGACAAAAATTTAATGGTCGGCGGAACGGTGAATGTTACGGGAAATCCGACGGTTCGGACGTTGGTCTTGAATGGGGTCATGGTTAATATTGGCCAAGATATGTTGGTTGATAACCAGGGACGAATTGTTGTCGGGACCGGATCTACATCTGATTTAACGGTTGGGGGAAGGGTATCATCGCTGGCCCAGGGTGTGATTGATATGAATGTTTCCAATACGACAACCGTCGGGGCGTTGGTTGGAAATGGAAAGTTTATTGCCCGTGGCAAGACAATTAATGCAACCATGGATATGGAAAATGCCATTGATATCCAAAGTGGTATTACCATGACCGGTGCGGATGCCGATCGGGGGCTGGTCATTTTGGGTACCGATACCTTTGAATTAGGAACCAGTGGGGCCGATGCAACGATGAATGTGGCGGGTGGTGTCAATGTTGGGGCGGGGAACACGCTTAAAATGACATCATTAAATCAAATCACATTGGGTGGCACGTTGGCAAATGCTGGGACTTTGAACGTGACGCCGGTTCGTACGTTGGATGCGTCTGGGGCCGATGTTAATAATACAGGCACCATGAATTTGACGGCAAATACGGTTCGTATTGGTAATATTAATAATGCCACCGGAACAATAAATGTCCAAGGTTTATCCGGCGCCGATGATTCTGTGGTTGTAACCGGGAATGTCGTTAACACCAGTGGGGCGTTTGTTATGAATGGTACCACCATGACATCCAATGGATTTCAGATTGCGGCTGGTTCCGCCCAGGTTGGGGGCCGCACATGGGCCATTAATAACAATATGACAATTGCCGGTGGGGTAACGGATTTGTCGTTGACCACGGGGGTTAATGTGGGCGGGGTTATTGATGTTGCCGGTGATGTGGTCCAACGTGGGGCCACCGGCCCGACGGGCGCATTAAATATTTTAAACAATATGACCATGACGGCGTCAAATATGAATGTTCATGGCGCGTTGCGCGGGATTTCTGGGGTTGTTGGATATGATATTGCAAATACATTGGCCATTGATAACCAGATTATTGTTAATCCGGCGGCGACGGTTAATGTAACGGCCAACACGGTTATTGCCCATGATATTGAAAACAGTGGTACCATCGACATCATCACCCAAAATGGGATGGATGTGGGCCAAATTGCGGCAAATTATGGATATATGGGGCTTGATTCTGGGGCGGCGGCGGTGAATACCACCGGTATAACCACAACAAATGGCCGTATTAATTTAAAGGGGGCGGCACTGACATCATCGGGGGCGGTCGAATTGGCGGGCGCATTGATGCAAAACGGTGGGTCAAATAATGGGGATGTAAATATAACGGCCACCAATTATATATTCACCGCACCGTC
This sequence comes from uncultured Alphaproteobacteria bacterium, assembly GCA_949156565.1. GTDB lineage: Bacteria > Pseudomonadota > Alphaproteobacteria > Rs-D84 > Rs-D84 > Enterousia. The sequence goes on along the minus strand of CASCZI010000005.1, from coordinate 2,939 downwards.
AATTAACGCCACAGATATTATTCAATATGATGGGGCCATGACGATCAATACAGGGAATCTGGAATTGACGGGGGGAATTGATGCGTCTGATCTGCGTATTGCGGCCCAAGGACGTGTTAGCAGTATGTCAAATAACTGGTTGACGGTGGGTGTTGATGGCAATGTTTCGGGCGGGGTAAAGTTTACCGGGCTGAAAAATATGACAATTGGGGGCAGTTATGAATTTAATAACAACAGCTTTTTGCATGCCGCCATTATGCCCGCCGGCAGTGATAATCCACGAAATTATTGGTCAACGGTCAGTTTGGCGGATGATAACACATTGGGGACAATAACAAATGCCAGTGACGGCGCCGCATTGGTTCAAGTGGGTGATACATTTGTTTCAAATATTACACAATTATCCCAAAATGATGTGCCGGGCGGGCCATTGGACACACCATTGGTTGGAATTGATATTTTCAAAATGATTGATCAGGGTACGGCAATATGGTTGGTTCATGCCCAAAATGGGATAAATGAATCAAATATGGGGATACGTAATGTTGCGGTAAAATTCTGTAATGCCGATGGGACCAGATGTTTTGATTATCTTGATTTGTCCAAGCCACAATATAATGGATCATCCGAAGATTTGCCGGCGTATTTGACAACACGGGATACCGATGGTGATGGCATTGCCGATAGTCTTTATATCGTTTTTGATCCCCGATTTGGTGGACCGGTTGCGGTGTATCAGATTCAACCGATTGTTAATCGCATACCGGATCACACGTCTGGTGAATCGGCGGCGGCCGGGGCATTGGATAATTGGGTGGCGGGTCGGTTGAACGAAACTGGGTTTTATAATGAAACGCCGATTGATGCGATTCCCATTATATTCAAAGATACGAATTTCGCACAATTGGCCTGGGAATTGTACAATCGGATGGAATATTATAACTCTTCACGCGATGGGGCGGGATTGGCCCGGTTTAGTCGTCTGGTCCAGCCGCGTGAAATGGAACAGATTGTGGGTGGAATTGTATTAAACGAACATACCACATTCCGTGATTTCGAAGATCGCATGTTTGATGAATTTATATGGAATCGTAACCGTAATTTAAAGAAAGCCTGGTTGGATTTTGACTATGGTTTGTTTAATCAACGTGTTTCTGATGGAAAACGTACCAGTGGTGATCGCTTTGCGGTGTCTGGGGGATTTGATTGGCAACGGTCAAATACACTGATTGTGGGATTGACGGGCCGCATATCCCATATGTCGGGTGATAATTCGGATACCATGGATTTGGGATATAAATTAAACGAACATTTCATGGGACATGTCGATGTTGATGTGGCGGATACGAACATTGGTCTTGGGGGATATTTGATCAAGACATTGGGAACCAAGGCACGTGTTTATGGAAATGCGTTTGCCGATATCCACTTGCTGGATGTGACGCGCCATCAAACATACGTTGATGAAATTAGTGGTGATGGAACCGCGTTCGCGTTAACCACCGAATGGGGATTGATGCACGATATCTTAAATCAATATGTTGTCGGTAATCTGTATGCGCGGGCCGGATATAACTTTGGATTTTCATTAAAAGAAAAGGTGGGCGGTGAAACCTATATGAATATGGAATCCGATGGATACATGATGTTGACCCCGGGATATTCATTGATTGCCCAAAAACGTATTTATCCCAATGCATGGATGCAATTGCGCCCCTATGCATCGGTGGGTGTGGAATATGACGTGTTGGGTGCCCCAGACAAGGCCAAGTTTAAATTTGGTTCGGCCACCGTCTATAGCGATTATGACATTGAATTAAACCCGTTGTGGGCCAATGTCGGGGGCGGGTTGGAATTCTTGATGGCCAACGGATTGCAATTTGGGGCCGATTACCGGTATCAGTATAATTCTGAAATCCAATTGCATAATATCCGGTTGTCTGGATCGTATCGGTTCTAGAAAAAATCCGCCCGTTGTGGCGGTTTTTTTTCTGACATTGGATTTGGTTTTATTCCATGTGATATGTTGTACCGGCGACGGTCACATTGACCCCGTTGCCGGTGCCGGCCGTCAAATTCCCGTAACAGATGCCGTCCGCGGTCCGGATGACAAGTGTCGGCGACGTATAACGCGTTGCCCAAAGGGGGGCCGTATATCCACCCACATGAATTTTTGTGACGCCGGCAGCGCAGAGCGGTTGGCACACGTCCCCGATGCGGCCATATCCCGCGTCGCATTCCCACGGGCAATCATTGGCGTCGATGATGCTGCCGTCGGCACTGTCGGGCGTGCCGGGGCCGGTATAATGGGCGTTCGCCGGGGCATTCGTGCATGGGCGGACATTGTTGTACCATGTTTTCCAGCTTTGCGTATTGTACACAGACAGGTAATAACCGGCCGCGGCTTCGTACCAGAGATAGGGGGGCGGTTGATAATAATCTGTGCCATTAAAGTTTTTTTCGATATATACCCGGCCCGCGTTTGTGAGAAGCATCAGGCCTGTATAGCAATGATTAGGCGTGGACGCCCCGACGTCACCCGAATCATCCCATGCCCATGACATCGGGGGGGGGTTTCCCTCGATTAATATAATTTGAAACCCCATGGCATTGATTTGTGCGTTCCAATCGGTTGTATCTGTGGGACAGGGAATTTTTGTATTTTCATTTGGGCAATAATAACCCGATGTACACCGCGTACACGATCCATTTTCGAGATAATCCCCAACCGGGCATGTCGCCCCCATCACCGGTGTACAGAGCAGGCCGCCCATCCCGCACGCGACCGTCGTGACGGCGATCGCGTCCCAAAACCCGACAGTTTTTTTAGGCATAATCTTTAAATTAAAAATCCCGGATTTCTGCGACAAAATTTCCTCCCAACTATGCCTAAAAAAACTGTCCCTTTAGATTAGGCATAGTATTTTTGGCTCTAGCCC
>CASCZI010000004.1 GCA_949156565.1 uncultured Alphaproteobacteria bacterium | reverse complement strand
ATATTCATTAATAAACCGCCGACGATCCGGCGGTTAATTCATGGTGCACCCGGCGGATTCGCTTTGGTTTGGGACAACAAAAATGCCCCAAACCGGCGCGGCATTCGTGACGGCTCGATGGCGCGGGGCTTATCTCGCCTACTCATTGTCGAACGCGTGCGCGTTCAAATCGCGGGGTACATATTCATTAATAAACCGCCGACGATCCGGCGGTTAATTCATGGTGCACCCGGCGCGATTCGAACGCGCAATCCCCGCCTTCGGAGGGCGATGCTCTATCCAGTTGAGCCACGGGTGCATATTGCGGTTATTATAACTGATTTTATTTAGAAATCAATCCGCAATTTGATTTTTTTCTAATGTTTTTGTCCTTTGAATTGCATATCGTACAATGTTTTATAGGCACCGTTTTCAATGTTCACCAATTCATCATGCGTGCCGCATTCAACGATTTCGCCATGATTGATAACGGCGATCTTGGATGCATTCCGAATGGTGGATAACCGGTGGGCAATAACGAACACGGTTTTATCATGCATCAGATTTTCGATCGCCTTTTGGACGACGGCCTCGGCCTTGTTATCAAGGGCGGATGTTGCTTCGTCCAGGATAAGTATTGGGGCGTTCTTTAGAAATGCCCGCGCAATTGCCACACGTTGTTTTTGGCCCCCCGATAACAAAATCCCGCGTTCACCGATTTGGGTATCAATACCATCTTTTAATGAATTAATAAAGTCATCCAAATAGGCCATTTTAACCGCGGTTTGCAATTCTTCTGCGGTTGCATTTTCGTTCCCCAGCATAATGTTTTCGCGAATAGAACCCGAAAACAAGAAATTATCCTGGAACACGACCGCGATATTTTTACGTAATGATTTTAATGTAAAGTCGCGAATATCTGTATCATCGAACGTAATAGAACCGCCGGTTACATCATAAAAACGGGGCAGCAAACTGACCAATGTTGATTTCCCACCACCGGAATTACCCACCAATGCAATGGTTTCACCGCGATTGGCCGTCAAGTTAATATTTTTCAAGACCGGCACCCCTGCCACATATTCAAACCACATGTTTTTAAATTCGATTTTGGCCATATTTCCATCAAATTCACGGGCGCCCGGGCGATCAGTAATGGATGGCGTCTGGTTAAGGATATCAAACACGCGGTCAATGGCCATAAATGCCATCACCACAGAATTAAAATTATTCCCCAGGCTTTTCATCGGGGTATAAAGCATGATTAATGCGGTCAAGAATGACACAAATGCCCCGGCGGTTATGGTGCGGTTAATAATTAAATACGATCCAAACCAAATTGCCAACCCGATCCCAAATGATAAAATAACATGCATGACGGGTGTGATCCAACGGGTGCGCTGTAACATTTTAATGCGTAATTTAAACACATTGTTCAGAACACAATTAAACTTGTTCTGTTGGCATTCTTCGAGATTATAAGAAATGATTGTTTTATTTCCGGCAAATGATTCATTGTATGTTGTCAACAGGGCAGAATCCGCCTGGATTGATTTACCCATAACGGCATTTAATTTGCGACGCACCGTTGTCATTGGTAACAATGCCACCACTAATACTGTTACGCACACCAACGCCAATTGCCATGATGTATAAAACAGCACGAAAATCAACGATATGGCCGTGAATAATTTTTGAACAAATGTTTTTAGATTATTTAATAATCCCGCACAGGCCAAATCTGCATTGTTATTAAACATGAAAATGACATCGCCGGAATTGCGCGTGCTGAAAAAACCTGTATCAAATGACAACATTTTTTTATACAGATCATATTTCAATAAATTGGTAATTTTGGCACCGACCCATGTATTTAGGTATGCCGTGGCGTATGTTAGTCCCCCCTGAATTGTGGTGAATAAAATAATGGCCAATGGGATGTACCATGCGGTTTGCAATGATTTTTCCACCATCACCAAATCCATATATGGTTTTAACGACAATGCAATTACCGCGTCCAAGGATCCAACCGGAATGGCCAGCAATACCGACATCAACGCCCGAAACCAATATGGTTTGATATACGGCCACATGCGTTTATAATTATAAATAAATTGATTACGGGTAATTTTTCCCGCAATGTCTTTCATTTCGATTTTTAGATTTTTCTTCATTTTTTTCACCAGAAATTATAATAACGATCCAAGGTATAATTTCAAGCACATTATTTAACTTGTATTTGATAAATTCTGTGATATGAATTAAAACCTATGGATAAACCATGTTAGGAGAGGGTCCATGTATCTATCAAAGTTTTTAATCTTGATTGCTGTGATCGCCATGGGCGGTTGCAACAGTGTTCATATCAAACCCGGGACGTTGGAACCCGGTGCCAAGGTCTATGCCGCCCCCGGCGGATATGGGATACGGCGCGCCGTTAAACCACTCTTGGAAGATCGCGGGTATGTTGTATCTGTGGGTAAAAACCACACGTATTCTGGGAATGACGAAATCGAAGTAGATAAATATGAGGTTCCCAATGACATCAAATATTCTGTGCGTGTATCAGAGAAGAAAGAGATGTTTAGCCCGGTTTGGTGTTTCTTTAATGGATTTTGGTGGTGGCGTTTCAATGTATCGATATCGGATCGTGAAACCGGTCAAGAAATAATGGCATGGCGGGGACGCGGTTGCGCCAACAGTTCGATGCGAAAATTCAATCGTTATCTGGATAAATTGGAAAAGAAATATTAATCATCCCGCCATGGCGGGATTTTTTTATGGATTAAGTTGTGGTTTAATCACTGGCCCGGTTCCCCAATTGTGCGGGGCGTGGGTGGCCCGATCTTTATTTCTTTTTTAATTTATCGATCCAGCGATCCATGACCGGATCATAGATATCATTGGTATCGAGTTCTGTAAAACGTTTTTCTTTTTCGCGAATATATTGGATCCCGCCGGCCACAGATCCCTTGCGGCAACGGGCACGAAATTCGGCCAAAGATTTGGTGACATAGTGATTACACCGGATTTTTTCGCATGATGGGGGATTGTTCGTTTGATTGACGCGTCCCATCCGTTTGCCGTTTTCATCAATGGTTGGACCGGCAACTTGGGCCTGGTGCGGGTTGGATTGACGCACGACCAGGCGGGGATTCACGATTGATTTGATACCGTGGAATGTGCATTCATGATATTTATAATTTTCCATGACCATTCCATTTGGGCGGGTTTTGTGGCCCGCACTGCCATAACATACCCAGGTCAGGATTAATTGTGCAAAATTTTTGGGCAATGTTTCCAGAAATGCCGGGATCGTATCATATTCGACCGGGACAATAAATTCATCCAGGTCCAGCCGTGCCATCCATCGCACATCATTGCGATGGCGGATAAATGTATCGACATAGACATCGTTTTGCCGCCCGCGATATGGCCATGGCGTCAAATCGACAATACCCCGCCGGATATAAGGTTCCAAAATCTGCATCGTATTATCGGTCGATCCATTGTCGTATAAATAAAATTTATCGACACCGGCCAAAATATGAAAATCCAGCCATTCTTTTAAATATGGCCCTTCATCCTTCATGACCGCCACAATGGCCAATGTATGGGGAAATTGTTGATTCTTTTCATTCTGTCGTACCCGGCCATAGGTGATGGGTCCCATGTGCATGATGGCACGCATAACGCGCCGATGGCCCTTGGACGGGATCCACCATGTGACGGCCGCCGTTATCAGGCGACGCCCCCATCCCGGTGATCCATAGAGATATTCATCAAATTTATTTTGTTTATTCCATTTCAGTTTTCGGGCCATCTCATGTCCTATTTTTTTGTTATTATTGGGATATTTGTTCCAGATTGCAAACGCTTTTTATGATTGGCTGGCCCGATCCAGATCGTTTTCGCCCCATATAGTGATACCCAAATCTTGGGCCTTGGTTAATTTGGATCCGGCATCTGATCCGGCAATAACAATATCTGTTTTGGGGGATACAGATGACACAACCCGTGCGCCCATGCGTTCAAGTATATCGCGTGCGTCGTCACGTGTGTATTTGGCCAGTGTTCCGGTTAATACCACCCGTTTGCCGGCCAATGGCCCGTTTAAAATGGGCATCGCAACATCGGCGTCACGAACCGTAACATGTGTTAATAAATCATCCAGTACCGCGGCGTTGTGTTCGTCGCCAAAGAAAGACACAATTTCGTCCGCCATCACATCACCCACACCGTCGATCTGTTTTAATCGCCATGCGGGGGCATTGCGTAAATTGGCAATGTTGCCAAATCCCCGTGCCAGTGCCTTGGCCGTGACTTCGCCCACTTCGGGAATGCCGATGGCAAACAAAAATCGGTTCATATCAATTTCCCGTGCCCGTTCGATTGATGCATTCAGGTTGGCAACCGATTTATCGCCAAACCCATCCAGACGGCGGATTTCATCACCATGTTGGACGATTAATCGGAATATATCTGCGGGTGTTTTGATCCATCCGCGGTCGATAAATAATTCCAATTGTTTTGTACCCAGGCCTTCGATATCAAATCCTTTGCGGGAAACAAAGTGTTCCAGTTCACCGATTCGTTGGCCGGCACACCCAAGGGTGTTGACACATCGGCGGGCAACCATTCCGGCATCTTGGACCACGGCGCCGCCACATACCGGACATGTGTTGGGAAATACAAAATCGGGCGCATTCGGGGCAGATTCGGCAACATCGACAATCTGGGGGATGACGTCGCCCGCTCGTTGAACGGTTACTTTGTCCCCGACATGAATACCCAATCGGGCGATTTCATCCGCATTGTGCAATGTGGCGCGTGATACCAAAACGCCGCCGATATTAATCGGTTCTAATTCGGCCACCGGGGTCAAAACGCCGGTACGTCCCACCTGAATCGTGATGGCATTTAGGGTGGTTATCCCGCGTGCTGCGGGGAATTTATACGCAACCTCCCATCGGGGGCTGTTGGCGCGTGATCCCATTTTTTCTTGGACATCTATGTTATTCACCTTGATCACCAAACCGTCGATATCAAACGGAATGTCTGGGCGTTGCATCATAATGTCGCGATATGTTTCTTGGATGTCGTCCATGGTATTAACGCGCCGGGCCCATGCCCGTGTGGTTTTAAATCCCCATGATTCCAGGCGCGCGAAATATTCACTTTGCGTTTGCCATGTGCGTTGGGATAAATCACCGTATGTATACGCAAATGCCGATAAACGTCGTGATGCCGTGATGGCCGGATTCAATTGGCGTAATGATCCCGCCGCCGCGTTGCGTGGATTGGCAAAAACCTTGTCCCCGGATTCCATGGCGGATGCATTTAATGCCATAAAATCGGCGCGCGACATATAGACTTCGCCCCGAACCTCTACCACATCGGGATAATCACCGGTTAATTGTTGGGGGATATCGGATATCGTTCGCAGATTTTCGGTGATGTCTTCGCCCATAATCCCACTGCCCCGGGTTAGGCCACGCACCAATTGACCGTTTTCATATCGTGCGGCATAGGATACGCCGTCCACCTTTAATTCAATAAATAAGTCCCGATCGGTCAATTTGTTAAACCAATCGGCCACATCGTGTTCATCAAAAACATCGGCAATCGACAGCATGGGCACATGGTGGGGATATGATTTAAATTTTTCCGAAACCGCGGCACCTACATGTGTCGACGCGCCCCCCCGGGCCAGTTGTGGAAATTGCCCCTCTATCTCCATGGCGCGTTTTTTTGCCGCGTCATATGTGGCATCGTCGACAATGGGTGCATCGTTTTGATGGTATGCAATGTCCCATTCATTTAATTTTTTGATTAAATCGGCATGTTCTGCCTGAATAAAAAGATCGGGTGTATTTGTCATAGGTCGATTATAGAAAAACAAAAAAAATAAAACAAATGAAATATATTCTTTTTTGTCATATTTCGATTTATGAATGCCCGCGCATTAATCGCGCGTTTTGACATTATTGACCCAACACATATGGGGTCCAATATGGGCAATAAATTCATCAGATTTTAATTTTTTAACCGCCCCAACAATGTCGGTGATCATATGTTGACATGCATATGCGTTAAATTCAACCCGATTGCGTAAATAACCCGTCAAACTTTCTTTTGGTGAAATCATCATATTGCCGGAAATATTAAATATTTGGGGCCCCCAGGGGTGAAAAATGTGGCATATTACATATCAAAGGCATGCAAAAATTCATGAATTAAATTGAAACAAAACTGGGCCCAACATCAAACATACAATACGGACCGACGATATAATTTCGGTCCGGGTTTATACCAATGGTGTCGTTTAATGGTATATCGAATAATCTGGGCATAATTATGATTTAAAGTTATTTTATGTCCATTATATCATAAGAATATCACAACGACATATGATTTTATTTGTTTTCGCATGATGTCTCGTTTGATTCTGGTGGAATCAAACTGACGAATTCCGCCCACGTCGTATTCGTTGCTTTTAATACCTTGGCCACACTGCCGAACGATGGCCATCGTGGTTTACCCCCGCGGGTGTACCGCTTTGACCGGTTAAATGCCGTGGTATCCAGACCGCTGATTTGCGCCAACCGGGAACAAGACATCCCATGTATCGCCGCCAGACAATCTATTGCCATCCATATTGCTTCGTTTGTCATTAGCCCCAACCTCTTGATCGTGTCAATTGCATTTTTGCTTGACTGATCTAATTATGATTGTATTCGTAAATTAATTCAACTATTTTCCTTAGGTAAAAATTCCATTTATTAAAGCAACAAGAGAGTTTAATGACATTATTTTGTGTTTGTATTGATTATTAGAGAGTAGGGCAGAAAAGATTTTATGAATTGTCTTGACAAAATTTAACCATTGTGTTATATTTTTAGAAAAGGATATTAAAAGAGGTGCGACATGCAATCTAAAAAAGTTAATGATAAGTTTCGTTTGATGCGGGTTTCGGATAGTATTAATTCGGCGATGGAAGATATTCGTCAAACATTGGACGAAATCGAAGCAACGATGGAATTGTACAAGCGTTCGCCGGTATTGTGGGATAAATATATGTTTATTATGGAAATCAATTCATTGGAACGGAAAATCACGCGTCAATTAAATACGCTTATTTGGGCATTGACGGTAAAAATGCAATTTTTGACAACATTACCCAAGCGGCCAAACATTAAACATCAGATGCACGATATTGCCGTGTTGATTAAGCATTATACCGACATGCAGGTGGCGTACAGTCAATCTGAAAAAGTTGTCCCTGGTGTTCAAAAAAATACACCGATGGGTGAAAACGTTTGTGATACATTTCAGGCGGGACGCATGCGTGAAATGTATTTGAATAAAAGAAATCAACACTAAACCCTGATATTGGGCCGCCCGTGGGGCGGCTTTTTTTTGATGGTTGCATTTTATAATTCATGTTGTTATGCTGGGCATGCTCAAAAAGGATATATATGTCAGCCAAGACAAAACGTATACTTAAAAAATTAATTAGTTATTCGGGAATTTTCTTTTTCTTTCTGGCGGCCGCTGTTTTATGGTGGCAATTGCGTAATTATAGCCTGGGTGACATTGCAAATTCCATTATGTCGATCCCGGTTCGAAACCTAATATTGGCGTGTGGGGCATGTGTGGCGGGATATTTGGCATTGGCAATGTACGATTATCTGGCACTGAATTATGTGGGTGAAAATAAAAAGGTTTCATGGTGGAAATGGATGCTGGCGGGGATGCTGGGGTTTGCCATCAGTAATAATGCCGGTCACGCCGTGGTCAGTGGCGGTGCCATCCGTTATCGCCTTTATACCCGTTGGCGTATCCGCAGTGGGGATATTGTGCGAATGTTAACCCTGTCGGGATTTACGTATTTCTTGGGGGCGGCGGCGATTGTGGTTATTGGGTATTTTTTGGTACCACACGATATATTTAACCGGTCCGCCGGGATCAGCATGGGTCTGAATTGGTTGTTTGGGGGATGCCTGGCGGCCATTATTGCCTATTTTGTTTTAACGATATTATTTGGCCGAAAAACCATTAAAATCGGCAGCATGTGGTTCCAGGTTCCCACCACCAAAATGGCGTTGGCACAAATGTTGTTGGGAATGACGGACAGTGTTTTGGCCGGACTGGTGCTTTATTTCTGTTTGACACCATTTATAAACATTTCGTTTGGTACATTCATTGGTCTGTTTGTTATTGCCCAAACAACCGGTGTGTTTAGCCAGGTCCCCGGTGGTGTTGGTGTTTTTGAAACAATCTTTTTGGCCGCATTCCCCGATACCGCGGACAAGGCGAATATTTTCGCGGCCTTGTTGGCGTATCGAATTATTTATTATGTTTTGCCATTGATTGGGGTGGGGGGGCTGTTCTTTGTTTATGAACGCTGGCTGCATGCCCGGATGCGTCGATGGATTGATGATGCGAAACAGAAAATGCCCCATATCGCCCCGCGCACGACGAAAAAATAACCAGAGTTTATCACATAATCATGAATAAATTTACCTTGCCAAAGGGGTTGGGGACATGGTATGGTAAATGGCATATGTATCACATGGGATAAATTGGATGTTTATCATACAACTGATTTTCATGATTCGACGTGCGCTGATGGGTATCTTGGCGCCTTTCCTTGGCATGGGCTGGACCGCCCCACAGGAACGGGTTATTTACATGGGATGCATGTCAAAAACCAAAGGATTATCACATGTCAAAGAAAATATATGTGGACGCAGTCCACCCGGAAGAAACCCGTGTGGTGGTGGTGGATACCGCAACCAATCGTGTTTCGGATTTTGACGTTGAAACAACGACCAAGCCCCAAATCAAGGGTAATATCTATCTGGCCAAGGTGATCCGTGTGGAACCGTCGCTTCAGGCGGCATTCGTGGATTACGGATCGGGTAAAAACGGATTTTTACCGTTTTCTGAAATTAATCCTGAATATTATCAGGTGACGCCGGAACAGAAAAAAAAGTTGTTGGAATTGGCACATGCCAATATTGTCGATGATGATGATGACCCCGATGACGAAGGGGACGAAGTCGCCGAATATGACGATCATAGCGCGGGCGAAGATAACAAAGAATTTGCCAAACGTGCCCGTGAATTCAAAATCCAAGATGTTATAAAGCCAAAGCAGATTTTGCTGGTTCAAGGGGTAAAAGAAGAACGTGGCCAAAAAGGTGCGTCCATGACAACGTATCTGTCATTGGCGGGACGATTTGCCGTCTTGATGCCCAATTCGCGTAAACGTAACAGCTATGGCATTTCTAAAAAGATTTCCGATAAACCAGAACGTGCCCGTTTGCGTGAAATTTTGCATGGCCTTAAAATACCCAAAGGTATGACCGTGGTTTTACGTACGGCGGCATTTGGGGCATCGGCCGAAGATATTGCCAAAGATTACGATTATCTGGTTAATTTATGGAATGAAATTCGCAAAACCACATTGGAATCTATTGCGCCGGTGACAATCCATACCGAAGATTCTTTGTTACGGCGGGTGGTGCGTGATTTCTTGGCCGACAAAGACGACGTTTTGGTTATCCAAGGCGAAGAAGCATATGATGCCGCCAAAGGTTATTTCCAACAGATGTACGGCCGGGCCCCACGTAAACAATTGGTGAATTACAAAGATACGGCTGTTCCATTAATGACCAAGGCGGGTGTGGAAAAACAACTCGAAGGATTACATGGACCATATGTTACATTGCCGTCGGGTGGATCATTGGTTATCAACCAGACCGAGGCCATGGTCACCATCGATGTTAATTCATCCCGTGCGATCAAGGAAAAAGACATTGAACAAACCGCGCTGAACACGAATCTAGAGGCAGCCGAAGAAATCGCGCTGCAACTGCGCCTGCGCGATTTGGCCGGGATTGTGGCAATTGACTTTATTGATATGGAAGAAGAAAAGAACAATCGCAAACTGGAACTGAAAATGCGCGAAGTGATGAAGCGCGACCGTGCCCGGACCCAGGTGGCGAAAATCAATAACTTTGGTGTATTGATGTTGTCGCGTCAACGCCTGCGTAGCAGTTTTATGGAATCGTCCTATATCCCGTGCCCGTATTGCCAGGGCGCCGGGGTGGTGCCATCAATTCAAACGGCGGCGGTCATTTTGTTCCGTCATCTGCAAGAAAAGTTGTTGGCGAAATCGGCCCAGAAAATCATTATGACGGTGCCGACGGATGTGGCCATTTATCTGTTGAATCACAAGCGGGCAGAATTGGCCGAAATGGAATCGAAATTTGAAACAGAAATCGTGATTGTTGGCGACGACAGTTTGATGAACATTGATCAATATTCGATCCAACGTGTGTCCCCGGAACAAAATAAAACCGAAGATATTTTGACCGCACACGCGCCGTCAACAGACGTCAAAAAGAAAAACCAATCACACGTGGATGCCAAAAAGACAACCATGAACGCCCCGCGCCGCCGGCGTAAACGTGGCGGGGACAAGAAAAAGACCCTGTGGCAAAAAATTGTGGGATAAAGAAATTCCGCCATTTGGCGGGATTTTTTTTTACAGTGTTTAGAGTGCAGATAAAAGACCGCCTCCCCCCTTTGGGGTCCCCCCCCCTCGAGGGAGGAGAACCTATGCACCGATCTAAAGTTCCCCTCCGGTGGAGGGGTGGGCGAAGCCCGGGGTGGTCTTTTTTAAAAGATCACATATGGGTGCCCGGCGTGTCGGCAATACAGCGTGCAGAGTTCAGGTAAAGACCACCTCCCCCCCCTTCGGGGTACTCCCCTCGAGGGAGGAGAACTTGTCTTCGTGCTACGCTAAGTTTAAGTTCATCCGCCAGAACCCGTCCATGGAATATTTCAATTCCAGATTGTGTTTTGGTGGTAGGGGCCACATCATCGGGTTCCATATATTAATTCATATAATTGATTTTGGTATGACAATGGGTTGGAATAAATAAAACTATCGCTGTAATAACGCCAACATAAAATCATCCAGATCGCCGTCCAAGACCGCGGCGGAATCCGTTTTTTCCACGCCGGTTCGAACATCTTTAACCAATTGATAAGGGTAAAGGACGTAATTACGGATCTGGCTGCCCCATTCGATTTTTTTCTGGGCGGCTTTGGCGGCGTCGGCCTCGGCCGCGCGCTTTTGCATTTCAAGTTCATACAATTTACTGCGAAGCATTTTCATCGCCATTTCTTTGTTTTGAATCTGACTGCGTTCATTTTGGCATGTGACAACGGTATTTGTTGGCATGTGGGTGATACGCACCGCACTGTCGGTTTTATTAACGTGTTGACCACCGGCACCCGATGACCGATATGTATCAATCCGCAGATCTTTGTCGTTAATCTCAATCTCGATCGTGTCATCAATATCTGGCCATACGTCGATTGACGCAAAGCTGGTCTGGCGTTTCCCATTGGCATTAAACGGGGAAATGCGTACCAAACGATGAACACCAATTTCGTTTTTTAACCATCCGTATGCCCGATCCCCAGAAATGCGATAGGTGATATTTTTTATGCCGGCGGTATCACCGGGGTGTTCTTCGATCACCTCTATCCCGAAACCATGCCGTTCGGCCCAACGGGCATACATGCGGGATAACATTTGGGCCCAATCTTGGGCCTCGGTCCCGCCGGCGCCGGCCTGAATAAATAAAAAGGCACCATTATTATCGGCAGGTTCACGGAACAGGGTGATGAATTTTGCGTGATGGGCGGCATCGGCCAATGCCGTTATTGCCGTTGCCACATCTGGGTCATCGGGTGCCATGTCATACAGTTCGCACAGATTTTGATATTCTGCATCCAATGACATTAATTCATTATATGATTTTTCCAGATTAGATTTTTTCTGTAAAATGACACGCGCGGCATCTGGATTATCCCATAATTGGGGATCATTTGTTTGATCGGTTAATGCATCAATTTCAGATTTTAATTTTTCCGGGTCAAAGAAACCCCCTGACGGCGGAAATGTCGTCGCGAATTTGATTCAAAATTTCATTTAACATAATCATTGTGTTTGACATGTTACCAGCAAGATTTTATTAAATCAATCTTTAAATGAATGATTGCCTTTTGAATGCCAATATGATAATATTACGTGGTAAGAGATGGGGGGAATATCATGAAAAGCATTGCATTTGCATTGGGAATTGTGGGGATCTGCCTGGGGGCGGGGCCGGTGTTTGGTGCCACAGATACAACGGCACGCGCGGGCGTGACACCTGCGACAAACAATCGTGGATACCAAGGAAATGCCACCGCATATCGCAATAATCAACGCAATAATTATTTCATGGTGACCCAACCGGATGTCGATGGGGCATGTCGGGAAAAAATTTACAAATGTTTATCTGATTATTGTGGTGATGTGACGGTTGTTCCGGGGCAACGATCGGGTCGATGCACCTATGCCACGGAAAGTGAATTGTATAACTATGCTTTACTCTGTTTGCAGAAAGATAACAGTGTGTTGTTACCGCAATATGGCGTAAACACCAAGAATAATACCGGGGGAATGAATACGGCGGCCCGTTTATGCCCCCCGTATGTTCAACAAGAATTGATGTCGTATCTGTCAATGGCAAACATGGCCACCCAACTAAGCAAGTCGCATTCTGATCTGTGTTTGGCACGCCGTCAAGAGCTGGAGGCGGCCATGGCATGCCATTCGGTGGCGTTGGCATATGGTAATGAAACGTCCAGCATGTTGCGTACCCAATTAACCGATGCGTGTGGCGCCGGTGTCCCAGGGGGCAGTGCAGAAATGGTCAGCCGTTTTTCCAATGCCGGGAATATTGGGGCGAATGTTTGGGGCTGGGCGGAACAGATCGTAAACCTTAACCTGAATGAAAAAGGCAGTGGTTGGCAATCATCGGTCGATGCTGTTTTGGCCAGCTATACCAATCGTATGAATTTGGCCTGTGGTGATGATATGCAAATAAACACGGCCAATTACGCATCATCGAATGGGTCAACGCCCACAACGTTACAGACGGCGGCCGCATTGGTCATTGGAACAGCGTTCCCGGGAACCGAACCCAGAACGGTGGAAAACCCGTATGAAAATTGGTCTGTGTGGCAAGATGTCACCAGCATGTCGGAACTCTATAATTATGCCAGTGCAAAGCAATTGGTGTCGGCGGCCCTGTCAAATGTGTCCACCACCCAGAACGCATTTTTAACATCGGCCCAGATTGATGCCATGCAAAATGCATATAAATTAGGGACCAAAGTATTTATTGTTCGCGACAGTGCCCGGTGTTATATTGTTCCGGTTGCCCAAATGACGGACAAAGAAACATCCCTGGTGGCGCAATCGTTTGCCAATTGTATTAGCAAGTAAAATATCCCGCCCCCGGCGGGATTTTTTTAGTGTTCAGAGTTCGGACAAAAGACCACCCCGCCACTTCGTGGCACCCCTCTGGGGGCGGTGAACCTGGGCCGAACCAACCTGGATATAAGTTCCCCATCCTGGAATCCACCCACGCAAAGAACAAAGAAAAGTTCCCCCGCCAGAACCCACCTATGGAAATTTAACAATTTTCGCGGGGCCCGGGGTCGGGGTGGTCTTTTTTCAAAGATTCCAACGGGGGCGGTGAACCTGTTCGTTGTTCCCAATTTTCCCCTTGTAAAAAATCGCGCGAATGGGTATAATTCCCAATGTAGAATCAAGGATATAAACAATGCCAAAAGTTGCCATTTTATACATTGCCCTGGGGCGTTATATCATTTTCTGGCGCGATTTTTATGAATCATGCGAACGGTATTTGGGACCATGTGAAAAACATTATTTTGTCTGGACCGACAATGACCAATTTGATTATTGTGATAATCCCAACGTAACGGTTATTCCGGCCCAGCGTCGCGGATGGCCGTATGATACGTTATTGCGTTTTCATATGTTTTTAGAACGCGAAAAAGAATTGAAAAAATTTGATTATATTTATTTCTTTAATGCCAATATGCAATTTATTGCACCTGTTGATTTGGCGGAAATTACACCACGTGAATGGCATGATGGGTTGGTTGCCGGATCGCATCCTGGGCGCTGGGGTGATACACGTGATGGGGAAATTGATTCCTATCCGTATGAACGGCGGCCGGAATCAACCGCCTATATTCCCTTTGGGATGGGGCGGCATTATGTGTGTGGGGCATTTAATGGGGGGACGGCCGATGCCTATTTGAAAATGTGTCGGACGTTGGCAACGAATGTTCAAACAGATTTAGATCATAATATTGTTGCCTGTGTTGATGACGAGAGTCATTTGAATGCCTATATGATGGGAAAGAAATATTTACTCTGTGGGCGGGCGTATGGTTTCCCCGAAGGAAAATTGAAACAAATTCC
This sequence comes from uncultured Alphaproteobacteria bacterium, assembly GCA_949156565.1. Taxonomy (GTDB): domain Bacteria; phylum Pseudomonadota; class Alphaproteobacteria; order Rs-D84; family Rs-D84; genus Enterousia. Next base: position 120,261 of record CASCZI010000004.1, on the reverse strand, counting down.
ATCCATTGGCATGCCCATGGTAAAAATCATTTCTCGGCATAAGAATAGTCCAAAGTATGGTGGCATTGCATGGTTGCGTGGCAAAACCGATCGCAAGATGCCCAACACATGGTTTACACGTCGTATTATGTACCCATTGGCGCGCATCGTGGCGATATTTTTGCCAACGTCAAAAATGCGGCAAAAGGTGCGATCATATTACGGATAATGAATAACGGGGCACATATATGCCCCGTATTGTTTCCTTGCACCAAGAATGTTTTTTTGATATACTTTTACCATGCAAATATCCAGACGCAGTCTTTTGAAAATCACCGGAATTGGGGTGTTGCTGATGGGGAATCTGCCCCGGGTGGCGTTCGCGGCACGTAATGCACTAAAATCGATGCGTACGGGTGTACAACCTGGGAATAAAAGTCGTTTGGTTATTGAAACGGTGGCGCGTCCGTCATATACATTATCATACCCGCAAAATCAATTGGTCGTTAGTTTGGCCAACACACCGGCCAATCAATCCATACGGGCCAAATTGGCCGATGGATCATTGGTAAAATCGGTAAGTCAGGTGCAAATGGGCGATCGATTACAAATTACCGCAAATTTGACCAAAAACATTGGGCAAATCCCCAAAAATCAAATTATGGTATTGGAACCCAACGGGGACAATGATTACCGTTTGGTATTGGATTTTGCCGCCGGCACCCCCATCAGCATTGCCGCCGATACCACCCCGGCCAAGGTTACGTCACAAAAACGCATTATTGTGATTGATGCCGGTCATGGGGGCAAAGATCCGGGTTGCATCGGCAAGGCGGGGACACGTGAAAAGACGGTTGTTTTGGCGGTGGCCAAGAAATTGAAAAATAAGCTGGATGCGGCCGGATTTAAAACATATTTAACGCGCAGTACGGATGTGTATTTAAAATTGGGTGAACGCGCGGCCATTGCCGAACGGCGCAAGGCGGATTTGTTTTTATCCCTGCATGCGAATGCAAACCCAAGTCGTTCAGTTAAGGGATTTTCGATTTACACGCTTTCGGAAAAAGCGTCGGATGAAGAGGCGCGCAAACTGGCCGAGGCAGAAAATGCCGCCGATAAAATTGATGTTGATGGATTTGAACAATTTTCCAAAGATATTCGAATTGCGTTGTCGTCCTTGCAACAACATGCGGTTGCCGAAATGAGTGAAGAATACGCCACCGGGTGCAGCAAGTCTTTCCGTAGTGCCAGTATTACCCAACAACCGGGTCCCGGCGTGCGTCATGCGCCGTTTGCAGTTCTGCGGTCGACGGTGCCGGGGGCATTATTGGAATTGGGGCATTTATCCAATGCCGCCGAAGAAAAATTATTATCATCCGATGCACACCAAAATAAATTGGTGAACGCCATTGTCAAATCTGTCAAGGGCTATAACTTTGACGTTTAATTTTAATTGGATAAATATAACTCTTTGTGGGGATATTTGGCCGACCTAAATATTGACGATGTGACATTGATTTTTGATGATGTGCCCCGCATCACTGGATTTCCTTTTGTTTATGCCTAAATATCTAGAAATTTATCCCTATGGTTTGGGTTCATATGTTGTGATAGAATAGGGCGAACCAAAGGATTGAATCGTGCCATTGATAAAGGGATGTTCCCGTCGTGCCATTTCCGAAAACATTCGCACCGAAACCCGCGCGGGCCGTCCACACAAACAGGCCATCGCGATCGCGTTATCCATTGCCGACAAAAACGCTAATAAATGCAAACCGCGGTCGGCCAAAAATAAAAACACACCAAAGAAATCTTAAAATCCCCAATGGGGATAATTTTGTGTATAAATGGGAATCAGTTTTCCGTGTTTAATTCACAATGTGTTGCCGCATTATGATGTATGTGTGGTACCATTTATTTGATTGTGACAAAGGTCATGGTCCGTGATATTTTTTTATTGATTGATCCAAGATTATAATCGTATAATTCATTCTATGAAATCAATTATTTTATTTCTGATGTTATTCACTTATGTACCGTATTGTTGGGCCAAAGTATCCGATAAAACATACATAGAACATATTCAACAATTTCAAGATTTAATTCGTCACGATGACGCGGAAACGCTGGCTAAATATATCAAGTATCCATTGCGCCGAGCATATCCATTAAAACCCGTTAACAATCCGTCTGAATTTATCGCGCGGTACGGTGATATATTTGATTCCGAACAAAAAGAATTAATTTTATCCGTTAATCCAACCAGTGATTTTTATGATCCCACGTACGGTAAAATCGGATGGTATAAATCCATAGAAGATACATTGATGTTAAAGCGGGCAATGATCGCCAGTTTTGTTGATATGGATTTATCTGGAAATCTTATTAATCTGATCCTTTCGAAATCAGAATCAGATAAACAAGCCAATGCATTTGATGGATTTGCAATGCCAGATGAATTGCATAATTTTTCCCGTGTTGTGCAAATTATTCAGACGAAAAAATTTTTAGTTCGCATTGATGTCGTTGATGGAAAATACAGATACATATCATGGTCATCCGGGAAACAAACAACAGATACACCAGATTTGGTGCTTTATAACGGCGTCAATAATTCAATAGGTGGAATGATAGATCCTATGAATGAATATGTTTTTAACAATGGAAAGTATAAATATATTATTGAAAATATCTTGGAAATGGGTGTTAATGGTGATATTTTTCATACCGAATTAAAGGTTATTGGCCCGAATAAAAAAGTAATTTTGTCCGAGCATGGCAAGTTAATTTACAACGATGATCTATATTAATCACCAATTATATCTGGCTACATTGTAATGGCGCCACCTGTATTATCAATATGATACGTGTTGTTAAATTCAAATTCATCGGGGCGGCACCATTTGTCACATCCGGATTTGATCGATATGTTCATAAGATTGTCGGTAATGTCAAAATTTAATTCACAATCTTCAAATTCGCGACGGTCCATACCGCGCCGCCGATATTCTGCGATGGCAAGACCGAATGCATGTTTATCATTATCAATATGCAATTTACCCCACATGGTACATGCCGAATGAAACGGTTTCCCGTGTTCCATTGTTATTTGAAAAAAGCACAAGTTATCATCACAACTGGAAATCTTTATTTTTCCCTGTTCGCAGCCTTCATCAACGATTTCTTTGCGGCTGTCATCATAATAGTTACATGATTCCCATTTGTTTTCTTGTAAAAACAAGTTATCTTTTGCCATACATAGGTTGGGGAAAACAAAGCAAAATCCAAAACAAATAATAAATCTAGGTTTATATCGCATTATTTCCCCCATTGAATTACATCACAACCCTAGCATAAAATGTTCATATGTCCAAAGATTAATCTTAATTCTATTAAATGGACCCATGGATTATGATGGCAGTGGAGGGGGAAATTTATATATGTTTCATAACGGTACATATAACATGTCATAGGTATAGAATTTACACCCCGTGATTTATTAAGTATTTTTGATAATCATAAATTAAATTTGAATCAGCCTGAATACATGCTTTTTTTGTTAATAGAAATAATATATTGCTTCACCGTTTTGCCGGACAATTTATATTAAGATATTATTTATACATTGCCTAGATATATGGGATGGGAATTTTTTTATTGATTGATTTATGGGAATTTCGTATAATTTATTTCATGAATAATCTATAAAATTATTGATCGGGATTACACGCAAAAGGCCAATGCGATGAATGAAAATTTTATCAATTTAGGGGATATGGTCGGTTTTATTTCACGACCTGATGCATGCTATTCCTATTGCAGCACAATTATTTCCTTGGATAGGGCTTATGCACAATTTGATGCGGCAAAGAGTTCTTGGGAATTATTAACGCAATCCCCGTTTAATCCCTATGCCTGGCATCATATGTAGATATGGAATGGTAAGATGATAAAAAAGTTTTTCTCTATATTTGTAATATTGTTAAATCTTAATCCTGCTCATGCGGACCAATGTGGCTATTTGGATTATGAAACTTTTTTACGCGCATATGATTTGTTTAAAAATACAGATGTTTATATTGATTATTGCCCTTTGTGTGATGATTCTATACCCACAGAAAAATCCATTGAAAAATTGGGGTATAAAAAAATCCAAGGCTCAAAAGATGCACAATTTTATTATGAAATATATATAAATGATGATCCTATCGACCTGGCGTATGCCTATATAGATGGTCGAAATGTCGGAATTTTGGTCAAATGCGGCGAAATAATAGGTGTTCCAGAATTTATTGATAATTAAAAATGCCCATACCAGAAAACCGGTATGGGCTATTTTTAATACGCATTTGTTCGCTTGGTCCAGCCTCCTTTTGCCGTTGGCCAGTTTGGCATTTTCTGTAAAGATTCTATTCTGTTTTGTTTTAGCGCAGTCATAAATTCATTTACTTGATTTTTAGAAATAGAATTGATCGTATTGATTGTTATGCTGCCAATAACGCTATCCACGTTTATTCCTGCACCTAAGTATGAATTTAATGTATTTTGAAGAACATTAGCGGCGGCAACACCACCCATTACATTCATATCAAAAACCGCATTGCGGATCCGTTCATTTTCAATTTGTGGTATTTTTGTGTTGTCCCAGTAATTCTCCTTGTATATTTCCCGGGCTTGTTCTGGTTTCAAGTCTTTCACATCAACTGGGAAGTTTTTTTCGGGGTGTTTTTGTGCATATTTATTTAATGTGCTTTGTTTAATCCCCATATTAGTTGGTTCGTCATTAACCTGATTTTTTCCATCGGTATAACCGCCTTCGCGTTCCTTTAAATTCGCATATGCTTTATCAAAATTTATATCGTTCATTGATTTCCCTTTGGGTTCATACTTTTTACTCTGAATAATTTTTCCGTCTTGGTTGATAATATCTTCGGTGATGCGGCATCGACAGTTGGGATGAACCGGTATCGATGGAATGTCTGCGACATCAAAAAAGACTGCGCCATCACGTACACCACATTCATCACACATATTTGGTCCATTTTCGGCATGCCATATCCACACGCGCATCAGTTTTTTAAATTCGGGAACGTCTACAATTTGTGTTTCCAGATATTTTGTTATAATCATGCCGTCGGGATACAGAACGCGTTTGGAGATTTGTTCGCCGGGAAAGATGAAATTTTCTATATCAAATTCATAACCCATTATTTCAAAAGTTTCTTCATATTCATCCCAAACTTCTTGTTCTTTCTCTTGCTTTTCATCTTCGAAATCCGCATCAATTTGTTGTTGGGCCTGATTAAATTGTTCTAGTGTCATATCGTATTCTGGTTCGGATAATCGTCCGGCAGAATCATATGTCATTTTGCCCGGAAATAGCATTTGCATATACCGGCTGACACGCTGATTTACATCTTGATAATTTGGATGTAATTGATTCATATAGGCGTCAGAATGCATTAATTTCAATAAAAATTCAGGTAATTTGGACATGGTTGTATTCCTTTGATAAAAAAACACCCCGGGTGGGGTGGTCATGAAAAAAGACGGCCCGATGGGCCGTCATGAATTTTAATGATATTATAGCATAATTTGGCATCAAAATCAATTAAAATACAAACCCCTTGCAAAAAGAAACAAAACCTGTATAATGCCCATCCGTGGAGACGTGGCAGAGTGGTTGAATGCGCGCGACTCGAAATCGTGTATACGGGCAACCGTATCGGGGGTTCAAATCCCTCCGTCTCCGCCATTATTATAAAATGTGCCAGCGGTATATTTTATAATAATGTGGTGGGGGATGCAGAACCCCGGGGTTCACGAGGAGTAGGCGAGACAAGCGAAGCATAGTCAAGCCGTTAGGACTGCCGCGCAGGCACCATGAAATAGTGCTGAGCGAAATCCCTCCGTCTCCGCCATTATTATAAAATGCCCGGGGTATGGCATTTTAATTTTATAATTTATATATTCATTATATCGGTGGTAAAAAATGAAAACGTTTAACGAACAGGTTTACGATATTGTGGCGCGCATCCCATCAGGGCGCGTGGCGACGTTTGGGCAAATTGCCCGTATGATTGGGCGGCCACGGATGGCCCGATTTGTGGGATATGCATCGAATAACAAGGCGTCATGGCATCTGCCGTGGCATCGTGTGGTGTTCAAGGATGGATCCCTGTGCGGGGCCGGATTTTATGAACAGCAACTCAAATCCCTGAAGGCCGAAGGGGTCAAGTTCACCAAGGATCATAAGGTTATGATGGAACAGTTTCAATGGGACCCGGACCGCGACGGCATGCCGATGGACATTCGGGACTTGCCGTTGGTGTTTTAAGAGACGCGAACACGCCGGTTGACCAACATGGCGACGATTGTCGCCATCATAAAAACAAACACCAAGAATAGCCCGTACCAAGTCAATCCAACCGGGATATTCGGAACCATAGCCACAAAGATCAGTCCCCCGAGCAACACGATCCGGCCCGCATCAATCCAAAATTCGCGCAGGGCCAGAAATTCTTTCTCGTATGATGGAATAACACGAAACAAGGTATAGGTCACAGGTTCATACACCAATTTCAACAGATCATTGGCCAAGGAAAAGCAGAGGCAGAATACCAGAAAATTAAATTCTGTTACCCACGCGAGCGTCCCCATGCACCCGAACAACAGCAGCAATACCGTCATGAAAATCGGTTTGAAATATTTCTGAGAGCCAAAACGACCAAAGAAAAACCGAAACACAATCAGCCCCAGCGTCAGCCCAGAATTAATCAACCCCAGGCTCAGGTCTGTTTTGAACAAATAAATAATCAACATGGTTTGAACCACAGTCAGCACCAGGTTAGATCCGTATAAAAATTCCCCCAACAGGACCAGATTGATTGCCCCGCGATGCTTTGAACGCCGGGCGGTGTCCCAAAATTTACGCATATTAAACACCGGACACTGGATCGGGGTGGGTGGTTCCTGAATCCATGTGGATATCAGCATTATCCCCAGGCATACAATCAAAATGACAAACGCCATCTGGGGATACGAATATTGGCCCAGCAAGAATCCGCACAGTGCCGGAAAGCATACCTTGACCAGTGATCCAAAAATAGTGCGGTAACTGCTGAACTTTATTTGGTTCTTTATCAGGGATGTCTGCATATAGTTAAGTCCCAACGCTATCAACCCGATTGCCAATCCATAGACGGTACCCATAATCCAAACAAAGTTCAAGGCATCTGTTCCCGTTACACCAATCACCGCCAGTAATCCTATGCAAATAATTAATCCCCACCGATAAATCCAGGCGATGGATGCGGATTTGAAAAAACGACACGCGAAATAGAATGACACAAAAACAAATATGGAAAAAAAGATATTATAGATGGTCACCAGAATAATGGGATTGGCATAGGCGCGCATAATGTATGATGTCATAAACATACTCAGGAACGAATCCGGAATCCAGTTTAGCGATTTTAATGCAACCAACGGCCAAAAGTTTTTACCAAGTTGTCCAAGTTTCTTCATTTTTATTCTCGTCTATTTTCTTTTTATATCATTCCGGCGCGGCAAAGGGCGGCAAATGCCTTTTTCATTAATGTTGATGTGGGATACGCCCCCAGGTCGTCGGGCGACACAAACATGCCATCAATACCCGGTGCATCGCATTCGATGATGTGCAATTCCAATGTCAATTGAATGTGTGTAAATGTGTGCGTAACGATAATTCCCGTGTCTGTTCCCGGCGCGTCAATGACCGGCGCACCATCGTCGGTCCATGGAACTTCATACAATCCGGCCAACAATCCGCGCCCCGTCCGCCGGCGGATAAAGATTTGGCCGCCGCGGTTTTTGATAACGTACGCCCGGCCGATTTTTTCTTTCTTTTTTAATTTCAAAATAACGGGAATGCGGTCAACCGTGCCATTTTGATGTGCCACACAATAATCGCGCAATGGGCACGTGTCACATGCCGGATTTTTTGGTGTGCACACCATGGCACCGAAATCCATAATGGCGGACGCATAATCGGCCGGGCGCGTGGGATCGGTCATATCGCGGGCGGCATCGCGGATGCGATCCATAATGGTCGATGTCGGCATATCCCACCCGTTCAGACGACATATGACACGCACCACATTCCCGTCGACCACAGGTGCATAGCGATTGAACGCCAATGATAAAATACTGGCCGCGGTATAGGGGCCAATACCGGGTAGTTTTAGTAATTTATCGCGGTCATCAGGCAACATGCCGCCATATTCACCCACAATAATTTTTGCGGTTTTATGCAACGACCGGGCACGGGAATAATACCCCAATCCCGCCCACAGGGAATAAACACGTTCATCCGTCGCATCGCCCAGGGCATTTATTGTTGGAAATGCATCCATAAATCGGGCAAAATAGGGTCCAACCGTTGCCACGGTTGTTTGTTGTAACATAAATTCAGACACCAAGACATGATATGGATTTGGATGTGCCCCACCGATATGACGCCAGGGCAGGCGGCGGCCGTATTTGTCGAACCATTTTAAGAGCAGGTTTGTTTCCGGTAATTGTGTCATGGGGCTAGCATGCATAAAACCCTATAATAAGTCAAATGAATTTCTGATATCTGAATTCTGAATGATGATATAGCCCCGCGCAAATTACATTCGCGTGGGTGACACCATATATCGATTGGATTAAAATAATCCCGCCAAACGGCGGGAACGATTATTTCTTTTTGGTTTTCTTGTCCACATGCGGCGCCGATTTTTTACGGCGAATTTTGTTCATAATTGTATCGGCCGGTAATGATGTAAATGTCATAAACCATGCCAAAACATTCCATCCTGGATCTGTATTGGAAATGCGTTGACGCATGCCGGTCGTTGTATTGGGTGACGCCACCAAAACATCATCACCCGGCATCCAATCGGCCGGTGCCGAATATCCAAATGCGTCCGTCATCTGCAGACCGATCAATGCACGTTTGATTTCGGCCATATTTCGTCCCAGTGATGGCGGATAATATATAATCGCACGGATCTTGGATTCTGGATCAATGATAAAGACCGCACGCACCGCGGCATTGGCCATGGCGTTGGGATGAACCATGCCGTATTTTTTGGCGATCTTCATCGTGGGATCGGCAATCACCGGAAATGTAATTTCCATGTTTTTCCGCCCGCGAAATTCAACCTGATCCTGGATTGATTGAATCCACGCCAAATGCGATGGGATGGTGCCCACCGATAATCCAACCAGGACGGTGTTCAATTCGTCCAATTCGGATTTCAATGCCTGGAATGCCATAAATTCTGATGTGCACACCGGCGTGAAATCCGACGGGTGTGAAAACAGAACAACCCATTGACCACGAAAATCCGCCGGGAAATTGATGGTTCCATTTGTTGTTTCGCCGGTAAATTCCGGTGCCGTGTCCCCAATCAGTGGCATTGTCGTCGCCTCCACACCACAGATATTAAAAATATCATCCATTTTATTCCTCCGTTGACGTTTTACACCCCGTTATTTTATCATTGCCCCCACCATATTTGATACAGGATAGAGATCATAAAACTTTGTTCTTGAAAAAATATGCAATGCATATAAAATATACTTCAAACAAACAAGGGGAAAGGTATGAAACGTTCAGATGTTGTTCGATCGATTCAGGTACAATTTAAACACATGCGTATGAATGATGCGGCCGCCATGGTGGATACCGTTGCCGATTATCTGATTCAATCGGTGGCAAATGGTAATCGTATTGAAATTCGCGGGTTTGGAACGTTTCAACCGCGTGATCGCGCCCCGAAAATCGGATATAATCCGTGCACCGGGCAACCGATGCAACTGGCGGCGGGGCGAACAATTTTGTTCAAGCCCAGTCGTGAATTAACCAAGAAAATGAATGGGTAAAAAATGTTGTTTGGTAAAAAATCTGGTATTAAAAATAAAAATCGTGAACGTTATGACCGCGTGCGGCGGTTAATGTGGTTAAAATGTGAATCGTGCGGGAAATTGGTTTATTACCGTGATTACAAAGATAATTTGTACATCTGTCCCAATTGCAATCGGGCATTTATCATGACCCCGAAACAGCGATTTGATTTATTATTTGATGACCGCGCCTGGGAACGCATCACATTGCCCACGGTTACCGATGATCCATTAAACTTTGTGGATCGCGCATCATACAAAGAAATATTGATCGATGCCCGAAATGACACCGGCACCAACGATGCCATTACCACCGCCGATGGAACAATTGGTGGCGTACCATCAACGGTTTGTGTGTTGAACGGGGAATTTATGATGGGTTCGATGGGGCGTGCGGTGGGCGATGCCATCGTGGCCAGTATGGAACACGCCATCGAAGAAAAACGACCCTTTATCATGGTGACGTCCAGTGGTGGCGCGCGGATGCAGGAAAATATCCTGGCACTGATGCAGATGGCACGTACAACGGTTGCGGTTAATAAATTGCATGCCAATGGCATCCCGTATATCGTGATTCTGACCGATCCGACGTTTGGTGGGGTAACGGCATCATTTGCCATGTTGGGTGATATTCATATCGCAGAACGTGGTGCCCGTATTGGATTTGCCGGTCGTCGCGTGATTGAACAGAATATCCGTGAAAAATTACCATCGAATTTCCAGACGGCGGAATACCTTTATGAACATGGTATGGTTGATATGGTTGTGGAACGCAATGAATTAAAAGGGGCGTTGGAAAAAATCTTGCATGTATTAACCAAACAGCCGCGCGCCGCAAAGCCTATTTCTGCGGTGACACCGGAATTTGACGCATCAAAGAAAATTCGTGGTATGGGCGAAAATGATGCCTATGACAAGGTATTGTTGGCACGTCATGAAAACCGGCCGCATTTCTTGGATTACATCAATGGGATTGTCGACGAATGGACATACCTGGCCGGCGACAGATTATATGCCGAAGATCCCGCCATGGGCAGTGGAATCGGATATTGGCGTGGTATCCCGGCTGTCATCATTGGCCAAGAACAGGGACGAACCATCGAAACACGTCAAAAACATCGTTTTGGCATGGCCAATCCGGATGGCTATCGCAAGGCCCAACGCATGATGCGCCTGGCGGAGAAGTTTGGATTACCGTTGATTTCATTGTTTGACACGGCGGGGGCATTTGCCGGCCGCGAAGGCGAAGAACGTGGCCAGTCCCAGGCCGTTGCGGCATCCATTGCGACGGGGTTGGATATCAAGACTCCCTATATCGCTGTCAATGTGGGCCAGGGTGGATCCGGCGGTGCCATCGCCATTGGAACCGGGGACCGGGTTTTGATGCTTGAAAACGCGATTTATTCGGTCATTGCCCCAGAATCATGTGCCAGTATTCGTTGGCGTGATAACAAGTACAAGGCAGATGCCGCCGCGGCCATGAAATTGACCGCACGGGATATGGCCGATTTGAATGTGGTTGATCAAATCATTAGTGAACCCGCCGGTGGTGCACATACCGATTGGCAAACAACCATGGAATTGTTGGCATCGGCCGTGGCCGACGCCATCGCGGACGTTGAAAAAACGCCCCGTAATGAATTGCCGGCGCACCGTGGTGATAAATTTATCGCCATGACCCGTGACGTTGAAATATATGGTCCGGAACACAAAACCGAACAATAAAAGCCGCCCATTTGGGCGGTTTTTTTAATGCGTATGCATTCCCGAAACATACAAATATAACGCAAAAAGTTTATATTGGGGTAACGGCATATTGCCGCGCCGATGGCACGATCAAATTCGGCCGGGGGCAATATCCAGTATCTGTTATTGCATTACAATTATTAATTTATATTGGTTTGGGTTATTTTCGTGCCCCATGATACAACCGCCACAACCATTGTCGGATCAACGGGTTTTTATATTGATTAATGATCCTATCGGGGTTGACGGCTATTTCCGCTTTGGCCAGATTGATCAAGCCATTTTCGGTGACGAGTTGCTTTAATTCGATCCCCGGCGCCCCACATTGTTGTAAACGATTGTGGTCTTTACATATATCATATGTGATGGGACCAATGGGTTGAATTTCAAATACATATCGAACATGACCAAAGATTTGGCGCCACAACAAAGTATCCACCGCGTTATCACAAAAATGAATTAATGGTACCGGCGATGGTATGGCATATTTTTCAATGTCAACGGATATATATTTATGGGTGGCCATAAATTTCCGACCAGGTTTCAGATCGGTTAGCCCATGGATGCCAAACGTTGATGCAAACAGTGAATCTGAATGCATATCCCCAATAAAAATAACCTTATAAAATCTGTTCATGGCCGGGATATAGTAAATAAAAATCAGATGATGTCAATGAAATATAAAATCCCACTTGCAATTAACAATCGCATTCTATATAATAATCCCACGACGGAGCGTTGGCAGAGTGGTAATGCAGCAGATTGCTAATCTGCTTTTTTCTTTTTAAAAACCTCATAAAATCAATATTTTATCAATTGTGTGCGCACGCCGTGGTACACCCATGGTACAAAAATCATCATAATTTACAAAAAAATACCACTAAACACCCCAAATTCTATGGTCGATATTGGTATTATATTATGTTGATGCACAAAAACTGTACCAACACCGAATTGAACGCACCCAAAAGTGCAGAAATTCAACCGACAAATCGACCTTGGACACAGATTATTTATCTGATGATCCAAAAACAGACGGGGTGTTAGCAATGGCTACGTACCAGAAAAGAATGGGTAAGGATGGCACGGTATCATACCGCGCCCTGGTGCGTATTACCGGATTCCCGCCCCAGTCTGCAACGTTTAAATCCAAGACCAAGGCCGCCGAATGGGCCATGCGTACGGAAATCGCCCTGCGTGACGGTAAGTATTTGCCGCAAATGGAATCCAAACGCCGTACCGTCGGCGAATTAATCGACCGGTATCTGAACGAAGAATTGCCCAAGAAACAAAACAAGAGCCGGGACATTCGTGTCCAACTGGGGATATGGCGGGATTTAATCGGTCAATATTCATTAACCGCGATCAAGACGGATATTTTAAAACAGCCTTTATTACAGCAAGATTTTTATCTGTTGGCTTACAAGACGGCAGCCGAACAATTTTATCTTTATAGAATTTATTAACTTTTGTTGGCGTATCCCAATGCTTTTTCTTTAAATCTGTTTTTACCTGTTCTGACAGGAATATAACAATGGGCCAAAAGGCTGGCTCTGCATCCAAGTCAGCAAAAACAGTCGATAATTTATCATCAACAACAAGTGTATACATTATACCTAGTGGGTCACTTTTTGCGTACACCAAACAAGGTGTTAACCCTGACATAATGTAATTTTTAAACTCATTTTCAATTTTTGCGTACCTGTATCGATTAATTAATATACCGATATAATCAATAAGCAACATGCAACAAAAAATACCAAATCCTATTCCCCAGCCAGCGGTTATAATCAATAAAATGGTTAAAATATACGTGTTTATTGCGGTTGTCTTAACACCCGATGCGAATTCCCATTCAGGTGGCATATAGTTATATTTTGTAAAAATATTCTGTATCCATTTCATGTCCGTCACCTCATCATTCTATAGTTTCTTCTGAACCATGTGTTTTTAGTTTTTCTTTCATTATTTTAATATTTAACCATGGAACAGACTTCTTTAATTTCCGCAATACGATTCTTTTTTGCGTTATGAGAGGCAATAAAACTCGAGATACACACGCCGATTATTAATATGACACACAGTATGTTCCGTTGCCATTTTTTTGACAAATTACACTCATCGTACTCGTCGCCGCACTTTCGGTTTTCTAAAACATATCCAAGAGCAAGAATTAGAACAAAGCATAAAATCCCCATCCAAAAAGCCGACTCTAAAAAATATGCAACTATAACTATTACAATCGCCAATATGTCCATTTTTTTTAAATTCACCTTTGCAAAAAGTAAGACCGTCAACGAGAATTTGACGGTCGGGGAGTTGGTAATCAGTATATCATTGATTCCGCCAGCCTTCCGGATAAGCCGTATTTTATAACTGACAGCTCCCCGGCACGAAGTCGGGGGATATTTTGACGATACAATAAGTGTGAATCTTTGGATTACGACACCTACGTACCGGATATACGGGCTACCACAGCCCCGAACCCAATTCCCATTGGATTCAAAATTATTTTACAATGACGTTTCTTGAAAAGCAAATAAAAATAAGTATATATTCAAAAAAGGATTTTCTAATGAAAACAGCTTTATTTATAATTGGTCTTTTGTCCTCAGTCCTGTTTGTTATGCTTCTTTTATTTAAAAGATTCTATCTTGCCAGAGATAATGCCGCACGATCAAAAATCCAATATTTGGATCGCATCACATCTAATTTGGCAATTATAACATTTATTGCTCTGGGCTTTGTTTTCTTTGGCCAACATACATACAAAATTGCCACATTACTTTTTGGATTATTTATATATCTTGGTGCAAAAGAAATCTCTGGTACAAAATTAACGCGTTGGAGTGGGACAACACAATTTGATGCCAATCCGAATAAATGTATATTTTTTCGTGGTCGACTTCAACCCGAAGCCATTAAACTATATTTTACTAGATCTGGTTTAGCTCAAAGTGGCACACAATATTTTGTTATTGGTTGGCTTAAATGTTGGGGGACAATACTGATGACTGGCGTTATTCCAGAACTGCTTTATTCAATATAAAAAAGCCCAAACAAGGGCTTTTTAAAATCTGGCGGAGCGTATAGGACTCGAACCTATGCATGAGTTTAACCCCATGACGGATTAGCAATCCGCTCCATTACCACTCTGGCAACGCTCCGAATAACGATTTTAAGGGGAATTTTTAGCAAACTTGCTATCGTTCGCCTATGGCTCGCTACGCCAAATACGGAAATGATTATACATTATCTGAATAACTATTGCAAGCAATTTTATCATTGAAACCCATATGCAACAAACTATAATACAGTTTAATTATATAGAAGGGCATTATGTATAACTTCATTATATCGTATAAAGATTTTATAGAACTCATTATCCAGCTTCTAGTTGCAATAGGCACTTGCAGCGCTGTAATAGTTTCTTTATTTGTTTCGACAAGGCAAAATAGACTAAAAGCTGTAGCAAGTGTTTCCATTATGAAATTAATAGGGGGCGATAAATCATATCTTGTTAAATCTGAACGATTGATGGGAAATGAGCTCGTTACACTATGTATCAAAAACAAAGGTAGCCGTCCGTTAATTTTACAAAGTACTAGTTTTTATTTTGACTTTAAACGTAAAGACAAAACTAGACTGCTGATACTACCGTATGATACGGATTTATATAAAAATCCAATAACTTTAAATCAAGGAGAAACCCGATCAATTATTTTGATTTCATACGAAAATTTCTTGGCAGAAATTGTTAGCGACATAGAAAATTATAAAAATATTAAAAAACTTAAAACGATTTATATTGCAGGAACTGGAGAAAAAATTAATGCAAAAATAGATAACGACGCGCTATCAAGAATTATAAAAGATACATCTTCACTTATTGGCTCAAAAACAAAATGAAATGCATAACTTTACTGAAACGGTTTATATATACAATTGAGAAGCAAAAAAACGCAATTCAAAATTTCAAAAAAAGTTCGAATTGGGTTCTGTGAAACCCATGGATGGGGTGCCCCCCCGCCCGGGGGTGGGCGTGGTACAGTTTTGGTACAGTGGTGTGCGAAATGGAGCGCAATGGGCCAAAAGCCGCGACAAAAGCATATTTTATCAAACCCGCAGAAAACTGTTGCTTTTTGTTGTCGGGTGTTGTAAAATATTGATGAAAACAAACGGAGACTAGAATTGCTAATCTGTTACCGGAATTTTTCGGTCCATAGGTTCGATACGGAGCAGATTTGGCAAACAGAGTGCCGCCAAATCGTTGCGAGTGGAGAGGGGTATCCCCACCGCAAGCGTAGCGCGCGGAAGGGGAGTCCAGTCCTGTACGCTCCGCCATTTTTTATATCTGGATGGATTCTATGTCTGATATTTCTATACGTTTTGCGGTTGAATCTGATTTAAATTCCCTGGGGGATTTGGTCGCCGAATTTGAACATTATTTCTAGGATCTGGGGGCACCCCAATACGAAATTGACCGTGAATCGCGCCGGCGGGAATTGCGCGACATCTTATTTGGTCCCGATGCCTTTGCCAAAATGATGGTCGCGGTCATAGACGGGACGGTCATTGGATGGGTGATGTTTTGCCGCGGATATGCCTTTGACATTCCCCCATATCGTTACTATTGGGTTGGCGGTGCCTATGTCCGGCCAGAATATCGCGGCGCAGGCCTGATGATTTTCCGTGCATTACGCGATTATGCACGATCGAATGGAATCCCCGAAATTCGGTGGTCGGTTTGGGGCAAGAACCTACGGGCATGTACACTTTATCAGCGAATGGGGGCACGCCGGTTTTCCGATTGGGACGAACATTTTCTGTATCTGGACATAAAATAATTTTTTTCTTTTTTTTGTGATATAATAATCCATTATGAAATGGGAAAAGTTATTTAAGGGCCTTTCTATTGCATTTGCCATAACAGATGCGTTGTTGTTGGCGGCGATTATAGGTGTATCAATAATCAAAAACAAGGATCAGGTCAATCAATTCAAGACGATTAACCTTGCTCTGCACCATTCCGATAGTATACCTGTACATTTTCGTTATGATTCCAATTCCGGCAGCTCTGGCGGTTATTATCCACAGTATGATCATATCGTAATCCATCAATGGCAGGAAAAGCCTACTATATATGAATATAAATATGGGAACGAAGTGTCAATAGCTTTGATTTTTTCGACAGGGCTACAAACCGTACATCATGAATTAAGGCACGCTTTTAATAAAGCACAAATTAACGATTTACATACGAATTCGGATGAATTATCGGCACGCACCGCAGAGGCATTGTTCGATAAAAGTCTGCGCCATATGTTTAGTCAAGCCGCAAATGAGTTGCAACGTCGTATGACGGTATCTGATTTTATTCCCGAACGTAATAAAACAAGTCATGCGTACCAGGAATTGGAAAAAATAATGCAGGAAGTAAGTGGTCGTTTTTATCCGTCCAAAGATACAGTCATCATGATGGAAAGGGATATAAATTATATATTACCTGAATTAAATCAAGATGCTGTTGATGAAATTTTAATATTAGGAATGAACAGCTGGCAGAATGTAAGGGACAAAGAGTTATATAAGCCCCCGCGAAAATCAGATATATTAAACGGAAATACTTTTACATCGGATGCGGATTTAGAGAAATGGTTCACGTTTAAAATCAATGGCATGCATCGGTCATTGTATAAGGAGGCCAGCCCAGCCATCCGCAATCGTGTGCGCCGCATGGCCAATGCGGACGACGCGGTCAGCAAAGCCTTGTACCAATTAAATGTCCTGGGGCGGGAATAGGGGTTGCGGGATACCCCCATGTTTATTAAATCGTCATTTGTACGGCGCGTTGACGCAGGGCGTTTATATATTCTGGATTTTGTTCAATGAACCGTTTGTGGCGCGCATCCAGACGGGCATTATAACTGGCCAATTTTTGACGATAAAATTGGTACGCCAATTCTGGATTGGTGGATGTCAGACGGTGACACACAAATTTTTCGCACATGGCCGTCACACCCCGGGTCCCCAGGACGGGCACCTTGTAATCCACAATGACGGTTAATTCATTTGGCCCATATTTATGCCAATCCCGCCGTGGAACAATACACAGCGCCGTTGACCGATTGCGATACGCCCAATAACGGGGATGGGCATCATTGGATTGCAGTGACATTATTTTATCCTTTGGCCAGATTATAAAATGAATAAATTCAAAATCAATGAAATCTTTGATCTTGCATTGGGCCGGATTATGGGTTATAATTTTATCATGATTTGGCATATTTCATATTGTTGTTGTCGATAATATTCGCCGCAAACAATTTCGTTTGCAATTTGATCACATCCCGATTATTTTTTACATGATTCAACAAAGGAACACCCATGACCATCAGATTATTTAATACCATGTCCAGAAAAATTGAAGAATTCAAACCAATAACGCCGGGACATGTTGGGTTTTATTCGTGCGGACCAACGGTTTATCATTATGCACACATTGGTAATTTGCGGACCTTTGTTTTGGCGGATTTGTTAAAGCGGATGTTTCTTGAAAACGGATTGACGGTGACGAACGTCATGAACATCACAGATGTGGGGCACCTAACCAACGATGACGATGATTCTGGGGATGATAAAATGGAACGTGGCGCCGCGCGCGATCATAAATCTGTGTGGGATATTGCCAAATTTTATACGGATGAATTCTTGCGTGATTGTGCAGATATGAATTTATTGCCGCCGACCCATATGCCACGCGCCACCGATTATATTCAACAACAAATTGATTTGGTTAAACAACTCGAAGAACGGGGTTATACCTATGAAATCCCGGGGGATGGGATTTATTATGATACGTCAAAATTTCCCAGATATGGGGCATTAACCGGGGGAAATTTATCGGGAAACCGGGCGGGCGCACGCGTGCAATTTAATGATGCCAAACGCAATCCGACCGATTTTGCATTATGGAAATTTTCCCCCACCGATAAAAAAAGACAAATGGAATGGGACAGTCCATGGGGCGTTGGTTTCCCGGGTTGGCATGCCGAATGCAGTGCGATGTCCATGGCCTTGCTTGGGGATCATTTTGATATTCATACCGGCGGCATCGATTTGTCGCGGGTGCATCATGCCAACGAAATCGCCCAATCCGAACCCATTACCGGTGCACCATGGGTCAATTATTGGATTCATTCAGAATTCTTGATGGACAAAAGTGGTGAAAAGATGGCCAAATCATCCGGTGAATTTTTAAGCTTGGGGGTGTTAAAAGAACGCGGATATGATCCGATGGCTTATCGTTATATGCTTTTGCGGGGGCATTATCAATCGCAATTGGTATTTTCATGGGATGCATTAGATGCGGCGGCCAACGGGTATAAAAATCTGGTACGGCGCGTGGCCGATTTGATGGCCGATACCCCGGGTGAGGTTGATAATACGGTATATGATGCATGGCACGACCGAATTTTGGCCGCGGTGTCCGATAACCTAAAAACGGCCGAGGCATTGGTTATTATCCAAGACCTGATAAAATCCCCAGATGTGAACGCGGCCACCAAAATAAAACTGATCGAATTTATTGACCGTCTGTTGGGCCTGGAATTTATTGATCGGGCAAAAAAAATATACGAGCGGGAAAATGTTAATATCCCGGCCGAAATTATCGATATGGCCAACGCGCGTGCCGCGGCCAAGGCCGAACGGGATTGGGGCCGTGCCGACGCCATTCGGACCCAGATTGATACAGCCGGATGGACGGTCATGGATACGCCAGACGGATTTAAAATTACAAAAAAATCATAACAGTCATTGGTCCGGGGAAAAAAATATTGAAAAAAAGCGCTTGAATTTCAGGCGCTTTTGGGGTATATTGCCCCGAGATTAGAATAGGAGCACCCATGAATTATCCGTATATGCCGAAATCGACCGCGTTGTGGCTGATTGAAAATACCGCATTGACATTTGAACAAATCGCAGATTTCTGCGGCATGCATGAATTAGAGGTGAAAAACATCGCCGATGCTGAAACATACAAGATTCAGGGTTTGAATCCGATATTAAACGGGCAATTGACCCGCGAAGATATTGCCGCCGCAGAGGCAGACCCATCCGTCCGTTTAACATTGCGTGAAACAATCATCAATGCCCAAAAGGCGCAAAATAAAAAAGGGGTTGGTTACACGCCAAAATTACATCGACAAAATCGGTTGGGGGGGATTTTGTGGATTATCAAAAATTATCCCGAATTGTCCGATGGCCAGATTGCCCGCCTGATGCGGAGTACAAATCCAACGGTTGCATCGGTTCGTAACAAAACACACAAATCGTATTCGTTGATCCAAATCCAGAGTCCGATTGTGTTGGGTTTGGTATCGGAATCGGCATTGCATGATGCCATGGCCAAGGTTAAAAAATAAACCCACAAGACGCAAACATATTTATTAATCCCGAAAACGCAAAGGTCTATTGATGCCCAAGAAACTGGATGACGCAACCCGGATGCTGATTGATTCATTACCGGAAAATTTACAAAAATTGGCCACTTCGTCGATAGAGGTGGGGTATCTCTCGCAGATGGATTTTGATGCCGCCACCGATGCCGACGAAGTGCCTGATGATGAAAAGGCCGAAGTCCTGGACTTTTTCCAACAGGATTTGGCCCTGGAAATTCTTGAATCAGACAGTTTTGCGCGTGATATGGGCCGTTATTATGACGACGATGGGGATGAACCGCGTGATAAAACACGTAATTTATTAAATGCCGATGCCGAACAGGTTGATGTCAACGACGATGATTATGATCATTATGCCAAACAATTAGAACGCAGTCAGACCGGCAACCTGGTTCTGGGGGTCCAAGATTCTGTTCAGTCGTATTTAAAACAAATTGGTACGGTTCAATTATTGACCGCCGCTGGCGAAGTGGCCATTGCCCAACGGATCGAGGCGGCATCCCGTCTGATGGTGTATGGTTTATGCGAAAGTCCCATGACGATCCAGGCCATGCTTGATTGGTATCAACAATTGTTAAACGAAGATATTCGTTTGCGTTATATCGTTAATCTCGAAGTCATGTATTCATCCGAGGCCGAACAAAAATCTTTGGCGGCATTAACCGATGCCATGAAATCCAAGGGCGTTGAACATGTTGACGAATTGGATGACGATGAATTGGACGATTTAGAAGAATCGACCGCGCAACCCGGCGACGAAGATGATGACGAAGACGCCGAAGACGAAGATGGTATTAAAAAAGAAGATACCCCACGTGGCACGTCGGGTGTTCCGATTCCGGTGATGGAAGAAGCCTTGATGCCCATGGTGATGGATCTGTTTAATAAGATCAAACGTATCTTTAATAACATGCAAAAGTTACAGGCCCAACGTCTGGAAAAATTGTTAACATCATCGACGCCGGACGAAGCGCTTGAAAAAAAGTACGCCAAATTACGTCTGGAATTGTTTGAACATGTTAGCAAGATCCGCCTTAATGACGATAGAAATGCCGAAATTTTGGAACAATTGACCAAACGCGATCAATTGTTAATGGGGCTAGAGGGAAAATTGCTGCGCCTGGCATTGGGGGCCAAGGTAAAACGCGAAGATTTTCTGGCCGAATATACCGGGAATGAATTAAACCGGAACTGGGTCAAGAAATTAATGCGTAGCAAAAACACCGCCTTGGTGAATTTTGCCAAAAAGCATGAAAAAGACATTCAAAAAATACAAGAAGAAATAACGGCGATTGCCACTGAAACAGGCCAGCCAACTGGTGAATATAAAAAAGTTGTCGAATTGGTACGACGCGGCCAAACCGAATCCGCCCGCGCCAAACGTGAAATGATCGAAGCCAACCTGCGTCTGGTGATCAAGTTTGCCAAAAAGCACAGCAATCGTGGCCTGGGGCTGGATTTTTCTGATCTGGTCCAGGATGGCAACATCGGTCTGATGAAGGCGGTTGATAAATTTGACTATCGTCTGGGGAATAAATTTTCGACCTATGCCACGAATTGGATTCAACAGGGTATTTCCCGTAGCATCGCGGACCAGGCCCGAACCATCCGTATCCCGGTTCATATGATTGATAATATTCATAAGATTCAACGGGCATCCCGGCAATTCATGCATAAATACGGCCGACAACCGACCGCCGAAGAATTGTCCAAGATTATCTATCTGCCGGTGGATAAAATTCACAAGGCGATGAAGGTCAATATGAAGCCTATTTCACTCGAAGCGCCCGTCGGAACCGACGAAGAAAGCAGTCGCATTGAAATCATCGCCGATGAAACCGCAAAAAATCCATTTACATCGGCCGCGCAAAAGAATCTGCGTAAGATTGTAACGCAAATTCTGTCGGAATTGGACGCCAAAGAAGAAACCGTCCTGCGCCAACGTTTTGGGATGTCGACCAATAAAACAAGCACCCTTGAAGAAGTTGGGGAATACATTGGTGTGACGCGCGAACGTATTCGCCAGATTGAACAAAAGGCATTGAATAAGTTAAAGCATCCCACGCGTGCGCGAAAATTACGCAGTTTCTTGGAAGATTAAAAATCCCCCGTCGGGGGATTTTTTTTGCGTTCAAAGTCACCGTTCCACAAGGGGGGGGCGATATGTATGGGATTCCTTAATAATAAAAAACGGGACACCAATCCAACGCCCCATCGGTTAAGTATTTCACATTCTGGCGGTGCAAATCCCGTACGCGTTTATATAAATCGCATTTGACATCCGCGCACAAATTACTGGACGCAGTACATATAACGCTATTGATTTTATTATCGGCAATGTATGCGATTGAATCTGTCCATTCCTGCATATGCTGGGATACTTTTTCGCAATACTTCCCGGTCAAAGTACATGTATAATGACAGTTGAAATCATTATCACACTTGCAAAATTCAATATCTTTATTGTCCATGTTGTTTATGGTCCCTTGCACTTGCCGACAGAAGCTTTAATAAATTCCTGTTCGTCCGATATTCCCAATATATGGGGCATTCCGCATCTTTGCACAAATCAGCATCATCCCTCGTAAAAAACAAAAAATTGTTTTTTCTTTGGGTGTTGTATTCAACCGCCGCGTTATAACGGGCCAGATATTCCGGTATCGCTGTACATTCACGCCCGGTCACACGACAGGTAAAGCCTGAAAGAAGGGTTTTTGACGTATATAATTTTTCTGAATCAACCATAATATATATCCTTTATATATTCATATGTCCTATACCCTGTATAAAAGAATGCAAGTTTTTTTGACTAAACATTAATCCCGCGCAGGGCTGTATATATCTGGCCCAGGTCAGTCTTTAATAATGTCGCCCGTGTGGCATCCGGTGCATCCGTCTGGGTTGCGGCACTTAATATCTTGGCAAAGGCCCGGGTAAACTGAGCTGCCTGGGAACGAAAAACACTATCATTTTTCAACAAATCACGTATCTGTTTTTTATTGGCCGCCGCCAGCATTTTTGCCAACCACTTTGAAAAGATTTCTGTGTCACCGGCATGATATTTTTTCAAAACAATATCTGGGATTTCCGCGCCCGTCGCCCGTGTTAAATCAACAGATTGTTCATGCAGTTTCTGGATCATTTTTTCGGCCTGGGTCATGAAATCCGTACTGCTGACGGGGGCAAATGAAACCGGGGCGGTTCCAATGGCATCCATCGGGGCGGTGGCCCGTGCCACCATCATTTGCTTGTTCAATGTTTGCATGGTGTCAACCGCCTTGGAATAATCCGACATTAAATCAATCATTTGTTGACGTGATTGACCGGCCAGATCTTCGATCTTGGCGGATGAATCCGACATATTGGTCATGGAATCCGCCACGATTTCGCGCATTTGGGCGATTTTATCGGTTAATCCCGCAACTATTTTTTCCAAATTTTCACCCATCTCGGATGACCCTTGGGCCAATTCCGGCAATGCCGCATAATACCGTTCAATCAGTTCAGACAACGGTTGCAGCCGGGCCGTTGTGTCGACCGACATTTTAATTAATGCCTCTGACTGGCCCGACAACTGGGAATGCGCCGTGTTCATTTCCATTAATGTTTCGCGTACACCCGATGCCATCGCACGTACAGAATCAGAAAATGCCGTTGCCGCCGTCTTGGTGTTTTCCAATGTTGTATTCGCCACACCCGATACAGTTTTTAATTCACCAACCACCCCACCGGCAAATTCACGAATTTCACCATTAAACCGGTTGGTCAATGTCGCCAATTCACCCGAAATACCCCGAATAGATGCCTCGGTCGTGGTGGCAGATGTCATTAATGCTTCGACCGCATCGGTTAATTTTTGAATTTGTTTTTCAACCGATGTTTCGGCCAACATCACCTGGGCACCGATAACGTTTGCCGTACTGCTAAGTGTGTTAACCTGGGTCGCTAATTGTTTTTTCGATTGCTTGCTGAACATATCCATTTTGGTTAATTGTGATGTCAACAATTTATCATTCTTGTCCATAATGCCGGCATAATCGGCCGCCGCCGTGCGTACATGATCAAAACCATCCGCAGTTGATTTTGCCAAGGCGTCTAAATTTTGACGCATGGCATCGCTTTCCGATGTCATAGATTTCATCTGGGTATCATTTTTTTCAAATGCCTGGGTTAGTTCTGATGATAATTCTTTGGATGATGATACCCACCCCCCCATGCATTCTTGGATATGGCCAATACGCTGCGCCATTTCTTGTGACGTTGTATCAATTTTCGACATTAATTCATTGATATCAGATGTGAATTTTTCAGAACACGTTCCCACGTCTGTCCATGATGCAGATCCCACAACCCCCATTAAACCCGTGACGGTGTTATCCAATCGCTGGGACATCATGGCCACCTTTTTGGTGGCATCATCGGCAATTTCGGCCAACTTTTCATTTTGATCAACCATATCTTGTTGCATTTTTTCAGCCGCGGAAATCTGATTCCCCAACGCGGCAGAAATTTCCAAAAAGTTCGATTGAATTTTGGCCATTTCGTCGGCCATAATTGTATTCAAAACACGGGCCGCATCGGCCGCACGGGCGCGTTCTGGTCGTGTCAATATTGTCATTAACGATTCCATGGCCCGGTATGATCGACGCGCAATCCATCCGGTCACCCCCAACATCATGACCAACAAAAATCCCAAAATACCAATGATGATAACCAGCGTCTGATCTGCAAACATTGCGCCTTTCCCCCTTGGGTTATATCTTCCTTGAAGTCCATAAAAATTTATACTAAAATTCCAAACATAAAGCAAGGGCATAAATGACACAAAAACGCAATCTTTCGCCGTCCCAAGACATGGCCGCCAATCCCGCGGAAAACGTATGGGTCCAGGCCAATGCCGGAACCGGCAAGACCAGTGTTTTGGTGCAACGGCTGTTGCGGATTTTATTTCGTACCGATCCCACGCACCCATCGGGTATTTTATGCCTGACCTATACCAATGCGGGGGCCGGGGAAATGCGTAACCGTATTTTGACGGCCCTGGGGCAATGGGCAATGGCATCGGATACAGAACTGGTTGATTTGTTACAATCGGTGGCCATCAATCAACCGGCAAATGCCGATGATTTGTCCCATGCGCGCCAGATCTTTTTCGCCTATATTGATAACCCTGATATGTTAAAAATAAAAACAATTCATGGTTTCTGCGAAGAAATTTTGCGTCGTTTTCCATTAGAGGCTGGCATTTCTCCATCATGGGCATTGGTTACAGAATCAACCCAACGTATCCTATTACGGGATGCGTTCCAAATGCTGGTCAAAGGAACGTCGGACGTCCATGTGCGCGATGCATTTGCCCATATCGTGGGGCGTATATCGGAACATAGCCTGGATGAATTAATGGCGATTTTAACAACCCAGTATAAACAGTTTTTTGATATAAACGATATTGCCAATTATCGCAAACACTTTATTGATAAAATTGGAAAATTTTTAAATTATGACCCTAATGCTTTTGTGGCGGATGATCCAAAAAATCTGCAAGAAATCCTCTCTTTGACCAGTGCAGAGGTAAATAGTACAAAAAAGCCGGCAGCATATTTAATAAAGTTAATTAATTTAACGAAACAATACATTGATAAAACGATTGATTTTGAAGAATATAAATATGCCTATTTGACGGCATCTGGCACACCCATTTCGCACATTGCCAAAAAAGAATATCTGGGGGATGAATTAAATCGCGTTTATGCATTGAATCAATATAAATTAAACCAGTGTGCATACGAAGATAGTGTGGCGCTGTTTGATTTGGCGGCGGCATTTTCACAAACATATCGTCAAATAAAACATGAACGAAACTTGATGGATTTTGATGATCTGATTTTGTATGTACGGCGTTTGTTTTCTGCACCTGATACCATGGGATGGGTGTTGTCACAATTGGACGTATCGCTAAGTCATATTTTGGTGGACGAAGCCCAAGATACCGCCCCCCAACAATGGGATATTTTACGGTTGCTGGCTGGGGACTTTTTTGCCGAAGGGGATACCGCATCACGGCCACGTTCTTTGTTCGTTGTTGGCGATACAAAGCAATCTATTTATGGATTCCAAGGGGCCGACCCCAATGCATTTACCCAAAGCCGCAACGAAATCGCCACCCAGATTTCACAGAATTTACGCACAATCCGCGAAATTCCATTGGCCCAAAGTTTTCGGTCAACGGCCCCAATTTTAAATACAGTGGATTATTTTTTTGACGATCCAGATATTCAACGCCGGACCGGTTTTATGAATAACCCACACAAATGTTTTCGCACAAATGCCTCTGGGGTGGTTGAATTGCATTCATTAACCGCAAACGGTTCCGATAATGGTGTAACGCGCGAAGAATACATTTCTTTGATTGCAGACCACATCCAATCACTGATTATGTCGGGGGAATTTTCCGCATCGGATATTATGGTTTTAGTTCAACGACGCAACCCATTTGCCGGACCATTGGTTCGTGCATTAAAGGCCCGCCATATTGATGTTGCCGGCAGTGACCGTATCGTTTTACCCCAATTTCCGGCGATACGTGATCTGATGAACTTGGTCCGGGTGACATTGAATTCGTCCGATGATTATCGTTTATGTTGTATTTTAAAAAGTCCGTTTTATCGATTGACAGAACAGGATATTTTTAATTTATGTAAATTAAAACAAGATCAACAAATTTCTGCTTTTGATGCATTGAAACAATTGCATCCGGATATTTTTTCGGATTTGAATGAAATAATTGAATGTGCAAAAACAATGGGACCATATACATTCTTTGCCCACGTGTTGAACACGTCGAACCGTCGTGCGAAAATGATTGCCGCATTGGGGGAACAGATTGTGGATCCATTGGAAGAATTTATGACCATCTGTTTGGCCTATGAACGTACACAGCCCGGCACATTGCGTCACTTTTTAAAATGGTTTATTACCGGTGGTTCTGAAATAAAGCGTGATATGGATGCGTCCGATGGCGTTCGCATTGTTACCGTCCATGGCAGCAAAGGGTTAGAAGCACCAGTGGTCTTTATGATCGATACGGTACGTACCCCACGTGATAAACCCGAGAAAATTTTTCATTTGCCCCATGATGGTTCGAACCCATTGTCCAAAACAACGGCATGGTTATGGTCCCCCCAAAAATCATACAGCGAACACGTCACCATTGCCGCCGACGCCGCGGCCCAAGATAAAATTGCCGAATATTATCGTTTGTTGTATGTGGCCATGACCCGGGCACGTGATCGTTTATATATATATGGCTTTACGCCATTTAAAAATGCATCTGAATGGGCGTGGCACACCATGCTGTGGCAGAAATTATCCACCATGCCGGGTGCCATATGCACCCCCGAAAACATCAGGATTGAATCATGAGCCTTTATGACATTATCGATGCGGACCGCCGTGCCACATTTGCCACAAACACCGGAACGTGGGTTCATCGCGATATGGGGAAAATAGTATTGGGAACACCATCTGGGGATGTGGGCAATCCTGAATACATCGCACATATTCGCCATGATCATCGGTTAATACCACTGTTTGATACCATCGCCCGGACCGAGGTTCCCATCGCCGGCCGAATTAATGGGCGGTTTATCAGTCGACGCATCGACCGTCTGCGTGTCTTTGATGACGTACGTCGGGTGGTCTTTATTGATTATAAAACCGATACCGATCCCGAAATAATGCGTCATCACTATCGCACCCAGTTGGGAGAATATGCCACGTTATTACATGAAATTTATCCCGATTATACCATTGATGGGTATATTTTATGGATGCATGATTGGACATTGGATCACATTGTTGCGATGAATGAAAAACCTTGAAATTAATCCCCGACCCAGGATATAATTTGACCATGTTAACCAGACTTTGTATTTCAAATATCGTATTAATCGAAAAATTAACCCTGGAATTCGGGCGTGGGTTAAACATCTTGACGGGGGAAACCGGGGCCGGGAAAAGTATTTTGATGGACGCGTTGGCGTTGGCGTTGGGTGCGCGTTCGGATGCCGGTTTGGTGCGTCATGGGTGTGATGGGGCATCGGTTGTGGCCGAATTTGACGGCATTGATAATGGTATTCAAACAATTTTAAATGATGCGGGAATTGCATGGGATGATGATTTGTTAATTCTGCGGCGAACATTATCAATTGATGGCAAAAGTCGCGCATGGATAAACGATACCCCTGTATCGATCAAGACATTGAAACAGGTGGGGGACATCCTGGTCGAAATTCATGGCCAATTTGAAAATCATTCATTGATGGATCCAACGACGCATCGAAAAACATTGGATGAATTTGGAACGCATACAATTGATGGATACGATGCATTGTTGCGTGATGTGGCCACGACATATGATACCTATCATGATGCCAATGTGCGCCTTGGGGAATTAAAAGAAATGTTATCCCGGGCGGCGATGGAACGTGAATTTTTGGAACACAACGTCGCAGAATTACGGGCATTAAACCCCATTCCCGGCGAAGAAGAAGATTTGGCCACGCGGCGCGCCGCCATGATGAATGCCGAAAAAAATGCGGCCATTGTTTCGGATGCGGCGGCGGCAATTGCCCCAAATGGGACGACCCTGGATGCCCAGATTTTTTCCGTGGCCCATATTCTGGAACGCATCAAATCGGATCCGAACCCCTTTGCAGATCAGATCGGGCGTCTTTACGATGCGGCGGCAATGGTGGCGGATGTGGCCGGCACATTACGTCCCGATGAAATGAATGTGGATGATATGGATGCGATCGAAGAACGACTCTTTGCCATTCGCGCGGCGGCACGCAAGCATCGTGTTTCCCCGAACGAATTGCCGCAAAAGCTGGCCGAGATGTCGGCGGCATTGGATGTTATTGATCATTCAGATTCGGAATTAAAAAAATTAACCACGGCCGTTACGCAATATCGTGCGGCCTTTGACGTGGCGGCGGCAAAATTAACCGCGGCCCGAAATGATGCACAAACCACCATGCGCGATCGATTATTGGAACAATTACCGGATTTAAAGTTGGGATCGGCCGATTTTTCTGCGGAAATGACAACGGCGGCACCGTCCCGTCATGGGGCCGATGATATCATGTTTATGATTCGCACCAACCCTGGGACGCCATTTGCCCCATTACACAAAACGGCATCCGGTGGGGAATTGGCCCGATTAATGTTGGCTATGCGTGTGGTGTTATCCGGGGACGGTGCCGCGGCCCGCACATTTGTTTTTGACGAAGTTGATACCGGCATTAGTGGTGCCACCGCCAGTGCCGTTGGATTACGCCTGAACCGATTGGCGGCCGGACATCAGGCGTTGGTCATTACCCATTCGGCCCAGGTGGCCGGTTATGCCGATCGACATTATAAAATTGAAAAGCATGTATGCAATGATCGCACCACCACGACGGTGCGCGAAATTATTGATGATGAACGGATCAAAGAGGTTGCCCGAATTATCAGTGGGGCCGAAATAACACCCGAATCCATTGCGACCGCCAAGACATTAATTAAACAATAATCTCTAAAAATTGATTATTGAAAATAAAAAAACGCCCCATTGGGCGTTTTCTATTTTTAGATCCGAACAATCCCGTCGGCAAATTCCAATGTGGCAGGGCGGGGTGCATTGTCGGCGCGACTGATGATATTTTGATCGGCATCACGTACAATGGCATATCCGCGGGCCAAAACACTTTTATAACTTAATGAATTCAACATCTGGTCCATGTGGGCAATCGCCTGGGTCCGGGCCGCCATACGGTTATGAAGAATGTTTTGGAACGTGGACACGGTTGTCATCTGGGCACGGGCGGCATTCATACGCGATGTAATCAATACCGATATCGTGCGACCAACGTCATCCAGACGCTGGGCTTGTTCCATGACAAATTGACGGGGATTCTTTATCGTAATGGCAGCCAAACGTTGTGTTGCGGCGGTCAAACGGGTGGCAAAGTGTCCCGATAACCGGTGCCATAAATTATCCAATTCTGTGATTAATGCCAATTTTGTCGGGACAACCGTTTCGGCCGCACCCGTCGGTGTCGGCGCACGAAAATCCGCCGCAAAATCAATCAGCATCCAATCCGGTTCATGCCCCACACCCGATATCAGGGGAATTTCCGATGCCGCCGCGGCCCGCACGACGATTTCTTCGGAAAATGGTAACAAATCTTCCAGTGAACCACCCCCACGCGCCACAATAATTACATCAACGCATTTTGTACGGTTAAAATATTCGATGCCTGCCGCCACTTCGACCGCGGCGGTGACACCCTGGACCGTGGCCGGATACAAAATAACGTGTACCGGGAACCGTTCCCGCAATCGGTTTTGAATATCTTGGAATGCGGCGCCGGTTGGACTGGTTACAACGCCAACCCGCCGCGGCAGATGGGGTAACGGCTTTTTCCGGGACGCGTCAAATAACCCTTCGGCAGCCAATTTCTGTTTGCGTTCTTCCAGCATTTTTAACAACGCACCCACACCGGCCATTTCAATTTCGGATGCGATAATCTGATAATTACTGCGTGCCGGGTATGTGGTTAAACGACCGGTGACAATTACCTCTAATCCATCGTCCAGGCGAAAGGGTATTGGCGTGCCGCGCCATATAATCATGGAAATTGCCGCCCCGGCATCTTTGATGGTCATATAAATATGGCCCGAAGATGCACGTGTAATTTGTGACAATTCACCGCGCACACGAATGCGGGGAAACGCGGTTTCCACCACCCCCTTTAACAGGGCGGCAGCGTCAGAAACACTGAAAACAGTATCGGGTTGAACAAATGGCTCTGGTTTTTGCATGGTTTTTCTGTTATAATTATTATAAAGGGTATTATAATGATCCATCCAGACAATTTGCAACAAATAAATACAAACGTTCCACGTGAAACACTGGTATATAATGCGGATGATCTTGTGATTAAGCGGCCCGCCCCAGGGGTTGCATCAAATGCGTGGATTGCCAAACAAAAACACGCCCAAACCGTAATGAATGAATTGGCAAATGTTAAATCAAATGCCTATGTCATTCCACAAATGCGGGAAATTTCAACCCAAAAATTATTTGCAATTGAAACACGCGTTTATGGTCATCCAATCAATACATCGTACTTTGAAACATTATCGCCCCAGGATCAGGATATTATTTATAACGCATTGGCGCATTTTATAAATGACATGAATCAAATGCGCCCGATAATAAAGCAACGTGATGGATTTGATATTGATATTCATACGGGGGCTATAAACACTGTTTCATTTAATACAGTTTTAGATCAAATGAAACGCTATCTAAATCCCAATGAAATAAAAATTATTCAGATGGCACGAACTTGGTTTGATGCGGCATCTGAAAATGACGCTGATTTTGTATTTTCACACGGTGACATGAATGAAAATAATATTTTTTATGACAGTGTGAACCGACGTGTATCATTTATCGATTTCGCAGACGCAAAATATGAAAATGCACATTATATGTTTGAACGTGATTTTGCAAAATTAGGTTGGTTGGACATAAACAGATTACGCCATGAATACCTTGCATTAAGGCGGGCAACCCCTGTGATTATTGAATCAAATAAATTTGTCGAAAACATGCGTAATAAATTACAAAACTTTAAATGGACAGCCATGGAATTTCTAAAGAATCCCCAAGTGGCGGTCGCAATTCGTATAAAAATGATATCGGAATTTATCTTAGAAATTGATAAGCTGTATCAGCAAATTGTCCGTTCTGAAAAATTTTCCGATGCCACCAAAGCCATTGGTATAAATGTCAATAACTTGACCAATCCAATGGGCCATATGAATATCCAAGAGAATCGCCGATAGGTCATCAGTTATCAATTATTTGTTCTGTAGATGAAGACATTCCAAATACATATCCAATAATTTTTTACGGCGGCGGTCGATTTCAACACATTGTCCCAAATGATAGGGGACCGTCATATGACGTACCGAATATTGATCGACGGTTATGTCTATGATCTGACCCGATATACGATGACGCGTATAAAAATGTGGACCGTGTGACCAATCTGTGCCGCGTATTTGCATCAGATCCCACGCGCCCCCCATATGATAAAGCCATAGAAGACTTGCAATCTCACAGAATCCGCGCGACGGATAAAAATTCATTTGATGAAACGTCGGCACCATTTTTCTGCGAATATGCGGGTCCATCATACTGTCGCGTAATGAAATAATCATATCATGCCGATAACGGATTGCATCTAAGGTTCCATTCAAACGATCAACCTGATCCAAGATTTTGGATGTCGCGGCATCAAAATATTTTTTATGATCAATCATAATCTCTCTATCGCATCAGGCGACTTGCATACATATCGGCGGTATGGGTCCACAGGACGTTTTCATATTGTTTTATGGCATTATCATATCCAACCCAATCTGGGCGTATATACGGGCCCATATGATAACGAATACAAAGAATTTCTTCGTTGGTCAATGGAATCAGTTCGGATAAATATCTAACCGATTTTGCGCCGTGTTCATCCCCGCATTTTTCGGTTTTAATCACGGTTGATTGACCATTAACCATTTCTATTTCATATTCATCAATTTTACACACGTCATGAAACATTCCAACGATATACGGACTGTCTGGTTTTTCCCACACCAGATTTAATTTATGGGTCATTTCTAATAACTTATGGGTGACATCCCAACTGTGGTCAAACAGGCCGCCCGGGTAATCCCCATGATGTCCGGTTGATGCCACCTGGGTATAAAAACCATTGGCATCCAACCAATTCAATAAACGTGGTGTGGCCAATCGATTACCGGGAACACCGGAAAATAATTTGGTTAATTTTTGTTTTCGTATATTTTTAAAACCCATCTGTTTTTTATCGCCCCATGTTAATATCAATAATTTTCTTTAAATCAATATCTATGGCATTGGCAAATTCCACGGCCTTGTCCCAATATCCATCCCCAGAAACAATGATCCCGGTGTGATATGGGATTGTCACATGATGATGCATTTCATCAACATATTGATCAAATGTCAGATCCAAAATTTCGCCATTCCCCCACCCATCAAGACAACTTTCCAGCCACATATGAACACCCGTATAAACCGGGTCAATTGTTTTATCGCGAATGGAATTATCAAACCGTTTTAATCGCCATGCGGGGCGACCATCTGGCAATCTATCCACATGATACCAAATATAACTTGCAACCTGGCAAAATCCTTCGGACCAATGGTGCATGTCATGGGTTTCTTTTGCACCACGATTAAAAAAGCGCGTCCGTATATCATCGTTGCGAAATGCCATGCGAATACGTGCCAAGTATTCTGTGGCATCAAACGACATGACGCGATGATATGAAATTTTAGAAATTTGGCGTTTTAATAAACGTGTACCTTCGACAAAGGCGGCTTCTTTTTGCGATGGTAACGGATTAAAAATTTCTGTCATATCAACCACACATTTCCTATAATTCTGTTAATGGCCAACGGGGGCGGGGCGCAACCGGCGTGGTAACAACGCGGCCCGCGGCGTAATTTTCCAATCCCGCCCATGCAATCATGGCCCCATTATCGGTGCATAAATTCATTGGCGGAGCGGCAAACGTCATATTTCGTGCCGCGGCCAATCGTTCCATGGCGGTGCGTATGGCACTGTTTTTGGCAACGCCGCCCGCCACAACCAATATCCGTGGCATTGCCGCCCGCACACGTGAATCATCCATCGCATGCGTCAACCGATTGGTGATACAATCGACAACAGATGCCTGAAACGATGCACAGAAATCGTTGATAAAAGCATCACTGTGGGGGGCGGGATTTTTATCTAAAAACATACGTGCGGCGGTTTTAATCCCACTAAATGAAAAATCACATCCCGATTTGTCACACAATGGACGGGGAAATTTAAACGCGTCCGGATTACCATTCTTGGCACGGGCATCGACAACCGGCCCACCCGGATACCCCAGCCCCAGCATTTTTGACACTTTATCAAATGCTTCGCCCGCGCTGTCATCCAATGTTTGGCCGATTAATTCGTATTGACCAACGCCGCGGACCAATAAAATCTGGCAATGGCCACCGGACGCCAACATTAATAAATAGGGAAATTCCACCATGACATGTTGTGCCGCATCGGATGCCGACGTTGACATTAATCGCGGGACCAAGGCATGTCCTTCGAGATGATTCACCGCCACAAGCGGTTTTGCTGTCGCCTGGGCAATACCGGTGGCGGCCATCCAACCAACCAAAACGCCCCCAATAAGGCCCGGTCCAGCCGTCGCGGCAATCACATCAATATCATCAATCGTCATATTCGCCCGTCGTAACGTTTCATCAACCACCCGATCAATGGCCAAAATATGCGCCCGCGCCGCCAATTCTGGGACCACACCGCCGTATTTCTGATGTTCTGGGATTTGAGAATAGATAATATGCCCCAAGATATTACGGCTTGAATCCACAATGGCGGCCGACGTTTCATCGCACGATGATTCAATCCCCAGGCACACCGTCGATCGACCTTTGTCTGCCGACCCATTGGTGTGGGTACCCATATCCAAATGAATTAATTTTTCGTCACTCATTTTATTTCCAATAACATTACACCCAAATTATGGCGCGATTTTTTTCGCATCGCAACATAATCATCAAAATTTTCATCCAAAACATATCCGGCACGTGATGATGCATGACGCAACATACCGTCGGGCATCAAAAAACCCATATGGGTAATGGCCAAATCTGTGCCGATTTTTTCACGCATGCCCACCCCATCATGGATAAACAGAACAACCAATGGCCGACGTGGACGCATACCGGCGGGAATGTTGGCATGGGGCACGTATTCTAAATCCACCGTTTTCGCCGGGTTTGCATCATCCATGCCATGCACTTTCCGCATCCATGCACCCCGGTCAATCGTTACACGCCGCCGGGCGGTTGGTGCGACGCGGGCACTGATATTTTCAACATAGGCGGCATTATTTTTTATCCAATCCGTTTCGATAAAGTGATTGCGATGAACGAAATCCACAACACCATTGGCATAACGAATTTTATTTAATTTTTTAATATCCCCATGGGCAAAAACCGTTTCCACAAATGTTGTGCAATCAAACGCATCAAATCGTATCAATGGATCCGGATCGTACCCGGCATCTTCGCCCAATGGATCGGCCATATAACGCGCGCCTATATACGCATCACCCATGGGCGCATGCCCAATACACGCCGTTAACGCAAGGGACAAGAGCAGGGCGCCCGCGCGCATCCACATACCCGCCCCGTTAAAGGTTTTCCCGCAATTGAATACCGGTATAACACAATGATGCCGCATCGCGTACCGCCATTTCACCACTGTCGGGTAATGTGGCAATTTTATCTATGCATGCGACCATCAAATCACCGTGTTCTTCGCCCCCAATCAGAATTTTCACCGCGGCCATCCGTTGTTCTGCGGACGCCGATATCCAATTACGCATATTCCCATTTTCCAGATCAGATGCCCGTTGAATAAAAAAGAACACCGCACCACACAATAACAACGCCACAATCCCAATATAAATTTTAAGATATTTTTTTATGGTTTTCATTTTTATCCCCCCGTTTTTATTCGCATCCAACCAACCATACGTCATAGTCCGCATTCTGTAATGGGTTTTGTCCCGGTTCGTTCCGATCCATCCATCCACTAAAAATACGACCATCAGGGGTGGCGGCGATTTCAATAAACATAAAGAAATTTTCACCTTCGAATGGATCCGTTTGTTTGCATGCACGAACCGTCATGGTGATCTTTTCAAATTCACGCGTTTCACCCACCGGAATCGTCATTTGGGATACCTTGCCGGCGGCCTTGTTCATAACGCGTACCATTGCCACATCGCGATCAACATACGCATGTGCCGGCATTGCGGTTCCAATACACATGGCAAAAACACAAAACAGAATTTTTTTCATCATGCCCAATATTGTACAGATCCCCAAAACATAAGTCAAACTGTATCTTATTCCATCCGATACCATGTGTCGCACACCCCGCACACGCCCCCCCCACGACGGCGATCACGTCCCAAAACCCATAGACATAGTTTTTTGTGAGGAAATGAGGAACAAAGAACAGGAACGCAGAACGGGTACCGACCTTAATCTCTGTTATCTGAACTCTGAACACTGTAAAAAAAATCCGCCCGAATGGGCGGTATTTTTATTTGTCGGCATTCTTTTCGGCAGATGTCGCGGCCAGATCTTCGACGATACGGGCCTTTTTCCCAGACAACCCACGCAAGAAGAACAGTTTTGCACGGCGTACACGACCGATACGAACCTTTTCTATTTTTTCAATCGCCGGGCTGTACAGCGGGAATTTACGTTCCACACCCACACCATAGGATTCACGACGCACCGTAAAGGATGCATTGTTCCCGTTGCCACCATCACGACCGATCACGACACCTTCGAACATCTGAATACGGAATTTGTCACCATCTTTGATCTTTACATAGACCTTTAATGTATCCCCCGCCTTAAAATTTGGGATATTTTTGTTGCCCTTTAATTTTTCGATTTGGGCTGCTTCGATTTTCTTAATAACATTCATTTTTTATTTTCCTTTATTAGGTCCGGACGCCGTTCCAATGTTATGTCGTCCGATTGTTGTTTCCGCCACCGTTCAATATTGCCGTGGTGACCAGACAGCAGGACTTCTGGGACACTATGTCCACGCCATACCGACGGGCGGGTATATAACGGCCATTCCAACCCCCCGATTTCAAAACTTTCATTGGCCGTGGCATCACTGCCACCGCCCAGGACATTATCCATCACGCGAACGCAACTGTCAATAAAAACTTGTGCGGCGATTTCGCCCCCCGACAGGATATAGTCCCCAATGGATAATTCCATAATATTATACACATCAATGACGCGTTGGTCAATGCCTTCGTACCGACCACAGAGCAGGGTGTACGTCCCCCCATTCGCGTCATCCGTCGCGGCGGCAAACCCCCGCACCATTTGTTGGTTTAATGTTGGGCCGCGTGGCGAAAAATAGATAATTTTTCCCGGATTTTTAATCGAATCCAGTGCCGCCCCCAAAACGTCGGCACGCATCACCATACCAACCCCGCCGCCGAATTGTTCGTCATCAACACTGCCATAATGATTAATGGCAAAGTCACGAATATTCGTCACGTCATACGACCATTTCCCGGCGGCCAATGCGCGCCCAACCACCCCACCACCCAAGGTGCCGGGAAACATTTCTGGAAAAATGGTCAGTATATGAAAGTGCATTTTCTTTTACCGTTGATCATGGGCGTTCATTAACCATGGCACCAGATGCATTGTCACCGGCATACCACGCTAGTATGTTACCTTTGCTTTATCACGGTCCCACCAATTGGTCCCAACGCATCGTCCATTGGTATGGGGGCACCGCGGCCGGGGCACATCAACATGACCCGATTTGCCGGCCAAGACAAATGTTTTTGGTATGGTATAATTGATGATAATATTGCGGTTGGCCATAAATTACATTTTCTGTATATTTTATCGTTTTCTGGCGTTCGAACATGCATGACATGCCGCCATCACAGAATGCACAAAATCGACCACGGGGATTTTTGCACGCTGGGGATCAATTTGTATTGCACCCCCATTAATGCGATAATTATACCCATTATCATAGGCATATTTAATAACCGGACAATTGGCCAAGGATTCTGTGCAATTTTCCACATGACAAATATGATGATTCAAAAAATAAATTTGTTTCATTTTATTTTCCTTTTTCTTACATTTTGACCGTCCGATGATATCATAAATCTGTGATCTATACAAAACAGTTTTTTAATCACACACCATTATGATCGCACATTGGCAATTTTATTAAATGGGCATGCCTGTATCACATGGGATAAATCTGCAAAATATTTATTGACCACATTAATATGATCTAACTTTCTGGGGCCTGGTAATGTGATATAAAATGATTGTTGCGTCGGTTCCATATCATGTTTGGCATGAACAATCCTGGTTTGAATAATACGACACGGTTCGCCACGAAAAATCCCCCCAATTGGACAAGGCGTGTGTAAATCACGCATACTCTTTGAACACGCACACTTTAACGGAACCTTTTGTTCAATTGTAAAATCGTTATAAGTCAAATTTTGTTTCATCTTATTGCCTTTCTTGTCGCGAAACGGTGACTTTAATACGATTTTTGATGGCTGCTGGTATACAAGCTGATTGGCGAAATCCGGCGGCGAAGTTTTTCACCATCGACGTATTTATCCATATCCCGCACATACCAATGCGCCCCACTGCATGGTCCCGCGACATAGGGACATTGGGCATCCCTCGGAATAGTCCGTATGCCCCACTTATCCATGGCAAAGGTCTTAAATTTTGGGCATACGAAAACACAACTGCATTTTTCGCCAACCCATTTTTTATACGGGATATAAACGCCGGCAATATATGCTGTATAAAATGCAACGGGGAATGAATGGAAAACATCCGTTTTGCCGAACTTTAAAGTCAAATCTTTTCTTATTTCATTTTTCATTTTCACACCTTTGTGGTCTTTACATTCTCTGCTCCAAAGGGTATGAATATGGGGTCATTCATCCACCCGAATTATTTTTTGAACCATATCAACATCGGCGCCCATAAAAGAAATCATTTCGCCGTTATCCAATTCCATAATATCACCGGCACCAAAATTCTGAAAACCGATAATCCGCCCCATGTCACGGCCGGCCCGCCACACAGAAAACCCGATCAGATCCGCCTGATAATATTCACCCGGACCCGCATCAGGCAGGGCATCGCGATCAATAACCAATTCCACACCGCGCAACGATTCCGCCGCCGTACGATCGTCATATCCCGCAATATGCGCCACAATCACGTCCGACGTCGGGTTAAGGCGCCGGATAAAATGAAAATCATCTTCGCCGAACTTTGAACTTTGAATTTTAAGCTGTTTCAAATCCATTGGTGATGCCGTGTACGTTTGAACACGCACATCCCCGCGAATACCCTGGGGGGCGACGATTTTCCCAACCAAAATTTTTCGGTTTTCTGTCATTGTGACCATTGATATCTGAACGCCCGGTATATATCCCCGGGCGTTTTCAAACCCTTATTCGGCAACCGGGGCATCCGCCACAGGTGTTTCTGCGGTGGCTTCTTCGGCCGGTGTTTCAGCCGCGGCGGCTTCGGCTTCTTTGGCGGCCGCTTCGGCGGCTGCTTTTTCTTCTGCGGCCTTGGCTAATTTATCTGCCTTGTCCTTAATCTTCATCTGGGTCTTTTCAGATTGCAGATGTTTCTTGGTCTGAACTGGAACCGGCTTTTTTTCAACCAATCCGGCATTGGCCAAGAATTTATATACGCGATCAGACGGCTTGGCACCCTTGGCCATCCATGCCTTAACCTCGTCAATTTTCAGAACAACGCGCTTGTCGCTGTCTTTGGGTTGCATCGGGTCATATTTTCCGACTGTTTCCAAAACATTCCCTGAATTACGGGCGTTACGTGAATCCGTCACAACAATGTGATAATACGGCCGCTTTTTCGCACCAAAACGCGCCAATCTAATAACTGTTGCCATTTTATACTCCTTTGACAATTAAATCGGGCCCGCCGAAACCAATATAAAAACCGCCATCATGGGCGAACACTCGCCGGATGATGTTCCATGTGCATACCGCACACTGGGATGATTTAAATGGCAATCTTTGGGATTTGCGTGCCCATTATGAACCAAAGTTCACCGAATGTCAAATGATTTTGTCGATTTGCTGGGCGTGCCGCATTGCAATCAGCCGCCACGCCAAAATTGTCTGAACCAAGACGAAAACCGTCGCAAGCCCAAAAACATAGCGAACGCCGACATCCCACACCATACCAACCAATGCCATGGCGACAATTCCCATTACCAAGACAAAATTCACCGCGGCACCCGGTGAAAATAGCAATACATTGGTTAAAATCAACATCTTCAACCCCTGGGGGATTTAAACCTTGCACCCTGAACTTAAAAAAATCCCCCAAGTGGGGGATTTTTTTAATACCAACCACGCCATTTCATGGCCGCGGCCACCCGTTTGATCGAATGCATATACGCCGCTTCGCGCATGGAAACGTTGTATTCGGTTTTGATCTTATAAATCGCATCAAAGGCATCTTTCATCGCGATTTGTTCTTTTTCTTCGACCTCTGCCTCGCCCCAATAATAGCCATAACGGTTTTGTACCCATTCAAAGTACGACACCGTCACCCCACCGGCGTTTGCCAAGATATCGGGAACAACGGTCACACCGGCATCCAACAAGATTTTCTCACCGTCAATCGTGGTTGGACCGTTTGCGCCTTCGACAACCAGGTTGGTTTTGATCAACGGGGCGGTTTCGGCATTAATGGTGTTTTCCATCGCACACGGCGACAACACATCCACATTCAATCCCCAAAACGTATTTATATCAATTTCGGTCGCACCCGGGAAATCCTTGATACTGCCTTTGTTTTCGGCCTTGTACGCCATTAACGCATCAATATCAATGCCGTTTTCGTTATAAAGTGTTGTGTTCCATTCGGCAATCGCAACAATTTTCGCCCCCATGTCGTGTGAACATTTCGCGGTAAAGGATCCGACGTTTCCAAATCCTTGGATGGCAATGGTGGCACCACGCATGTCTTTGCCCATTTTTTCCAACGCCTGGGCGATGACAATAGAAATCCCCAGTCCCGTCGCACGCGTACGACCACGTGATCCGTTCAATTCAACCGGTTTACCGGTGAACGTACCAAAGGATTCTTCGCCCGACAACTTGATGTATTCATCGATCATCCATGACATAATTTGACTGTTGGTGTTAACGTCGGGGGCAGGGACGTCCCGCTTTTCGCCCAAAATCGGATAAATCGCATCGACATATCCGCGGCACAACCGTTCCAGTTCGCCCGCCGATAATTCTTTGGGATCAACGATAATCCCCCCTTTGCCCCCGCCATAGGGAATACCCGTGACCGCACATTTAAATGTCATCCATATAGACAATGCGGCCACTTCGTCTTTGGTTACCATGGGATGGAAACGCACGCCCCCCTTGGACGGACCAATGGCGGTGTTGTGTTGGGCCCGATATCCGGTAAAGACACGAATGGATCCATCGTCCATTTTTACTGGAATTTGAACCTCGAACGTCCGCATTGGATTTTTTAAAATTTCATATACCGACGCCGACAACCCCAATGTGTCACACGCACTCTTTACACGTTGTTGGGCCGCGGTTAACGGATTTAAATTTTCATTGCTCAT
This sequence comes from uncultured Alphaproteobacteria bacterium, assembly GCA_949156565.1. Taxonomy (GTDB): domain Bacteria; phylum Pseudomonadota; class Alphaproteobacteria; order Rs-D84; family Rs-D84; genus Enterousia. Next base: position 78,749 of record CASCZI010000004.1, on the reverse strand, counting down.
TTTTATTTTTCTCCTGTCTGCATAAAGCATTTATAAATTTATAGCCGAAAAAACGAAATTGCAACGATAAATTTTTGTACTGGACATTTGCGTCGACATGGTATAGAATCACCCCATCATTGGTTTGACATGCGGGCGTGGTATAATGGTAGCACGTCAGCTTCCCAAGCTGAAGACGAGGGTTCGATTCCCTTCGCCCGCACCAGCCTATGTTCGCAAGCGAACTCCGGCTGGCAAGCCGAATGAGCGTGCCGAACGGGCTGCCCGCCGGAATGAAATGCAGGATGGCAAAAATATGCATTATGTCTATATTTTGCAGAGTATATCTTATCCCGATCAGTATTACACAGGCATGACATCAAATTTAAAAGAACGACTAAAATATCATAATGCCGGCCATGTTCCCCATACATCCAAATTCGTTCCATGGAAAGTTTTGTCTTATTTCGCCCTGGCCAGTAAAGAAAAAGCGGCCCATTTCGAAAAATCTTAAATCCGGTGCGGGGCGTGAATTTACCAAGAAGCATTTGAGATAACAATTCCTTTGCCAAAAGACATTTATGGATTGAATAAATGCGTGATGATTTTCCATTTCCTGATACAGTTAAAAAATACAAAATGCTTAAAAGAAAAGTTCAAGCTTTAAAAAATTAAGGTCTTACCATGTCCCATACCCAACGCAATCCCATCACCACAGATGACGTTTTGGTTGTCGTCGCCCATCCCGACGAACTGAACGACGATCTGAGACAATTGCCGAACCTGTTGCTGACGGGCGTGGGCAAAGTCAACGCCACCTATGCCCTGACGCGGCGTCTGGCCGATCTAAGACACGCCGGCAAAATGCCGAAATATGTCATTAATCTGGGCAGCGCGGGCAGCCGTCACCACCCCAGGCATTCACTGGTTGCCTGTCACCGGTTTATTCAACGGGACATGGATTGCACCATGATCGGATACGAACACGGTACAACGCCGGGCGACACATGCGGCGCCATTTTGGAACATGCCCGGTATGTCACCGATTTGCCCGACGGCATCTGCGGCAGTGGCGACAGTTTCGTCACCACACAATCCGTACGCGCCCCCATCGACGTGGTAGAGATGGAGGCCTATGCCCTGGCGCGCGTATGCACAATGGAAAACGTCCCCTTTATCGCGGTCAAATACATCACCGACGGATTGGATGCCGCGGGCGGGGACGATTGGGATGACGCCGTTTCGTCCGCCGCCGATAAATTGTACGAATACCTGATGAAACTGATTAAAAATTTGAAATAATAAATGGCGGGTAAATCCGCCATTCTTTATTTCGCCTTTTTCCGGGCCACAGGTTTGGATACCGTCTTTTTTTTCGCCCCAGATGTACGCGATACCTTTTCAACAACAGGCCTGATTCCAGCCACCTGGTTAACCCATGCATCGTCCCCCGCATGACACAACAGGATGATCAAATCCACCAGCGCCCAGATGGACGTAATGAAAATACCGAATATCGTGCAGGTCAGGATTGTCATAATCACCGCACTGGTCGTCTGGCGCAGGTAATAACGGTGACCACCCACCACACCAACCATCCAGCACAAGATAAACGCCACCCACCATTTCTTTTCGCCCGCGATCATAACGTTCGCCCGGTTGGGCGCCCCACATTCTGGACAGGCCAAGGCACGATCACTAATCTTTTTCCCACATTCCACACAAAACACCATTGCCATTTTATATTCCTTTGGTTTATTGATATGCATTTATTTTATCAAATATAGGAAAAAAGATCCACTCTTTATTTCGCAATGGATTTTTTTAATTTCCCGGCAAAGTATGTAATTCGGTCAACAGCCCGGGTGAATTCAAAGACGTGCGGTATGACACATTGTTGACGTACATGGTCGTTTTTCATGTCGCCTGCAACCAATGGACATAAATTGGCGTCGCCAGATTGCAATGCCGCGCATTTTTTGATGGCCCGATTCACAATGTTGTCATGAATCTTGTACCGTGTCTGATAAAGCCGTATATCCGTCATCCGTAATTGCAAAAGGAACATAAACGCCGGACACATTTCACGCGCACGTGCATTTTGTTCGGCATAACGTTGTCTGTTCTTACGCATCATCTCCAGATGTTTTTCTTTGTTCTTGCCCGCATATGCCGCCACCGCCGCCGCTTTTATCTTATCCTTATTTTTAATATAATAAGATCGTTGATATTCACCAAGACGTTCCTTGTTCTTGATGGCATATTCATGATGACGTGCACTCACTTTTTCTTTATTCTGGGCCGCGTATGCGGCAGACGCCGCTTTTATTTTATCCCGATTTTTAATATAGTATTTGTGACTATATATGCTCTTCTTGCTTTTGTTCCCGGGCGCATTTTTGGGATTTATGCACCCGCAGGCATCATTCCCATCGGGACAATTATTTTCATTAATGGTCATTTTTTTCACCCACCGGGATTTGTAAAACCTGTTTCGGAAAAATCAGGTCTGGATTTTCGATTTTGTTCTTTTGGGCAATAATGCTAAATAATACACCACGACGCATAAAGTTGCGGGCAATAATCCACAAACAATCGCCCCGTCGCACGGTATAGAATGTATCGTCACGCCCCGTGGCCCGTGGCATGACAAAGCGATGGGAAATCGTGGCAACCGTCCGACCGTCGCCATCGTGCAAACGTACATCCAAGATGTATGTTTCACCCGGCTTTAATTCACCCACATCCGCCCCCAGGCCAAAATGATGATTATCCGACACACGGGCAAAACCCAAATACCGGTCGTTTAATGTCAACGATACGCGCAACCGTGGCAATGCGTCACCCGTAACGACAATGCGCCCGCCCGCCAAATAATCAATCTTGGACACGGCCAAATCACCATCCACCAAACGCGGGGATTGTAACAACGTACTGCCATCGGCGGTCATTAATAATGACACTGAATTTTCATACCCATGGGGCGAAACATATAAAAAGACTTTGTCCTTGGATTTAATATCGGGATCATTTCCCGCCAATGCCAATGTATAATTCCCCGCATCTAGTGGCCGCATCGGGGCATAGACAAATTCGCCACGCGCATTGGTTGTCATGGTGGCAACGATTTTTTCATCAATAATCACAGAAATATTTTTGTTGGCCAACCACCGACCGGCAACGATAATTGTCCCGCCACGTTCCACACGAACCAAATCAAACGTTGGAACATCAACCGCGGCCGGCACAACACGCATAACCGGTTCCGGGGTTGTTGGTACCACAACATGGACCGGGGCCGATCCACGAATAAACGCCACCCACACAGCGATAAAGATAACCACAATCGCACATACAATCGGAAACCAATAGGCACGCAAAATTCCATGCCGCGGTTCTGAAACAACCGGATGGGCCACATCGGCACGAACCGCTGGACGCCCAACGACTTTTTTTTCCGGCGCCGGTTTTGCAAATACATTTAATCGACGCAAAAATTTGTTCGCAAACGCACGCCGACGTTCCATCCATGAATTTTGTTGTGCAATTGCGTCGTCAATCATGTTATCCGTTGACCGCTTTGTCTGACCGATTTGATTGGATCTGGTGCTTTTTTTTGACATGTCGTTATACCCCAACTTGGTTTTATTGAATTATTGGACAAATTATTGCAAATTTTATTTCTTTGTCAACCTGTTTTGTGATATAATGCAAATTATTTATGGGGGTAATGATGAAACGAATTGGAATAATGACAACCGGCGGGGATTGCAGTGGTTTAAACACAGTGATTCAGCGTGTTGTCACCGGCGCCATGCGTCGTGGTTGGACGGTAATTGGAATTCTGGACGGAACGGATGGTCTGTGTGCGTCACCGGCCCGTTTTGTTGAATTTACGTATGATACGTTGCCGATTGAAACGGCCCGCCTCGCGGGGAGCTGGCTGCACAACGGGCATGCGGGGGCATTAAATTATGAAACCGCCGCCGCGACGGGGCGCCTGAATGAATTTAACCGTCGTGTGCGGAAATCTTTGCAGGAATTAAAGCTCGATGCACTGATCCTGGTTGGTGGCAACGGCAGTTTATCTTTGGCATGGGAAAATCGTGAGATTTATTCTGATTTATCGTTGGTGTGTATCCCCAAAACGATAGATATGGATGTCCCATTAACCGACAGTACCATCGGATTTGACACCGCCGTACAGCAAGTGGTCAATTTCTGTGACCAATTAATCTTAACCGCGCGCAGCCATCATCGCTTTTTCGTGGTCCAGACAATGGGGCGTGATTGCGGAAATCTGGCGTTAAAGGCCGGGGTGGCGTTTGGGGCCGATGTGATATTGATTCCCGAAATCAAATTTGATATCGATGAATTGGTTTATCATATCCAAGAACAACCCCGCGATTATGGCATTATCTTGGTATCCGAAGGCATCCGCATTCGTGGACATTCCGGTCGGCCCGCCGACATTATATCCCGCAAATTAACCGCCGCGGGTGTTGTTAATCGGACCGCATTCCCAGAACACATTCAACGGGCCGGGGACACTGTGGCATCTGATCGAATTTTGGCGGTAAAAATGGCCGATGCGGCATTAAACGCCATTGAAAATAATGAAACCTTTGTCATGACACGGGTACATGATGGGGAATGTGACACAATTGGATTGGCTGAATTTTTTGCGGCCGGGGAAATCACGTCCGATCCCAAAATCCCCAATATGCACACATCAAACGCCTATGTTTCACCCGACGATCCGTTGTTGGCGGTGGCATACAACATGGGTATCTATATGGGTACCGAAGAATAAAAAACGCCCCAACGGGCGTTTTTTATTTGACCTGTTGTTTAAACGACATCATGTATAATTCGGCAATACATTGTTTTAGATTTTTAACACCACGACTGCCCATGCCGATGTGGGCCTTAGACTGGGTCAAATTGGCCTGTTCGATTTTGCCATAAATGTCGTTTAATTTTTTATGTAACGATTCATTTTCCGTCGTCAACCGGGTATTGTCAATATCTCTCAAAACGCCTATAATTCTTGGGGCAGGGAACCGGCATCAACATCCATTGGCGGCCTTTCGTGCCTGTATGGATCGATATTTTGTGCGTAAAAGATAAAAAATCCTGCCATCTGGCGTGATTTTTTTCAGTTTTCAGAGTGCAGAGTTCATGCCGGTGTGAGAGCTAAAAGAAAGACCACCCCGTCCGCTATGTGGCCACCTCTCCGCAGAGGGAAACTTTGCAGCGTGCTGCATTCCCCCTGTGCAAAGCACCGGGGGGGATATCTGAACGCTGCACTCTGAACGCAGAACACTAAAAAAATCCCGCCCAACTGGGCGGGATTTTTTACTTCTTTTCTGAAAAGTCGGCGTCAACCGTTCCGTCGCCGGGTTTTTCATCACCCGCACTGGTGTCGGCACTTGCCGCGCCTGCGGCTTGTTCGGCCTGGGCGGCTTTGTATACCGCTTCGCCCAACTTCATGGCCTTTTCGGTCAATGCGTCTGTCTTTGTTTTCAGACTTTCCGCTGTTGCATCCGCCTTGGCCAATTCATCCGCCAATTCTTTCTTGGCATCTTCGATGGCCTTTTTCTCGTCTTCGCTGATCTTGTCGCCATGTTCTTTTAATGACTTTTCGATCCCGAAAACCGCCGCTTCGGCGTTATTCTTGGCTTCGGCCAAGGCACGCTTTTTCTTATCTGCTTCGGCGTTGGCGGCCGCTTCGTCCACCATCTTTTTAATGTCTTCTTCACTTAAACCGCCGTCGGATTTAATTGAAATAGTTTGTTCTTTGCCGGTGCCTTTATCCTTGGCCGACACGTGAACAATACCGTTTGCATCGATATCAAATGATACTTCGATCTGGGGCATGCCGCGCGGCGCAGGGGCAATACCTTCTAGGTTAAATTGACCCAACAATTTGTTATCGGCCGCCATGTCACGTTCACCCTGGAACACGCGAATGGTCACAGCCGATTGGTTATCTTCGGCGGTCGAGAAAACTTGGGACTTTTTCGTCGGGATGGTCGTATTACGATCAATCAGACGTGTAAACACCCCACCCAATGTTTCAATTCCCAATGATAACGGCGTCACATCCAACAATAAAACATCCTTAACATCGCCCTTTAATACACCACCTTGAATCGCGGCACCATCGGCCACAACTTCGTCCGGGTTCACACCCTTGTGCGGATCACGGCCGAAAAATTCTTTGACGGTTTCGGCAACTTTGGGCATACGGGTTTGACCACCGACCAAAATAACTTCGTTAATCTGCGATTTATCAATACTGGCGTCGGCCAATGCTTTTTTGCACGGTTCAATTGTCTTTTTAATCAGATCATCCACCAGGTCTTCCAGCTTTGCACGGGTTAACGTCACGTTAAAGTGTTTCGGACCCGTCGCATCTGCCGTCAAGAACGGCAAGTTGATGTCCGCCGACATTTTTGATGACAATTCAATTTTGGCTTTTTCTGCCGCTTCTTTTAACCGTTGCAGGGCCAATTTATCATTCGACAGATCGATCCCTGATTGGGCCTTGAATTCATCAATCAAGTATTTCAAAATACGTGCATCAAAATCCGATCCCCCCAATGCCGTATCGCCATTGGTCGATTTTACTTCGAACACACCATCAACGATTTCCAGAATGGATACGTCAAATGTCCCACCCCCCAAATCATACACGGCGATAATACCATTTTTATCTTTTTCCAGACCATATGCCAATGCGGCCGCCGTCGGTTCGTTGACAATACGCAACACGTTTAATCCCGCAATCCGGCCGGCGTCTTTGGTTGCCTGGCGTTGGGAATCATTAAAGTATGCCGGCACTGTAATCACCGCATCTGTGACCGGTTCGCCAAGATAATTTTCCGCATCTTTTTTCAGTTTCGATAAAATCATGGCCGAAATCTGGGATGGGGCATATTTCTTGCCTTCGATTTCAACCCATGCGTCACCATTGTCGCCGGCCACAATTTTATAGGGCACGCGGGCGGCAATTTCTTTGATCGCCGGACTGTCATAGCGCAATCCCATCAAACGTTTAATTTCATAAATTGTGTTTTCCGGATTTGTAACGGCCTGGTTTTTGGCGGTGATCCCAACCAATTGTTCACCCGACGGCGTAAAGGCAACAACCGATGGGGTTGTCCGTTGACCTTCGGCATTTTCAATAATTTTGGGATCAGATCCATCCATAAATGCCATGGCGGAATTCGTCGTTCCCAAATCAATACCCAATACTTTTCCCATTTTTCACTCCTGTTTAAAACATGTTGCTTAGCCATCATATAGGTAACGAAAAAACGCTTTCAAGACCACAGGAAAAAAAATTATAAATGTTATATCAATCTGTATTTATTGTGCGGCAGGACATCTGTCATACCACCCATGGGATATATTGATATTATTTGGACCCTAAAAAAAACCGCCCATGATGGGGCGGTTCAAAACATGACTGTTGTTTATGCCAATTATTTCTTGGCTGCATCTGCCGCCGGTGCTGCCGCCTGTGCTGCGGCCGGGGCCGCTTTTGTTGCATCCGCTTCTTCGGGCATCTTACCACCGATGGTTGCAAATGCCAATTCTGCCTGGTGCAGACCCAATTCAATACCCGCCGGCAAGACCAAATCCGATCCGTGTACCGCATCGCCAATGGTCATATCGGTCAAATCAATTGTAATCTTTTCTGGCATGGCATCAACCAACCCGCGTAACGCAACCTTTCGCACGGCAAAATTCAACACACCGCCCAATTTTAAACCCTTGGATACATCGGTATTAATCACTTCGACCGGAACAACAACGTTAACCGGCTTTTTCACATCAATACGTTTAAAATCAACATGAACCGGAACATCTGTGACCGGGTGATATTGAATATCCATCAACATGGCATCTTCGGTGCCGGCGTTGGTTTCAATTTGGAATAATTTTGTCCGCAATGCCGGTGTCTTGATCAGCATTTCAAATTCATGCCCATTCAAAACGATGGCTGTGGGTGCCTTTTTCTCGCCATAAATGACGGCGGGAATGTTCTTGTTATTACGAATGCTGCGCGCGGCCCCCTTGCCGGCAACTTCGCGAATTTCTGCATTTAATTTAATTGCCATTTTATAATCCTTTGTGTTTTTCCCCCGACCTCCAAGGGTGCCGGGCGGGGTGAATTATGAACCAAAATGATTGAAAAATCAAGGATTTTATTACGCGCGTCGACGCAAGATTAAAAAACGGGCCCGACCGTACGTTTTATCACGCAATGTATCCCATGTATCTCCATCGGGGATGCGGGGCGACGACGCTTCTTGTTCCCAGATTAAAATCGTGCCGGCATTCGCGACGCGGCCCACACGCCGGACAAAGGCCGCCCCTGTATCAGGATCGGCATAGGGTGGATCGACAAAAATAACGTTGGCCGTGGGAACAATTTCGGCAATACGGGTCATGGCGTCTGCCCCAATAAGCCGCGCCCGTGCATCGATGCAAAGGTTGGCCAAATTACGCCGCACTGTGTGGGGCGCCACATCGGTAAACACCACATGACATTCGGGATATCGGGACAAGCATTCGATACCAAACGCCCCCGAACCGGCAAATGCATCCCACACCATTAAATCCCCATCGGGCCATAACCCGGCGGTCATCATATTGAACAACGCGGCGCGCGCCATATTCTGGGTTGGTCGGGCACCATGGGGCAGAAACAGTTTTTTCCCCCGCCATATCCCGGAAATAATTTGCAATTTTGAATCCATACCGTATACTTTAACGTATGGATTTTATGAAACAAGCATTAATTTTGGCCCAACGCGCTGTCACCCATGACGATGTTCCCATTGGTGCCGTCATTGTTCGCGATGGAAAAATCATTGCACGCGGCGAAAACCGGGTACAAATAAAACGCAACCCAACATTGCACGCAGAAATTGTTGCGATTAATCAGGCATGCAAAAAAATAGGCGCAAAATTTCTGGACGATTGCGATATATATGTAACATTGGAACCATGTGCCATGTGCGCGACGGCGATTTCGTTGGCGCGATTGCGGGCGGTCTATTTTGCGGCCCAGGATCCAAAGGGCGGGGGGATTATATCTAACGCGCGTATTTACGAAACGGACAGACATTTGTGGCATCCCGACGTTCACGAAATACCGGAATTTGCCGACGCATCTGCACAAATGTTACGTGATTTTTTTGCCATGCGGCGCCGTAAATAGGCTATATGGATATACAATATATAAAAAATCCGTTCGGGGGGAACGGATCTTTTTTCTAATCAACCAAATTATGGCCCGTCATATCGGCAGGCTGAGGAATTCCCAATATTTTTAACATCGTGGGGGCAATATCCGCCAATCCACCATCATGCACCACATGTGGTTCATTCGACACAACGATCAAGTTCACCGGGTTGGTTGTATGGGCCGTCCACGGCAAATTGTTTTCCGTATCCCATAACTTTTCGGCATTGCCATGATCGGCCGTGATCAGCATTGTCCCCCCCAATTCCAGCACCGCCGGCACCAGACGGGCAAGTTGGGCATCCAACGTTTCCATGGCTTGAATGGCGGCGGATTCATTACCCGTGTGTCCCACCATATCGCCATTGGCATAGTTTAAAATCACAACATCGAATTTATCCAATTGCGGGATCAATGCATCTGTAATTTCAACGGCCGACATTTCGGGTTTTAAATCGAATGTTGCCACCGCCGGTGATGGAATTAATGTTTTGGCACCGCCATTAAAATCAATATTACGTTCGGCATCAAAAAAGTATGTCACATGATTATATTTTTCTGTTTCGGCAATACGCAATTGGGATAACCCGGATGCCGCCAAAACATCCCCCAATGTATTTTTAACCGTCACATCCGGCAACAGCGCAGGACAGATTTCATTTAAACCTTCGCCATATTGGGAAAAACAGAGCATGTGTCCCCCACGACCCGCGATGGCCCGCACGATTTGACGGGCGCGATCACTGCGGTAATTTCCAAACAGAAAACCATCACGTGGTGTCATGGGCACGGCACCGTCAATCACAATGGGCTTGATAAATTCATCTGTTTCCCCGCGGGCATAGGCATCACGTAATGCGTCGTCAATCGTCGGCGCATGAAATGGGGACGCGGCATCGGCAATTGCCGCGACCGCCAATTCTGTGCGGTCCATATTCTGATTACGATCCATGGCATAATACCGCCCGGATAATGTGCCAAAAAACGCCCGGCCATCGGCCAAATACGAGGCCAACGTGTCTTTAATCCGGGCCACATATTCCGGCGCCGATTGTGGCAATGTATCACGGCCATCGGCGATAAAGTGAATACACACCCGCAACCCCGCATCCAAAACGCGCCGGGCAATCATCAACATATCATCCAGATTGGCATGCACGCGCCCATCCGACATTAACCCGGCCAAATGGACAATCCCATCTTGGGCCTTTACCGATGCGACAAAATCCCCCAACGCCGGATTGGTATCCCAATTTTCCAATTCAAACCGCCGCAAAAATTGATTAACAATACGTCCAGCACCGATTGTGATGTGGCCCACTTCAGAATTACCCATGGTATCCGGCGGCAACCCAACGGCAGGGCCACTGGCATCTAATTTCGAATGCGGATATTTTTCCATCAAATCATCTAAAAACGGCATTTTTGCCATTGCCACGGCATTATGACGGGTTTCATTACTGATCCCGACACCATCCAGAATACATAAAACCAACGGTTTTTTCATCATTACCCCCATATTTTATGATTTTGCAATCTAACATAACTGTTTTTTGATTGCAAAAGAAAAAGAAAAAATGTATAAATGAAAGTATAGGAAGCGTTTCATAATACTTGTCTCGATTTAAGTAAAGGTGGAAAAAATGGCTGGGAAAAGTTCAACTATAACGGCGGTGGACGCCCATATTGGTCAACGGATGCAATTGCGTCGTACCATGATGGGATTATCGCAAAAAGATTTGGCGAAAATCTGTGGTGTTACATTTCAACAAATTCAAAAATATGAATCTGCGGGCAATCGTATTTCGGCATCCCGTTTATTTGAACTTAGCCTGGCGTTACAAACCCCGATTTCCTTCTTTTATTCGGGTTTGCCCGGTAACATCCCCGAAGAAACGCGGGCCAATCGGTCACTGCGCGTTTCCGAACAACAGGCATGCGATCCATTGTCTAAAAATGAATCATTGCTGTTGATTAATCTTTATTGGAAATTGCCCAATGATGGTCAACGAAAAATTGTATTGAATATGTTAAAATCTTTGAACGGTTTGGATCAATAAAAATCGCCCATTTGGGCGATTTTTATTTTATTAATACAATAAATATGAATTATCCACAGATGTTTGATATCGATAATTGCTATCTTCGCGATTATCATAGATATCACCGGGCACGTAACGATTACCGCTGCCGCCACCCAATGTTGTGTTTTACCCGGTGGATCCACCCCCGGTGTTACCACTGGAACCGGATGTCGAATTAGACGTTCCATTCGATCCGTTTGGATTGTATTCTTTTCCCGGGCCCTTGGGATCGGTTGTCACACGTCCCGGCAGATTTAACCGCGACGGTTTCTCTGATTCACCAATAACACACTTTTTGTATTCCGATGGTTCTATCAATGTCCAACATTGATCCTTTAGCGGGGCGTTTGTCCCCCCCGGACCAAACGCCAACATCGAATTTCCCAATGTCGCAGATGCCGGAACACATCCGCCATTTGAAAACAGATTTCCAATCTCACATGCAATGCATACGCCATTATCTGCGTTGGCACCATGACGTGCATCATCACCACATGCAATACATGTTTTATCAGATGTTGATTTGAATCCATATCCGGGCTGTTTGCATCGATATTCATTGCAATCACCGGTTTGGGCCGCCTTGATTTCATGTGTAACCGCATTAAAATCAGACCATCCCGTACACATATTGTTTAATGCACATTTGGTTGCATCCGTTGGATCACAATCGGTGCGGCCGCTGTTGGGTTGATATCCTTCCATACAGAGCAGGGTTGGCGTCCCGGCAAAATAAATCGTTGCCGTAGACACCATATGACCCCACCCAGAACGTTCGGCACGAAAAACAGTGGGTTGGGCAAAAACGCCATGTCCGGATGGGGTCCAACGGGACACCGCCAAGATCATATCATGTTCTTGGTTTTTATGAACACCGCACCCACTGTTTTCATTCATGAAAAACATGGGGATCGATTCTTCAATATTGGGCGCGGATTTGTTGGTAACCCGTTTATATTTAGAAAATGCATCCGCGTTAATAATACGCGAATCGCACCGCGTCGACGTTCCCGATGATGCACATCCTTGGCCATAAAAACCTTCTTTGCATAACCATAAACAATCCGTATCCGATCCGGGATTAAAATATTCCGTCCACGCATTTCCCTCGTTTTTATTACGCCCCTGTAATTGTATCACACAGAAATAACCGCCGTTTTCCACCACATTGGTTGCAACCAACATCAATGTTGCCCCTTCGTCATCATGTGTGCCACGATTTTGTTTGGGATCTTTGTTACGCCAATTGGCACAATCACTTAACCGGTCGCCCCCGACACAGGTTTCAAACGATGCCGCAGATTGACACTTGTTCATTGATGGATTTCCCCACGCCGGCAAAAGCCCACTGATGTCAAAACCACCGGCCAATGCGGTGGAAACACCACCGGACAACAGAATGGCCAATGAAAATTTATTTAAAAATTTCATCATTTTTTGACCATACCCTTATTTAATATAACACACATAGTTTTCACGATACCCACCAATATTGGTGCATTGGATGTTGTACCATTCTTCGCTAAAAGTGCACTGATTACGTGTTGCATCATATTTGGCATATCCGTGACCACCGGTGGCTTCATCCTGGGCCAGGCAATTATTCCGCACCGTATTTTTAATACAATAACCATACGGTTGATCATTGTACGTGGTTTTGGTCATGGCATTGTCAACATTCACCACTTTTTCCGTTGCGACAGTGACCTGTGGTTCTTCACCCGCCGACACCAGACTATAATACGCTGGTTCTAATCCGGTATCTTGAACCTCCTTTTGATCCGTGCTATCCGAAACCTCTACCCACATGCCATTCATATCGAAACATGCCTGTTCTTGAATCGCATAAAGTTCAATACTAAATCGTTTAATCAATTCGTCAATCGCACTGACAACGTTTGTATCTGTGACAATGGAATCTGATGCCTTGGCCGGATCTTTGCAATACACGACCGCGCGTGCCCACAACATATCTGCAACCTGGTACGCGGTCAAAGACCGACAACCCCATGGATATTTATATGTGCTGTTGGATGGCGGGGCGCACGTTTCCGCTAAATAATTACTAAGGGCTGTTTTGCATCCTTCGGCCACCTTGACATTATCAACAACATTAACAAATGTTCGTAATGCCGCCAATCCGCATTCATTCCCATTAAGCAAGTTGCCGTTTCCATCAAACTCGCATTCTTTTTCATTGGGATTATTCGGATTCCGGTACAACGCCGCGCACGCCGCCACCTGGTCCATGCACATTTCTTTGGCGGCATAGGCACTGATGGCACCCGAATACTGTGACGTTGTGGTGTCCGCCTTTTTCATCTGGCCACTTTGTTCATCATAACATTGGGCCATGGTTGATACGCATGACGATTTAACATCTTCGATCAAGGCACTTTGTGCCTGGGCAATTTCGATGATGGCACTGCGCTTAAACTCCGTCCAAACCAGGTCCGCTTTGTCCCGGCATGTATCCAGTGCCGAATTGGCAAATTCCCGTTTGGAATCCAAAAATGCGTTATACCCCGAATTTTTCGATAAAATATCACCACCACTGGTATCTGTGCTAATATCATTACTATACAGGTTAATCAGTTTTTCTAATTGGAATAATTTTGGTGAATAAATGGCTTCGCCCGTGCTGGCGTTGACATAGTTTCCGGTATTATCCAGACACTTTTTATAATTGGCGCCGCATACCATATCGCCCGTGATGGCATTCTTGACCTTTTCCATACATTCATTAACATCCGCAGAATTGTGTGAACGGTATTCCTCTAGACGCGCCTCCATCAGAAACTTTTCTGCCTGACGCGTGGTATCCAAGACGGCTTGCTTTTGAACATCAATTGTATTTTTATATGCGTTGCAATCTTGGCTGATCAAGATATTATATGCACTGCGCGCCATGTTTAATGCCGCAGAATTATCGCACGATGAATCTAATAAATTCTTACACTGTTCATTTGCCGCGTTATAAAGATCCAATCCTTCCATCGTACTTAGATCACGGGCATTTGTTCCACCAAAAAATGAATTATTCGATTGGCCTGAACCGGACCATGCATCTTGAATATCAGATGAAAAATCAAATGACAATACCCCCAGCGACCCCGATGTTGACACGGTTGCACTATCATTCTTTTTCTTTCCCGCCAAGAGGTCTGCAATCTCGCTAAGCATGGATGCCGCCGCACTGGTATCATTTTTAATTGCCGCCTCGCCAACGGTGGCGGTGTACATGGCGTTTGCCTCACCCTCGGATAAACCCACCGCCGCCAGGTTATTATCCTGAAATTGCATTAACAGGGTTTTGGCGGCATCAATTCCGGCCTCGATATCCTTAAACTCAATATAACGATTACTGCAATAACACCGACGATATGTTTCATTTGCCTTGGCACAGAATTGATCCATACATGTATTATATGAATCCCGACACGCCGCATACCCACCACCAATTTTTGAGATATCATCAAAAACCGCCGTCGCACGCGTTGATGCGGCCCGCGACACATTTGATGTTTTCGCACCCGAACGTGCCATCGACGATGATGTCACCGCGCCACGCGCCACCGATGATGATGCCGCACGGGATACGCCCGCACCGGATGTGGTGACGATCGCACTGCGCCCAATACGATCAATGGCGTTGACCACCTTTTGCCGAATGGCACTGCGACTGGTGGTGGGTGTGCTGATGACCGTATGACGGGCACCACTGCGCGCCGAAACCGTCGTTGTCGTTCCCGCGCGGGATGCGACCGCAGTTGTTCGGGGCGTCGCACTGCGTGCGGTGGTGGAAACAACATTGCGCCCCGCGCGGGATGCGGTTGTCACCGAACCCGATGGCCCCCCAGATGTGCCAGACGATGCCATGCCCGCGGTCCCTGTCGAATTGCCCCCACGTGGATTTGGGGCCTGGGCCGCATGGGCCACCCCGGCCATCGATACGGCCATTGCCATCATAAAAATTTTGTAAAAATGAAACCGCGATTGTTTCAATCCATATCTCTCTGGGACAAGTGTACCATTATTCAGGCATTGGAATCAACACCCATTTTTATTCAATACAACAATTTACCGCATTTTTTACCCATTGTCCCAAACGTTTAACCGTGGATGCATCCGACGCGTTTTTTAATGGACATGCCGGCGTCGCCGCGGGTTGGTTCTGGGATTTTTTTTCGTTGCTTTTTGTTCCGGTGGCCGCATTAATCATCGCAACTTCGTAAAGTTCCGGTTCCGACTTCTTTACACCCGTCAAATCGATCAGGTTCATATTAATTCCCCAAAACAACGAATACAATTCGTACGCCTTGTTAAACAGGGCATATGCATCTGCACTGTTTCCCGCCCCCAGGGCTTTGGTACCCACCTCCATCAAACGCATGGCGGCGGCCAATAAATGTTTTGATATGCACCAAACTTCGCCATTATCGGCATTAGATTTCTGAACAATGCGTTCCATTAATTCTTTACGCATATCCCGAACGGTGTTAATCATATCATAAAAACCCGTTTTTCCGGTCTTGGCACCACTGAAAAAGAAATGTTCTTCGAGCGAGATAAGATTCATCAACGCCACCGATAAATCTTGATCCGACGAGAGGTCTAATGGATTGACCTTTTTCGCAGCATCTGCCGCCTGAACCAATTCATCCAATGTTAATTTTTCTTTGCCTTTGACGCGTTTGGTGTTTTTAACCGATGTCTTTGTCATAATCCGTATCCTTTTTTTTATTTAATTATTACAGGTAAATGATGGCCGCAAACACCGCCGTTGCCAACATCAGAAATGACAGTGGCACAACGACCTTTTGAAAAGGAAATTTGGCCCGACCGCCATTTTCACGCTTTAATTTCACGTACCAACGGGCACCCAAATAAAACGCGACGGTTCCCACGATTGTCCCCAACAAAAACCGATCGATGCCCCATAAACGCGATTGTCCAAACGTCACACCGGGCATGAAATAAACCGCCCCCAATAACGCATAATATCCTACAAACGGCAACACAACTTGGACCCAAAAATTGGTGACACCACGTTTTTTCAACCATCCCGCCGTCCAGAAAAACAGCGACAGTGTTAATCCCCCCGCCCAAATACCGGTGATCACATCATCAACACCCAATAAACGCGCCCCTTCTAATCCGGCACCAACGGCAACCGTACATACCGGACAAACCGCATGGGCCGCGGCCATCGCCATCGAAAAAACTGCTGATACAGACGCCAATGTCATTATTTTTTTCATAAATAATCCCTTTCCTCGAATATCTTATGAATAATCATAGAAAAAACATCCCAGAGCGTCAATATGATTTTATAACACCACGCATATGTGCCGAACGGGCCCGTGCATTATGCCCTAATTCATCCGCCCCAGGACGTGTTGTTCGGATGGCCACAAACGGGGCACGCATTGCCCCAGGCATACGGGGATCCCCAGGGGCGGTTGTCCAATCACGAAACGTATTTTTAACAATTCTGTCTTCGATTGAATGAAACGTGACGGCAATGCATTTTCCACCAACATTTAAATGCGATGGAACCGCGTCCAATGCGCGTGTCAATTGTCCCATTTCATCATTAACCGCGATACGCAGTGCCTGAAACACCGGGGCCACATCACGGGGACGATGAATCAGATCACGCAATTGAAATGTGGTCTGGGGAGCCGCATCACAAATGGCACGTGCCAATGTACCGGCATTGGCAACATCCCCAAAATCACGCAATATTCGCGCCAATTCCGCCGGCGTAGAACACGCAATCAATTGGGCCGCCGTTTGTCCCGCAACCGACATACGCATATCCAATGGTCCATCAAACCGGAATGAAAAGCCACGCGACGCCACATCAATTTGCATTGATGATATCCCCAGATCAAAAACGATTGCATCGTATGTATCATCCAATTTTGTCATTTCATCAAATGGTGCGGCAATAAACGTAAAACGATCACCAAATTCATCCCGAATTGCCGCGGCCGTGGTGCCAACTGTTGGATCACGATCAAACGCCGTGACAATTGCCCCCGCATTTAAAAATGCCCGGGAATATCCCCCCGCGCCGAATGTTGCATCAATAACACGCCGCCCACACAGGTCCCCCAATGCACCCATCACATCATCCAACAAAACCGGAATATGCATCGTCATTCAATATCCACCTTGATGCCTAAGGCAACCAAATCCGTCGCCGTTGTTGCATTTAATTCCACCATATTTGGTAACGCCAATGTCGCCACACGATCCGTCGCATGCAGAATTAAAATCACCTGAGTCCGGCCACGGGGCAGGGCATCTAACACCTTTTTCACATCCCCCAAAGTATCGCCATTATAAATATCCAGTGTAATTTTTTTTGCGATTTTTGCCACCCATTGGGCCAAGGGCGTGATCGAATCCACAAACACCGACACCCGGTCATCACGCGCCGATGTTTTACCAGAAATCAGAACCACATTTTCTGTCCCCAGAATTTGGGCAAACGTGGCCGCCGATTCCCCAAATGCCACCGCATCAATATTACCATGACTGTCCGACGCGTTAATGGTAATCATGTCTTTGCCTGTCTTGGTGCGGCGCCGTGAAAAAGAATTTACATTTGCGGCAATCTGAACCGGTTTTCGATCACCAAGATTATTTAATGACACACTGGTTGTTAAACGCGCGCGCGCAATCAGATGTTTATACTGATCCAATGGGTGGGCAGATATATAGAATCCCAACGCCGACAATTCGTTTTCCAGTCGTTGCCCAAACGTCCA
Organism: uncultured Alphaproteobacteria bacterium; assembly: GCA_949156565.1. Lineage (GTDB taxonomy): Bacteria > Pseudomonadota > Alphaproteobacteria > Rs-D84 > Rs-D84 > Enterousia. The sequence continues at coordinate 60,648 of CASCZI010000004.1, read as the reverse complement.
CGGGGTTGTACGTGGCAAATTTTGGCGCAATCGATCTTCGGCAACATCATCTTCGACGGTATTGGCAAACAATGATAAAGAATTCGCGCCATCTTTGGACTTTGACGCATACGATAAAATCGCATCGGCGTTCATAAAGATTGCCGCCCGGTTCGGTTCCAATGAATCCAGAACACCGGTTTTGGCAAACGCCTCTAATATGCGTTTATTGATTATCGGTGCACACCGTTTGGCAAAATCAGTCAGGTTTTTAAACCGCCCATTGGCGTTGCGTTCGGCCACGATGGCATCGGTGGCCGATGTCCCAACCCCCTTGATCGCGGCCAGACCATAGACAATTTTATTATCTTTAACGGTGAACAAGGATTCACTTTCGTTAATATCTGGGGCAACAATGGGAATATTAAAGTTAGTCTTGGCATCATCAACAAAAATTGCCAATTGATCGGTATCATTTAAATTACTGGACATGGACGCGGCCAAAAATTCCGCGGGATAATTCGCTTTTAGATACGCACACTGATTCGCCACAATGGAATAGGCGACCGCATGCGATTTATTGAATGCATATTTGGCAAATTCCTTGAACTTTTCCCACAAATCTTTGGCCGTATCGCGATCCAATGTTTTGTTTTCTTCGCATCCATCAAGAAACTTTACCTCTAATTCCGCCAAAAGGTCTAATTTCTTTTTTCCCATCGCCTTACGCACGGTATCCGATTGTCCACGTGTAAACCCGGCCAAGGCACGCGTCAACATCATCACCTGTTCTTGATATACGATAATCCCATACGATTCTTTTAAGATCGGTTCTGCCTTTGGATGGACATAGACAATGGGTTCTTCGCCATGCATACGCGCAATAAATTGTGGGATAAATGCGATTGGTCCCGGTCGATTTAATGCATTTAATGCCGATATCTCCAGAAAATTTGTCGGATGCATTTTACGCAAGGTCTGTTGCACAAACGGGGCATCAAATTGGAATATGCCTTCGGTTAAACCGCGTTGCCATAAATCCATTGTCTTGGGATCATCAACCGGTATCGCATCAAGGTCGATATTAATACCACGTGTTTTGGCAATCAGACGCGTGGCGTATTTCAACACCACCAATGTTTCCAATCCCAAAAAGTCAAATTTAATCAACCCCGCCGATTCCAGATAATGCCCATCATATTGACATGATGGTAATGGGTTCGCCGGATCACGATATACGGGTGCAATCTGGGTGGTTGGTCGGTCCCCAATAACATATCCACATGCGTGTTGCCCCAGGTTGCGTAACGACCCTTCTAACTCTTCGGCGATGGTGACAACCTTGTTCATATCTTCATCCGCGTTTAACACGGCCTGCATTTCCGGGGACGCAGATACGGCATCGTTCAATGTCTTGGCATCGGCCGGAATTAATTTCGACAACCGATCTGATTTAGAATAGGGGATACCATAAACTCGTGCAATATCACGAATGGCACCACGGGCCTGCAAACTGCCGAAAGTAATGATACGACAAACCGAATCTTGGCCATACTTTTCACAGATATAGGCGGCAACCTTGTCCAGACCGGTTGGTTCAAAATCGACGTCAAAATCGGGCATGGAAATACGATCTGGGTTTAAAAATCTTTCAAACAGCAATCCATATTTTAACGGGTCAACATGCGTAATCCCCAATGCCCATGCCACAATCGATCCCGCGCCCGATCCACGCCCGGGCCCGGTCAAAACATCATTATGGCGACACCATTCAATATAATCCGCCACAATCAGAAAGTATCCCGGAAATCCCATCCCAATAATAACACCCAATTCAAATTCGGCCTGTTCATAATAGGGGGCCGTATCTGTGATATTGTTTTCTGCCAATCGTTTGGCCAAGCCGGACATCGTGTTATCGCGCAACATTTGACATTCCGATTCCAAGTCTGCACAAAAACGCGGCAACAATGGCTTTTCATGAACATTGACCATAAATCCACATCGGGTTGCAATGATGTGGGTGTTTTCAATCGCTTCGGGCAAATCAGAAAAGATTTCCATCATTTCTGCAGTAGATTTAAAATACTGTTCGGACGATTTGCGCCGACGATCAGGATCAATAACCTTGGTCTGGTCCAATACACATCCCAATGCATCGGTCGATTCATAATCATGCGCCGTGGCAAAGCATGCATCATTTGTCGCCACGATGGGGATATTTAATTCCTGGGCAATTTTTAAAAATCCGGGTTCGGTCTTTATCTGGTCTTCTAATCCATACCGCTGTATTTCCAAATAGAACCGATCACCAAAAATATCCAAAAACGTCCGGGCATATTCCATGGCGGTATCATCTTGATTATTTAACAGCGCCATCCCAATCGCGCCCATATGCCCCCCCGACAAGGCGATGACCCCCGCACTGTGTGTGCGTAATTCATCCATTGTGACATATGGCCCCAAATGATGATTTTCCGTCCGCATGTACATGATACGCGACAATTCGCACAGGTTTAAATATCCATCATGATTCTGGGCCAACAATACAATCCGCGACAGCGATTCCGCCCGCAAAATCTTGGGATCCACATTGTGATGGTTTAAGGTTAATTCTACACCAATAATCGGCTGTATCCCTTTGCCGGGCATAACGTCCGAAAACTCTGCCGCGCCCGACATTAAATTCGTATCGGTCAATGCACATGCCGGCATGCCCGCCGCCGCGCACAGGGCCGGGATATCTTTGACCTGTAATGTTCCGTTTCCCACCGAAAAACGCGAATGAACACGTAAATGTATAAACTGATTTTCCATGCCCCAAACCATAGCAAAAAATACACCCCCACCGCAACCCCTATTTTTGGGAAAATTCATTGACAAAACAGGGCGATGTATTAAGATAAAAGGAAAAAAGGAAACAATATGGCAAACTTCAAAATTAATCCATTTTATATTATTGTTATTTGGTGTTTGTATCCCGTTGTCAATGCCTGTTACCAAAAACATTCAGATAAAGAACAACCCGAAACAAAAATATATACGGAACAACCGCTTGCCACACCGGCCCTGGATACGGCGTATGTTTTGGATGCCAAAGGTTTTTATTTTCACAGCGGCATGACCGGCAATCGCGTCTATATGGTGACGAAATCCGGACATGAAATCATCAAGGATGCCGAGAGGCGCAAGGTTGGATATTTCGTGCAACCGGGTGACACCGTGCTGTTAAACCAAGACAATGAAATCATCACCAGCCTGCGCCACCATCGCATGAAAAATAAATTTGTAAGGGGACACTAATAATGGAATTCCGTATGAAAGAAACACTTAAACGTTTTTTAAAGGCGACCATGGTGTGTGGGTTCTTGTTCGGGGCATCTTGGACGGCGGCACAACTCTGGCTTTATGTGACGACAAAGGGGAAAAAGACGAACGCACCGTCCGTCAAAATCCAAAACACCCCTTTATCCCGCCATATGGATACAGACACGATGCGTGTTATTGCCGTGCACCCCAATATGAAACGGCTGTATATGAACATAACATTAATAAACCGTCATGGTGACATTGCGACGATTCCCTATGAATTATTAATTGATGCCGATGATCAATGCGACATGGGGGTAACATTACCGTTTGAAAATGGGGATCATGTTATCGTCAATAACGGGCGCATTACCCACAACGCGACATCCCAAAAATTAATCGACCACCGCATCGTTCACCAGAAATAAAAATCCCCCCGCCATCGGCGGGATTTTTTTTACAGTGTTCAGAGTGCAGATAAAAAACCATCCCCCCCCTGCGGGGTACTCCCTCGAGGGGGGGGGAGCTTGCACCGTGCAACGCTGTAGAAAAGTTCCCCTCCGGTGGAGGTGTGGGTGATACCGACGGGGGGGGTGCTTTACTTATTTCTGATTTTTATACCGATTCCAATATTTCATAAAAATCCGGCGATCGGTATCTGGATTATTGGCAATTGACAACGTATCCCAATCAATCACCGCACAGACATTTAAATCATCGTCAAAAAACAAATTCGTTTCGTTTAAATCAAAATGTGCCAAGACACGCCGCGGGGTATCCGTCGGTGCTTCAACAGTTCGGGTTTGCAAACTGTCGTTAAAACGGGCATTATCGGGTATGGCATCCACATCAATCGATTGCAATTCATCGATTATTTTAAAAACCTGGGCCTGGATCTTTTTTTCATTCTGAATGACCGTATCATGATCAAAATCTTCAATGGGTCGCCCCGCAATTTTTTCACACACATACATTGGCGCGTGGGCATCCACGACCACCCGCGGAATTGTCACGCCAACAAAGGGTCGAATATAATTGGCAATAAATTCAAAATCACGCAATCGCGCATTCGTCACATCACGAAAAATTTTCACATAATATTTATCATTTACCAAACAGACCACACGGTTTAACGTCCGTTGGCGAATAAACTTGACACTGTGCACTTGTTCACCAAAGGTTTTTTTTATAAATCCGGCGATTTTCGGATAATAGAGAAACAGATTTATCGACGCACGACAATGCGCCCGGTTTTTTGAACCAGGAACGAAACAGGCGACCAAATTTCCCAAATAAAACGGGATCTTACTCATACTTAAACCCTTGTTAAAATAAATCATTAACAAATATAACGTTTTTTAGAAAGATATCAAGATATAATTCCCAATGTGGGCGGGACACCCCGAATCCGGCCCCCGCGGAAATTGTTAAATTTCCGTGGGCGGATTCTGGCGGGGGAACTTTGCTACAGCGTTGCACGGTGCAAGTTCTCCCCCCCCAGAGGAGTACCCCGAAGGGGGGGGTGGTCTTTACCTGAACTCTGCACTCTGATCCCGACGAAACAAAGACGGATGAATTCTGAAAACTGAAAAAATCCCGGTTCCCCGGGACTTTTTAATTCAACTTGCCACAACAATGCTTGTACTTTAACCCTGACCCACATGGACATGGGGCATTACGACGCGCTTCGGCGGCGGCGGCGGGTGTTGTTTGATTCAACGCCGCATCGTGTTCGGCCCGCTGTTGTTCGGTGGCGGCAACATCTTCACGTGTTAATTCCATGCGACAAATGTACGAAACCGACATGATCTTAAAATTATTGATCGTGTTGCGGAACAGATCCAGGGCCTCGCGCTTGTATTCATAAAGCGGGTTTTTCTGGGCATATCCACGCAGACCAATTCCCGTCTGCAGATAATCCATCTGTTGCAAATGGCGTTTCCATACCGCATCCAATGCCCCCAACATCATTTGACGCATGGCCATTTGCATCATTTCCGGGCCATATTTTGCCGCCTGTTGATCAAAACGCCGATTACCCAGTGCCGCCAAAGATTCATATGCCCGACGTTCATTAATGGTTTCGTCTGTTTTCCATTTTTCAATATCGGTGATGTCCATGGCAAACATACGCAACATCGCATCGTGAATCCCGGCGGTATTCCAATCTGATGGATGGGATTTTTCGGGTATATTGTTTTCACAAACCATTTCAACCGCATCCCCAATCAGTTCCCGCACCAACGGCACCAAATCTGTTGACGTCATCAGATCGTCACGCTGTTTATACACTACGCCACGTTGTTCGTTCATCACATCATCGTATTTCAACAATTCTTTACGTGATTCAAAATAACGTGCCTCGACCCGCTTTTGCGCTTTTTCCAGGGCCTTGGTAATCCAAGGATGGGTAATGGCTTCGCCGGTTTTTAGCCCCAAGGTCGTCAACATCCCATTCAATCGGGCCGCCCCAAAGATACGCATTAAATCATCATCCAATGCCAAAAAGAATTTAGAATCACCGGGATCACCTTGGCGTCCTGAACGACCACGCAATTGGTTATCGATACGACGTGATTCATGCCGTTCGGTTCCAATAACATATAATCCACCAGCATCCAAAACCTGTTTCTTTTGGGATTCGATGCGGGCATAGATTTCTTTCTTTTTGTCGGCAAAATCTGGGGCATCCGGGTCCAGTTCGGCAATTAACGCCTCTGCATTACCACCCAATTTAATGTCCGTACCACGGCCCGCCATATTTGTCGCGATGGTGACGGCACCGGGGGCACCAGCCTGGGCGACAATACGTGCCTCTGATTCATGATGCTTGGCATTTAACACTGCCGGTTCAATCCCCAATTTTTGGCGCACGGCCGCGGCCAGTTCTTCGGATTTTTCAATGGATACCGTCCCCACCAAAACGGGTTGTTTACGTTTAACACAATCACCAATTTGATTAATAATCGCATCATATTTTTCATCCTTGTTGCGATAAATTTCATCGTGGTGATCAATACGTGCCACCGGCCGATTGGTCGGAATGGCCACCACACGCAATTTATATATTTCTTCGAATTCGGCGGCCTCGGTCATGGCGGTACCGGTCATTCCTGATAATGTCGGATACAATCGAAACAGGTTTTGATACGAAATACTGGACACGGTTTGATTTTCCGGCTGTACGGTCACATGTTCTTTGGCCTCGATCGCTTGGTGCAAACCTTTGCCAAAACGGCGGCCCGTCATAACACGCCCGGTAAATTCATCAACAATCAGAATTTCCCCATTACGCACAACATAGTTAACGTTTTTCTGATATAAATGATGGGCCAGTAATGATTGCTGAATATGCATCACCAGGGCGGCATTTTCCGATGCGTATAAATTATCACCCACCAATAACCCCGCATCACGCAACAGACGGGTTGCCGTATCTACGCCGGCCTCGGTTAATGTGACATGACGATCTTTTTCATCTTTTTTATAATCATCAGGTTTCAATTGTGCCACCACCGCATCGATATGGGCGTATAATTCACTGGTATCTTCGGCGGGCCCCGATATGATTAACGGGGTGCGTGCCTCGTCAATTAAAATACTATCTACTTCGTCAACAATCGCAAAGAACAGGGGACGTAACACCTGCTGATCCTTGGAAAATTTCATATTGTCGCGCAAATAATCAAACCCCAATTCAGAATTTGTAACATATGTAATATCACAATTATATGCCGCCCGCCGATCATCATCGGACATATCATGTTGAATCACACCGATCGTCAATCCCAAGAATCGATAAACACGTCCCATATCCGCCGCATCACGCGATGCCAAATAATCGTTTACCGTAATCAAATGCGCCCCACGACCATGTAATGCCTTTAGAAACAGGGTCAAAGTTGCCACCAGTGTTTTTCCTTCGCCGGTTTTCATTTCCGCAATCTGACCGTTATTCAGAACCATTCCCCCAATCATTTGCACATCAAAATGACGCATACCGGTGGCACGAATAGACGCCTCTCGCACAAGGGCGAATGCATCGGGCAAAATATTCTTTTCTTTTTCGCCCGCCGCAATGCGATTACGTAATTCCACAGTTTGGGCGCGCAATTCGTCGTCCGTCATGGCGTGATATTTTGGTTCCAGATCATTAATCAACGACACCGTCTTGTCATACGATTTCACCAAACGATCATTCGCAGAACCCATAATTTTTCCAATGATACCTGTCAACATCTTTCTTTCCTTAGATTTTTATACAAAAATGTATAGCAACTTTGCCCCTTGCGGTCAAGCTTCTTTATGATATAATACAATCATCAATACATACAAGACCACCAAGGGATTAAAGAGGGAAAATTATGCGGGAATCTATTCATAACTTAAAAACATCAGATATCACAAGTGATGTGTATGTCATCGCCCCAACACAAATTGACCATATCGCCCAATTGTTTGCCGATCGGGTGGCCGACGCCATGAACATGCGTACATTTGCCGCCAAGATTCGACAAATTGCCACGCAATCCTTGCATGGTGCATTGGGCGCGGCCCGAAAAATGGGGGAACGATAAAGATCTCGTACACAATCTGGGCCCAGGTGATGTGATCCAGACATTTAATTTTCTTTGGGCCACACAGATAAATTTTTAAATCCACCCATTTGGGTGGATTTTTTACATCATACTGTCATCATAAACGGAATAGGTGACGCCATCGGTGGTTATCTTTAACGTGCCTGGTGCATCCACACCCATGTTCCCATAAAACAGGTCGTCCCCAATCCCCACCATCAGCGATGGCGTTGTTAAACGCCCACTGCGTAGGTATATCTTGTTATCACCCACGTTCAAAATGCGCCCACAATCGTCTGCCTGGTCCGCACCGCGCCCATAACCAATGGTGGTCAATCCCGCAGGACACATATTCCGTATCCCCGTATCACCATATCCCACACGCGATTGCGCGGCCCAATAACCCACGCCAACATTACTGCACACCGCGCCATTGGCGACCGCCAGATATGTGCCACCGGGACATTCAATCTGACACTGATTAATGGATGTTTTACCCAAAGATGTATTGGCCAAATAATCGGTCGGACACATTTCCAGCCCGAACGTTTCCGTATGCACGGTGGCCGCATTGGATTCATTGCAATCCACCTTGTCCTTGCCAGGACAATACCCATCGGCTGGACATTCCAAGGCCTGTTTATAAAACGCCTGGGAACCACAACCACCCTTGGTCGTTAAATAATATCCCGGATTCACCGCATACCAGCCAAATGCATTTTCACTGTATAACCGGTCATATTGCTGGGTTGCCGAATTATACAAAACATAATCATACAATGTTCCCCGTACACCGGTATATGAATTATAGGCCCGACATGATTCTGCATCCCCCAGACCGGTCCACGTTGCCAAACTGGTATTAACAATTGTTGGATCATAATAATTCGCCGGGAATGTGGTGCGTTTATGTGTTACCGGGTCCGGACATGCATACGGTGCATTGGTTGAATCCCAATTGACCAATTCTGATGGGCAATAGTAATTGGCCGGACATACCGTTTGGCTTTCGGCCTGGGGCGTGGCGATGTATTTACCCACCGTGGTTTGTAACTGGCACTGGGTGGCGTCTGTTTTACCCGCATCCGTGTTTGCCGTATATCCCGTTGGACAGGATGAACATTGCGCCAAACCACCGGCCGAATACGTTGCCCCCGCACAATCTGCCGGCAATGCCGTACCACCGGTACAATATTTCCCCGCGGGGCATGATGGACATGTTAGGCCACTGATATAATTTCCGGCATTGGCTGTGACGGACGCCACCGATTGCTGACACGCGGCGGAATTGGACGAACATCCGGATTTAATGGTGCCATCACCCGTCCCGGCCGAATTGGAATACGCCACATATGAACACGCCGACACAGAACAAGAATTACACGTCTTGGTTTCGCATCCCGCGGGCAGGGCGCACGCCGTCTGGGTCCCGGTCCAGGCACGGGATTTGTTATTACTATAACAAGACGTAATGGCCGTGGCCCCGGCCGCGGAATTCGGATATCCCGACGGACAGGAATTCAAGCCGAAATTCGTGGTATGCACCGTGCCTTGATTCGAAGAATTACAATCGACATGCGCCTTGCCGGGACAATACGATCCGGCCGGGCACTGATTGGCCGTCCCGTAATAAGCGTAACTGCCGCACCCCTTTTTATCGGTCAGGTAATAGCCCGCCTTGGCCGCAGAATAGGCCCATGCCGTGGTATTGTCATATTTTCCGGTTGATGAATTGTAGTTTGCGTATTCATATAATTCTGCACGCGTCCCCGACCACCAGGATAAGGCCTGACATGATGTAATTGCACCTTTGCCGTTTCCGCCTTGAACCGATGCACTCATCAGGGTTGGGCTGTAATAATTCGCCGGGAATGTGGTGCGTTTGTACGTGGTCGCATTGGGGCAGGCCGTTGATACACCGCCCGTACAGTAATTCGTGCCGGTGCAGATCGATTGGCCCGTGCGGGTGTTCGCGTCCCCGCCGGTGGAATAGTATCCGGCTGAGACACTGTTACGGACACCGCCACTACAATAATATGCGTTGCCGCCGCATTTCGACTGGCCTGTGCAATTATTATTACTGCTGTTGCATCCCGTCGTGTAATAGCCCGACGACACCGTACTGCACGCCGACGCGCCGGTACCGCTATATTTTGTGCGGCCCGTGCATGCCGTACATGACGATGCGCCCGCGGCGGCATAGGTACCGGCGCCGCATTGATACCGGCCGTATCCGTTGGATAGACTGCTGGTCGCGACATTGGAAAATCCCGGGCACCGATACCCGGCGGTACAGGTGGCGCAGGCACTGCCGTTCCAGTATTGACCACCACTGCACGATTTTGTGGCCGCGACGCGATTGGCGGTCCCCCCGGCACATGTATAACCCGAACCGCATGCCGTACATGCGTTACCCGCCACCGGTGTCCCGTTGTACGTTCCCCCCTTGGTCATATAATATCCGGCGGAACAAGACGTAAATTTTTTATATGTTGGACATGTATACCCGGCGGCATAAACATCACCACCAATTAAAACATATGCAAATACGCATGCAACAACCGACAGAAATCGCGATAAATGATGCATTTTCTTTTTCTCCACAATGTGTACTTTACGACATATGCAAATTTTGCACAAGCCTAAAAACACACCCCCAAGTATTGTCCCCATTGCCTAATGATATGGGTGGTTTAGATTAGGCATAGTTGGAAAATAAAAAAATCCCAGAAATCCGGGAAAATCAATATTAAAAAATATGCCTAATCTAAACCACCCTTTGGATTAGGCATAGTCAAAAACCACACCACCCCAGGAATTTTATCGGTTTGCCATATTTTATGCAAGGGGAAAAATATTTTTCGTTTATAAAATATATCCCGTAAAAAAAACCGCAATCATGCGGTTTTTTTATGACCAGAACAACGATAAGCCGGATTCTGTGCGTGCCCATGCCCAGTGATTTGCATCACCAAATATGGGTAGTGGACGTAATCAATCTGTACCACATATTACTATATGGCATCAAGCCTTCTACCCGTTTCCTTTCCTGGGACTGGTATAACGGAAACCTATTTGAAGTTGCTGCACATAGAGATTGCCCGTTTCACCCGAATTTAATCGTTTCGTCACTGTTGCTCTAATCGTCGGGTCGCCCCGCCCGGTCATTGGCCGGTATGTTGTCCCATGCAGTCCGGACTTTCCTCAGACCCCCGGTATGGGTGTCCGCTACGTCCTGTTGTTCTGACCATGAAAATATTCTAACACTAAAATGCCTAAATTCAACGAATTTTTTAATCGGTGCGTTTTTCGGGGTGCATTGATAGACGTGTTTTTTTATCTAATCATTCCTGTGGAGAAATGGAAAATGCACAAAAGGTTGCAACACCCCCGGGGGGTTGTATACATTTTTTATTGGGTATTGTAACCAACGCCCATGGATGGCCGAATATACATGCCCGACATACCGAAAATACACATCATGTGCATCTGGATATTATATGACCAAAGATGGGGCATACAACCCAACACCGGTTTTAAACAATGCATGCACACCATGCCCCCGGGGTCAATACTGTACCGGCGGTCCGGGTGGCAAACCCATCGAATATATGGCACACAATTTACCCATCATATCCGTCGATGTACCGGGATTGCGTGAAATGTTTGGACCCGCGGCACATTATGTGCCCATGAACGAACGCTTTGAAATCAATCCCGATGACTGTGCCAATAAAATGATCGAAATGATTACAAACCAACGCATGCGGACGCGGTCGGCAATCAATGCTTATGCCCGGTACATACAAAAATATACCGCACGGCGAATGGTATCTGATACTTTACGTTTATATAATAAAGTACTGGGATTAAAAAAATAACAAAACCGCCCCAGTTTTATCCCTTTACTTTTTCATATCATATATTATTTAAACCCAATAAAAATCCCCGCATGGGGGATTTTTTTATTCGGCCAATGCGGCCAAAATCTTTACAAAATTGTGATCGACCGATGGATCTGTTACATCCACATCCGAAAAACGAATACCCGGCGCATGACGCATCCATTCAATGGCCGGCATCGTCACATGCCAAAATGTATCCAAACGCCGCCGCACCGCCGCCGCATCGGCATCATCGGCACGACCGCCACCTTCGCCAATACGTTTTTGAATCCGTTGAATCATAACATCTTCGGGAACATCCAAATATAAAACGCGCAGATTAAATTTATCTGCATATTTTTCCACCAACCATTTTGCCTGATCCAAGGTACGGGGGAAGCCATCAAGCAAGATATCATGTTCCGGGTTTATTTTAGATTCCACCAAATCCAATAACATATCATCGGGAACCAATTCACCACGCGCAATGATCCGCGCAATTTCCGATTCCGGGGGCAGGGCACGCAACATCGCACCCGTTTCAATGTAGTCCATTTCACGACGCCCGCGCAGCATCTTGGAAAACGTTCCCTTGCCAACACCTTGGCCGCCCATTAAAATAATCATATCTTTTTTCATCATATCCCCATTATACGACGAAAAAAATTTTTTCAAAGGATATTTTTGGAAAATAATTGACAAATCCCCATTTAAACCGCATGATAAAGAAAAGCGAAGCACCACATGAAACGCACTCTTTTATTTTGCACCGGCCTGTCGGGCAGTGGGAAATCATATTTTATCAAACATCATATTCCCGCTGGATTATTCTATAAACTAAAATCGGCCACCACACGCCCATATTAATCACTGTAATTGCATCGTATATGGGAAGTGCCGTCTGAAAAGTGACCGGAACCTGTATGATCACTAAACGTGTATTTAAAACATTGGTTCTTTGCGATGGCACCCGGCACACTGTCACCATTATCGGGACAGGGCGAACATCCCGACAATGAACCATCAGGACTTTGAAAAATCAGACGTTCGCGCCAATATCCGGCGGCACAACGAAATTCTTTTCGTTCGATACATTGACAATCAGCGGTAAATTCGGGATTAATGGCCCGTTGATACCCTGGGGCATAATCAGTAAAAGTTTTGGCCCGTGCCATACATTCTTTTTCGGCATTCACGGGACATACTTTACAGATCCCCACCATGAGTTGTTCAGTGCACCCTGGAATGGACACCGGCTTTTGTTGAACGGATCCGCCACCTGGACAGCCACCGACACAACTCGGGACCATGTATCCGTTTATACATTTGTTTTCCATTGTTGCACAAAGCGACAACTCTACTGACTCCAACAGATGTTCGTTTCCTGTGCACCGGGATACCTGACACATGGCCATGGAGGCAATGCCAGGGGTTACAAATAAGATCCCCAAACCAAACCCAATCACGGTTGCAAAACATTTCATAATCTTGATCCCCCCGATAAAACCACCCTTTGGATTAGGCATAGTTTTTATTTTATCAAACCCCGGATTTCCGGGATTTTTTTGTTGTCCCACTATGCCTAATCCAAAGGGTGGTTTAGATTAGGCATAGTGTTTTTACGCTCTACGCCTGAAATTATACCCATTTGCGCGATTTTTGACAAGGGAAAAATTGGGAACCAAGAACTCCCCCGTATGTGATCTAAATAAAAGACCACCTCCCCGGCTACGCCGGTACTCCTCCACAGGAGGAGAACTTGCGATCAGGCTGGTTCAAGCCAGGTTCCCCTCCGGTGGAGGGGTGCCACGAAGTGGCGGGGTGGTCTTTTGTCCGAACTCTGAAAACTGAAAAAAAATCCCGCCGGCTGGCGGGATTTTTCACAATCACAAATGTGATTATTTCTTGCTGTTTTCAATCGCAGCCCCCAGAATATCACCCAGGACCGAACCACTATCGGCCTGATTGGCGTATTCTTTGACCGCCTGTTTTTCCAACGTCACTTGCAACGCACGGATCGACAGTTTAACAGTATTGTCTTCGACCGACACAACAGACGCTTCGACGGTGTCACCAATTTTGAACTTTGACGTATCTTGTTCGTTCTTTTCACGCGACAGATCAGTGCGACGGATTACACCGCGCGCATCACCCGCCAATGTCAAAATTAATTCATCAGGTGTGATTTCAGAAACCGTACCGGAAACAACCGCGCCTTTCTTGACAGATACCGCATTACTATCGGCACCTTCGGTCAATTGCTTGATCCCCAATGTGACACGTTCTTTTTCCGGATTGATATCCAGAATCTTTGCCGTCACTTCCTGGCCGCGAACAAACTTTTTCAGTTCTTCTTCGTCCAGCTTGTTCCATGACAGATCAGAGATATGAACCATCCCGTCCAGTTCCGGTGTCAATGCCACAAACAGACCAAATTCTGTTGTGTTCTTGATCGGGCCGGTAACGATATCGCCAACATTGTGTGTTTCGGCGAATTTCTTCCACGGATTTTCCTGTAATTGTTTATAGCCTAAGGAAATCCGACGTTTGTCTTGATCAATCCCCAGAACAACCACATCAACATCTTGGCCGTTTTGTAACACTTTTGACGGATGAATATTCTTGTTCGTCCATGACAATTCCGACATGTGAACCAATCCTTCGATATTGTTCCCCAGGTCGATAAATGCACCGTAATCGGTCAATGATGACACCTTGCCGGAAACGGTATCGCCAACGTTGAACGCACGGGCCGCGGTATCCCACGGATCGTCTTCCAACTGTTTCGCGCCCAACGAAATACGATGGGATTCCGGATCAAACTGAATAACCTTGACCTTGATCTTTTCACCAACGTGAACCAATTCGCGCGGGTGATTAACACGTTTCCAAGACAAATCGGTCACGTGCAACAGACCATCGATTCCGCCCAAATCAACGAACACACCATAGTCGGTGATATTCTTAACCGTTCCTTCGATCACTGCGCCCAATGTGATGTTCTTCATCGCTTCTTTCTGGGCGGCCGCAATGGAATCAGATTGAATCGCGCGGCGGGACACAATGGCGTTTGTACGCAACGCATCCATTTTCAAAACGCGGAATTTGTCTTTTAACCCAATCAGGGATTTCGCATCGCGAACCGGTTTGTGATCCACCTGGGATGATGGCATAAATGCAAACACCCCGCCCAGATCGACGGTAAATCCACCACGAACAACATCGATAATTGTCCCTTCGGGATCGACGCCATCGGCCACCGTCTTTTCCAGGTCTTTCCATGCTTTTTCCGCACGTGCCTTGGTATACGACAGAACGGCCGTTCCTTCGCGGGATTCATAACGTTCAACAAACACATCAATAATGTCGCCAACCGCCGGTACAGACGCCCCAAATTCTTTTAACGGAACGCGCCCTTCGGATTTCAGGCCCACATCAACCATCGCGAAATCACCGCGAATATCTTTGACGGTCCCCTTGGTCGCATAGCCTTGCAGCGTTTCTTGATTGCCATAGTTTGTGTCAAACATCTGGACAAAATCTTCGCCAGCCAGCGGATTAAATAAATCTTTGGATAAATCTTTCATAGAGAAATTAAACAAAGCTTGCCATTGTAAAAATCGTTGCGCGATTTTTACAGAGTTCAGCGTTCAAAGTTCAGATGAAAGTCGCGCATTGCGCGCAAATCAAATGAATAATTACAAACTGAACACTAACATTTTACGCGTTGCATAAAATGTAAGGTCTTGTGGGGTTAATCGGATTGATTTTACGCCCACCCGTAAAATCTTGTTAATTATATGATATGTATTTGATAAATGCAAGTTATTTGTTGCCATCCCCCCAATAACCATCGGTTCATTTATCCCATGGCCATGGTGTGACCATATGCACCATTTTTTCAATCCCCAGTATCGAGCAAAATTATTCATAAAAAAAAATCGCCCAATTAGGCGATTTTTTTATCATCGTGGGATAATCCGTGCGCGATGCCCACCATCCGCATCCAAGACATAAACCGGTTGGCCAACCGACAATTTGACATCTGTCCCTTGGGTCAATGTAATGGCCCGACCACTGTCCAATTTGACAATGTATTCATAACCACGCTGGGCCGACAGGCCTTCTTGGGCCTTGGCCCCCAGGGCACTGCCCAAAACCGCACCACCAACCGCCCCAATAACATTGACCGCGGTATTGCCGCCAATCATAGATCCGGCCGCCCCACCGGCCACACCCCCCGCCAGTGATCCGAAACCGCCGCCTTCGGTCGCAACACGAACATCACGGACATTGATAATCACCCCTTCTTGCACAGAATTAATTCGCCCCGCCGCAGATGTTTGATAATTATCGGAATTTAAATTCGCCGTACATGCTGTAACCCCAAGAATCATAAAAATCGACAAAATTTTTTTCATATGTATCTCCTTAGGCATTGATTATAGCAATGCGCCACCCCTTTGACAACGGACATAAAATCCGCTACATAATTTTTCCAGTGGTTGGATAAAATGTTAATTCAATCTTTTCCCAGGTTTCAAATTCGTTTACTGGCAACATTTTAAACGGTTGACATGTTTTGATGGCATCCCGGATTGTTTCCAAGACATAGCCAAAGGCCGGATCTGTCTGGGCACGGGGTTCAGATTCAAAGCGCAACCGTGCCACCGTTCCATGGCGCGTCATTGTTAAATGCGCCACGGCCCGAATATCCGAAATTCCCGGATGGGTGGTATCAATTACCCAACAACGTGTCATTGCCACCCGTAATGCATCCAGTACCGACACCGTCATTGTCCGGGTTAATTTTTCACGATTGACACGCACCACCGTTTTCTTTTTTGGTGCATTTATTGGTTTTAGATCCGGTTCTGGGACGGACGGCACATCGGATTTTGGTTCATCCATGGCAACATCCATACGCACGGTTTCAACCGGTGTTTCTGATTTCACATCGGGTGCGTGGTTCGTGTCATGGGATGTGGCGGACGATACCGCATCCGGGGTTGGGGGCGGGGTGGTTGTATTAATCAATTTTGTGTCATCACCCGTCACGCGCAAATCATTTAAATCAATTTCCGTAATTTCTATCCGATCCGGGGCCACCATCATTGCCCGGTCAACAACAAACACCACCGACAGTGCCATCATCAGCCCTAATCCAAAGTGCAACAACAAAGAAATCAGAATATTATTCTTCATTACTTCCCCGATTTCGTACGCAACCCCACCCGTGAAAATCCAGCATCTTTTAACCGCCCCATGATGTTCATCACCGCCCCATAATCCGCCGATTTATCCCCATTAATCACAATCGTTAATTGCGGATTTTCCCCGCGCATGGCAATCGCACGCGTGACAACATCTGCCGCCGGTAATTGCATTTCACCAATATAATAACGCCCGGCGGAATCCACACTGATCTGGATCGCATGATCATTACCCGTCAATGCCGAATGCCCCGCATTGGGCAAATCCAGATTGATCCCATTGGTCATGATCGGCGTTGTCACCATAAACACCGCCAATAACACCGTCATCACATCAATCATTGGCGTCAATGATATGTTGGCATCTGAATTTCTGCGTCTATTTCGCGACATTTTTTTCATACTCCGTCTTTAACTTTGAATACACATATAAATCACACACCCCAACCGACGGGGCATATGACGCGGCACGTAAAACGCCGTCTAAATGATATCCACCACGTTCGGCCACATGCATTGATGGAATGTTCCCAGCGTCAACCCGAATTTCCATGCGATTAATTCCGCGTCCAAACAATTCCGATTCCATGGCGTGCAATGCATCGGCCATAATCCCACGCCCGGTCACCGATTGAACCAACCAATACCCAATTTGGGCCGATGCCACCGGGTCCGGTTCGAAATCAAACACACTAATGCACCCAACAAAGTGCCCGTCTTGAAAAATTCCCAACCAAAATTTTTTCTGGTTCACCCATGGGGTTACAACATGGGATTCCATCCACCGCAGCGCGTCATCAGGACTTTTTATCATCCCGACGAACCCCAACCATTGCCGCAAAAATGCCCGCGTACCATCAATGGCATCGAAAACCATTTGGGCATTTTCTGGGGTCGCAGGGATATAGCGTAATTCACATCCCCCACCACGAATTAATTTGGGAAAATCTGACAAATTTATAGCCATAGGATTATTTCTTGGTTTTCATTTCCTTGCGCGCGTCATTCAAGTTGTCGTATAAATCGTCGGCACGTTTTGTAAAATATTGATATGCCACCGCCGCCGGTACCGCCGCAATTAACCCCAATGCAGTTGTCCCCAGGGCCGTCGCCAACCCAGGCGCAATCACACCAATGGATACCGATTGATTCACCCCAATTGACGCAAAGGCATCCATCACCCCCCAAATTGTGCCGAACAACCCCACAAACGGCGCAACATAGGACAGCATGGATAAAAACCACAGATTCTTGTCAAACGGACGTATCAGCCGATCTACGATTAAGTCTGGGTTATCGCCAGCCTTTATTTTGACCGGATTGCGACGGGTTCGATGCCACAGACGGAATTTTTCAATAATAATGGCCCATGACAAAACACTGCCCACCACCAGCAACAGCGATATAATCAATGTCATCACATCGCCACCGGTAAACAGCGACAATAATGAAAAGTTGTTTCCTTGCATTTTCTCTTTCCTTTCTTTTTTTATTTTTCTAAAAATCGTAACAATTCGTCCGGTATTCTTTTGGGGCGCATGTCGCCACCCAGATACGCCACCGTCAATGTGACCACCACATGAACAACGTCGTCTTTTATAAACTTTTGTTCCATTTCCATCGACGCCGCCCCCATATCTACAACGCGCGATTGAACCACAAATTCATCCCCCAGACGCAATGGCCGCACGTAATCAACCGATAACCGACGCACCACAAATCCCAAATCGCCCGGCGCGGCAAAATGCCCCCGCAACCACGCCATACGCGCACGTTCGGCAATTTCAATATACCGGGCGTGATAAACAATCCCGCCGGCATCCGTATCGGCATAGGCCACCATAAATGGAAATTCATGTGTTGTCATTTTTCTTGTCCCCCCGATAACAAACATCGGCATCAATATTTTGTTCCACCCGCAACCGCGTCGCCACCGATTGCCGCGCCCCATCCGACATTCGCGTCAGACGGTATTCGCATTCCAACCGCTCGGCCAATCCAAAAAAATCCACCATTTTTTCGGCAATCATGACTTCACCAATCCCAAATGTGCATATCCGGCATCCGTCACCACGCGACCGCGGGGCGTACGCTGAACAAACCCCAGTTGCATCAAATAGGGTTCAATCACGTCTTCGATCGTGTCGGCGGGTTCTGATAATGCCGCCGCCAGATTGTCAATCCCAACCGGCCCACCCGCATAGTGTCGAATAATGGCCGTCATGTATTCACGGTCAATTTCATCCAAACCCGACCCATCTACATGCAATTGAACCAATGTGGTTTTAATCGTGTCCGCGGTGATACGCGGCGCGTGCGTTGCCGCGGCGAAATCACGAGCCCGTTTCAATAATCGATTGGCGATACGCGGCGTTCCGCGTGCCGCCGCGGCCAACGCACGCGCCGCATCGGGATCGATTTGTGTCCCAAGGATCGACGCACTGCGTATAATGATTTTGGCCAGATCATCCGGTGCATAAAATGTCAATCGTAAATCAATACCAAATCGATCGCGCAACGGATTAGACAATAATCCCGTTCGCGTTGTCGCCCCAACAAGAGTAAACGGGGGCAGGTCGATCCGCACACTTTTGGCAGATGGCCCTTCGCCCAACATGATGTCAAGCTTATAATCTTCCATCGCGGAATAGAGCACTTCTTCGATCGCGGTCGGCAACCGGTGAATTTCATCAATAAACAATACATCCATCGGTTCCAGCGACGTTAAAATCGCGGCCAAATCGCCTTGCTTGGTCAACATAGGCGCGGCGGTTGCACGAAAATTCGTCCCCAATTCATTGGCCACAATATGTGCCAACGTTGTTTTCCCCAATCCCGGCGGCCCATAGAGCAAGACGTGATCCATCGCTTCGCCCCGGGTACGTGCCCCCGATACAAAGACGGATAAATTTTGTTTTAAACTTTCATGCCCGATAAAATCGTTTAACGTTTTCGGTCGAATGGTCGCCGCCAATTCATCCGGAATATTTGCATCCAAAAATCTATCGTTTGTATTCATTAAACAACCGTTCCGTGTCTCTGTACCTTGTTCCTATAATAACTTATCTTCGGCGTTTTCACGACCGACATATGCCTTAAGGTCATTATACATCTGGCGCAGATCGGCCGGTGCACCGTATGTTGCATCCGCATTTTTCACCCGGATTGTTTCCAGATCGATTTGTGCCTGCTTTTTCAAAACCTGGGTTAATTGTGTGGCGAACGCCCGTGCATCATCAGATTCCATGGCACCTTGTAATAACAATCCCCGATTGGGTCGTGGCGACAAAAATGCAAAATCCGACACCGATGGATCTGGCGACACCAATGCAAATCCCGATACTTCGGGACGACGCATCATCGCCTGAAGCACATACCATGCCCCCAAACCATGTCCCGCCAGCCATATTTTATCACTGTCTTCGTTATGATTTTGAATCCAATCGATGACGGTCGCAATATCCAACATGTTGTCCGCCGTGGTGCCAATGGCGCCTTCGGAATCATTAACCCCGCGATAATTAAACCGCACAACCGAAAAACCAATATCCATAAAGGCACGAAACATGGCATACGAAACACGATCGTTCATATGATGTCTATGGCGTGGGTTACCCGATAATACCACCGCCAATGGCGCGCCCGGCACGGCAGATTTATGATATACCGCGTGCAGTTTTCCTGATCCCCCCGTTATGATCAAATCAACCATAATTCCACCTTTCTTTGTTTTAAATGAAGTATTATACTTATAAAACATTCGTTATGACCATTTCAATAAAAATCTTTTTGATTTGACACGCATTGCGCGAATGTTTTATCATGAATAAAACAAAGAACAAAAAGGAATAGGGGTTTTCCATGGCAAAGTATGTTTTTTCGGCTGTAATTGCTGCAATGATTGCCGGAACCGCGATGGCGGCCAATTATGAAACAATGACCGGGGATTTTCAAACAATCTATACCGAAACGCCGGTGCAATCATACTATGCCTATCCGGATGATCAAAACTTTATCCCCGAAACAGAATTTATGGAACGCGCCGACAGCATTAATTACGATAACAACATTGCGGCCGCGCGTGCCATTCAATCCCAAATCTATCCGGGATCAATGTATGCATCACGTCCGATGGTGATTTGTCGCAATTTTGGATGCACCCACCTAAACGATCGTATCACCCGCACGTTTTTGTTCAACAGTCTGGCGAACATGTTCATGATGAACGCCCATTCGACATTAAGTATATGCGAGGCAGATCCGTTTTCGCGCGATTGTTTACAATCGGGTATTTCATTCCCTGTACGCGCCGGGATCGCAAACGCATTGGTGAAAATGCCCCGCGCCACCATATCTCAGGTGAATGTATCAACCGGTTTATCCAAGGCGACGGTCGGCATGACGTATGATTTTCTGGTTAATGGGATTGATCGTAAATGCGAACCAACGGTCATGGACATATCGGTTCCCGCCAACACCCAGGCCACATTATCCAACCGCGAATTTACATGCAACATGACCAGTGACGGGCTAACCAACGTATCATTATTGGTCAGCATTGATTACATCGATCTGGACTATGGTATTTTGGGCGGGTATTATTCACTGGGGCTACAGGGGCCAACGGCCGGCGGTGGAACAGGGTATGCATTATTCAAAACAGAATACACCACGGGCAGCATGCAAATGCGCGCCGAATTTGATGTGGGCACAGATACCGAATTTAACCGCGACCTGCGGACGATCGGGCCGGGCGAATATGCCGTCGAACCATTGAAAAAGTAACTTTTGTTTTATGATTTCTGAATTCGGATTTATGATTAGAAATCGAAATCATAATTCAGGATGCATTTATGAATAAAACCGTTTTAATTATTGATGATGATGATATGTTGCGTGATGCGATCGCGCGGGGATTGCGTGATTCGGGATTTGATGCCATCGGCGCAGATTCGGCCGAATCCGGATCCGAAATCATGCAACGCATAACGGTCGATGCCATTGTTCTGGACCGGATGATGACGGGCGTCGATGGATTAACATTTTTAACCCAAATGCGGGCCAATGGAAATGCAACACCGGTCATTATGTTGACGGCATTGGGTGGTCCCGAAAATGCGATTGCCGGATTGTCCGGTGGGGCCGATGATTATTTGGCCAAACCATTTCAAATGCGCGAATTAATTCTGCGGTTAAATAAAATTATTGGACGGGGGGGCAACGTTTGCCAAATGCCGGCGGGGTTAATGTTTGCCGACGATGAATTTTTTATCACGACCGATGGAACACCACACCTGTTACCGTTGTCGGGCGAAGAAAAAAGATTATTAGTTCTCTTGACGGCCCCGATTGGCAATATCGCCCCGGCCGCCCCAATGGTTGCAAAACGCTTGCGCGGGAAATTAAATGGTGTATTATCAGATCTGGACATCGTTACCATTCGCGGTCGGGGTTATAAATTAATCACGCATCGCACCAACGAACAAACCAAAGGATGAATCCCTATGCGATTAATACCGCGCAGCTTTCTATGGCGCACCATTTTAATGATACTTATCCCGCTGATCATTGCCCAGATCATCGTGGCGAATGCCTTTTTCGGTAATCACTGGAAACGGGTACATGCAACAATGGCGCGTACATTGGCCGGCGAAATCGCCACATTAACCCATTTAATGGATGCGGGGCGCACCGACGCCGCGGCAACCATGGCGCGTGAAACGGCCATTAATGTGTCGGTTAATCCACAATTAAAACGCCCAAAACATAATGATAATGATGCGGCGGAAACCGGTTTGTTGGCCCAAGAATTGACCAAGCGTTTAAAATACCAATCCAACATCTATATCGATCGGAGTAAACGATTAATCTTTATCGACACGCCGGCCCCCGACGGCCAGACGCGCACGTTTGCCACCACACTCTATCGTATTTATTCCACCAGCACAGAGGTGTTTATCATCTGGCTCTTGGGATCGATTATTATTGTATCGGCATTGGTGACACCGTTTATTATTTTGCACACGCGCAGCATTCGTCGCATTGCACGCGCGGCGGGCAAATTTGGACGGGGACTGGACGCGCCGGGATTTGTGCCATCTGGATCCAAAGAAATCCGCGAAGCCGCCAATGCAATGATCACCATGAAAGAACGTCTGAACCGGTATAACCGGACACGAACAGACATGTTGAACGCGGTCAGTCATGATTTGAAAACGCCCCTAACACGGATGCGTTTGGGGGTTGAAACCGGATCGGCCAAACCCGACGATTTGTTACGCGATATTGACCGCATGACAGAAATGGTCAATGGTTATTTGGCATTTGCACGTGGCGAAATGCCCGAAATAGAGCAGGCAACCGAATTACCTGCTATGTTGACCCGAATTGCACGTGACGCGGCCGGGAAAAAGAAAATTGAAACAGAATTTCCGACCGACCCGGTGCAATTTTACGCCCGCCCCATGGCATTGGCACGTGCGTTTGGCAATGTGATTGAAAATGCCGCACGTCACGCAAAAAAGAAAATTAAAATCACCGAAATCGATGGAACGGATGATGTCACCGTGATCATCGACGATGATGGACCGGGAATTCCGGTGGATCGTCGGGCCGACGCCATGCGCCCGTTTGTCCGTCTGGACAATGCGCGGGGCAAAGACACCGGCGGAACCGGTTTGGGATTATCCATTGCCCAAACGGCCATTGAAAACCATGGCGGCCAAATCTTTTTAGAAGACAGCCCGCTGGGCGGCCTGCGCGTACGTATTGTTTTACCGATATAGGATTAATGAAACCATGAATTTATACAAATATGTATCTGATGAAATTAATGAAAAATTAGGGATGACGGTTAATCTGGAAACACCACGCAACCGTGAATTTGGTGATTTTGCAACCAATGCGGCAATGGTTATGGCAAAATCTGTGGGGAAAAATCCACGCGAATTGGCCGGCGACATTGCGGCGAAAATTGCCGAATTGCCCTTTGTTGTCGACACATCTGTGGCGGGACCTGGATTTATCAACATTCGGTTGAATGATGATTTTATATGGAACATGGCATCATGCGCCACCCAGATCAATCCAACCGATACACCCATGACAATTGATCTGGATTACGGGGCATATAATGTGGCCAAATCATTACATATCGGTCATATGCGAACATCCATTGTGGGTGATACATTTAACCGAATTGCCAAATTCTTGGGCCATCGGGCATTATCATGGAACCACATGGGCGATTGGGGCAAACCCATGGCGTTGGTGATTGCATGGATTGAACGCATGCACCCCGAATTGGGGTATTTTCGTGATGATTTTGATCCGGAAACGCCGGTAAAATTTGATATTGATCCAACCGAATTAAACAGCTATTATCCCGCCGCCAGTGCATTGGCCAAACAAGATCCCGAATTTCAAGCCCATGCCCAGCAGATCAAGGCCGCCTTTCAAAAAGGACATACGGGATATCACGCGCTTTATGAAAAATTCTTGGCGGTGTCATTAAAAATGATGTCTGATACCGTCCAACGGTTAAATATTATGCCCTTTGATTACGATATGGGTGAACGCAATGCGGCCCAATATTTGCCGACGGTTGAAAAAATATTGCGCGATAAAAACCTGATTGTGGACAGTGATGGCGCCCAGGTTATTGTTGTGCGCCGGGATTCTGATACGGCACCGATGCCCCCCTATATGTGGACGGATTCGCGCGGTGCGGATACGTATGATTCCACGGATTTGGCCGCGGTTTATTGCCGTGTTAAAACCGATAATCCCGACAAAATGATTTATTTTACAGATCAACGTCAAAGTCTGCATTTTGAACAACTGTTCCGTGCATCGGATATGGCCGGATTATTCCCGTATGATCAATTCGAACATATCGGATATGGTACAATTAATGGCGCCGATGGCCGTCCATTTAAAACACGTGACGGAAATGCGGCGGGATTGGATGACATTATCGATGCCGTCGGGACCGCGGTCGAAAGACGCATTACGGAATCGGGTAAATGCCTGGGGCGGGATACAATTGATATGATCGCATTGGCGGCGTTAAAGTTTAATGATCTGATGCATGATATTCGATCCGATTATATTTTCGATCCCGATGCTGTCACCAGTTTCGAAGGCCGAACCGGCCCATACATCCTGTATACGGCCGTCCGTTTAAATAGTATCTTGCGCCGCGTGGCCGGCACTGCAACCGACATGCCCGCCCCCGATCATTTATCATGTGACGAAAGAAACCTGATGATTGAAATTGCGGATTTTGAACGTACAATTCGCGCCGCATTTGATAACCGGGCGCCGGATATGGTGGCCAATTATGCGTATGACCTGTGTCAATTGGTGAACACATTCTATCATAATTGCCCCATTTTACGCGACGATGTTTCACCCGACGATCGGGCGCGTCGCCTGGCCATTGTTTCAATGGCGGCAAAAACATTGGCAACGGCAATTGATCTGATGGGATTACGTGTCCCGGACGAAATGTAGAAATCCGCCGCATGGCGGATTTTTTTGAAAGTTCAAAGTGCAATTAAGCCCTCTCCGGCGGTTTCACCGCCACCCCTCCAACGACGGGGAACTTGGTACACCCACGTTCGTTCCTAATGCCCACCGCCCTTGGCGGGGGGGGTGCAGCCAAGGCTACGGCGGACAGGCACTCACGATTGATTCATCTGGATCCCAGGGGGCCCACCCACAAAAATCTATCGATTTTTGCGGTGCCCGGGAATCCAGGTATATTAACCGCCGCGATTGCGGGTGGATATTTATTTGAACTCTGAACCCTGATTTTCCCCTTGTAAAAAATCGCGCAATGCGGTAAAATTCCTGGCATAGAACGTAATCAGACTATGCCTAATCCAAAGGGACGGTTTTTTTAGCGTTCCGTTTAAAACAAAAAATCCCCGTTTTCTGCGACAAAATTTTCCCCCAACTATGCCTAAAAAAACCGTCGGGTTTTTGGCTTTGGTCGCGGCCATTCTGGGGTGCGCCATGCCGGCGCACGGTGCCACATGCGCCGAGAAATTTTATTTAGAAAACGGCGCATGCACCCCCTGCAACACGTATCGTCCGGACCCTGAATATTGTCCCGGTGATGATCGGCGATACTTGTGTCCCACCACCGACACCGACTATAATGCTTTGACGGGCTATACTTTTATTTATGGGTACGAGGCATCTTATAGCCATGGCACTTTCCCTGAATATTGTTATAGCGGAATGCACTTCCGGGATCCGTATGGAAATGAAACACTGATTGAATGCCCATGGAATGGCCAGAATTATTTATGTGATCGGCGATTGTGGTACATTGCGGGGACGGGGTGGTATCTGGCGGATTTTGATTTTAAAAGCAGTTATAATTGGTATAGCGCCGTCAAACCCTGTACAAACGCGCCGTCGCATGCACATTACATCGGGCCCGGCACGCCGGATGCGCCCGACGGATCCGTGACGGATGCCAATGATTGCCCCTGGGCCTGTGACGACGGATACGGGCGTGTTGGGGAAACGTGCAAACCGCTCTGTACGGCGGGCGTCACGAAAATCCATGTTGGTGCCGCGGTGGCACCATTGTTTCCGGTCAAATATACGACCCCCAGTCTGGTGGTGCGGACCGCGGGCGGGCTATGCTATGGCAACTTAACACCCGGCAATGGCCCCGGCATAAATATCAGAATAGGGGACACAACATACCATCTTTCCTGATACGGTATTATATTACCACACTTATTTTTCTTGACATTTCCGGGCGATTACGTCATAATGCGCGGGCTTTAATTTAAAAACATAAGGTAAAGAACAATGGCAGCGACAAAATCGTTAAAAAAGTGCGAATTAGAGGCCAAATGGTATCTGATTGACGCAACGGATTGCACGCTGGGGCGTTTGGCGGCATACACCGCGAACATCCTGCGGGGCAAGCATAAGCCGACATGGACGCCGAACATGGATTGTGGCGATCATGTGATCATTATCAACGCGGCCAAGGTGGCCCTGTCTGGGAAAAAGGCCGACAAGACCAAGTTCTTTTGGCATTCCCTCTGGACAGGCAGCTTGAAAGAACGCACACTGGGGCAGATGCGCGATGAAAAACCGGAAAAGTTGGTGACCAATGCGGTCAAACGCATGATGGGACGCCGCACGGCGGTTGCCTTGGCCAACAAACGTTTGACGAAACTGCACGTGTATGCGGGCGCGGAACACAAACACGCGGCCCAAAACCCGACCGTCATCGATTTCGCGGGCATGAACCGTAAGAATAAAAGGGGCGAATAATGACAGAAGCAAAGAAAACAGCAACGGCGGCCAAAACGACCGCGAAAAAAGCTGCCCCGAAAAAGGCGGCATCGAAAAAAGCCACAGCACCGGCCGTTAAATTAACCGGCGCAACGTATGCCACCGGCAAACGTAAAGATTCCGTGGCGCGTATCTATCTGGTACCGGGCAAGGGGAACATCATCGTCAACGAAACCCCGATGGCCGAATATTTTCGTCGTCCGGTGTTACAAATGATTATTGCACAACCGTTTGCGGTTACCAATCGCGCCGGCGCATTTGACGTCATCGCCATGGTTTCTGGGGGCGGTCTGTCGGGCCAGGCGGGTGCCGTGAAACACGGTATTTCAAAGGCTTTGGAAAAGACAGAACCAGAATTACGCAAGGCATTAAAGGCCGCCGGGTTCTTGACCCGCGACAGCCGTGTTGTCGAACGTAAACACTATGGTGTGCGTAAGGCACGTCGTTCGACACAGTTCAGCAAGCGTTAATTTCAACGTACGCACGAACAAAAATCCCGGCATTGCCGGGATTTTTTGATTTATGATTTACCCCCGTCACGTTCCCCGCAAGAGCGATAAAGATGCTTAATGGTGAAATTAACGCTTGCTGATGGGATACTGCCAAAAAAAGACTTGCAAAAAAAGATCATTTGTCTATGATAATCTTATTAAGAAATTAAAAGGCAAGTTACCAAAGCATTTTTAACAACAAGAGACTATATGATGAAAACACAGAACAACGAACAACGGTCTTATCCGGGATATTTGTCGGAACAGGAAAAAAACGAAGATAGAATTAAAATCAAAGAAGCAAAAAATACGAAAAAAACAGAAAAGAAAAATCGTCAACGCTATATCCGCCAGCATGCAAAAAATGTTCCGTTTTTCCAGAAAGAATGTTTGGCCGACATATCTGTGAACAGCTGGATACTGTTCATGGGATGGGTACTTCTAATGTATCTTTGCCATGGCGCATCGACATCAGTTGAGTCTTCATACGATTCTGTCGACCCTGTCTTCTTCAAGGGGCTTGCGGGATTGACAACGCTGGTGTATATTTTAATGTGGCTAAAGCAATATATCTATGTGCGTTCTGAAAAAATTTACACGGTCGCACAACACGTTGACAACTTAAAAATCAAAGATGATGACCGAAACTTGTTCTATACCCAGGATATCCGAACAGAGAAATTGGACAAGATTTATGAAGCGTATCGTACGGCACCAGAACAGGGCATAGAACGCTCTCTGTGGCAAGCCGAATTTGCAACGGACAGTTTTTATTTTGATCAGTTAATGACCAAAAAATTTACTCCCGCTTCACAGGCCAACATCCATCAAGCGATTATTGAAAACCACTTAAAAACACATCCGGAGGATATAAAGCGCATTCTGGACAACTTTGATAAAAATACAATTCCGAAAAAACTGTTGAAAAAATACGCTCGAATCCATTAAAAATACCCGTCGGATCCCCACACAAATTTTCAATTTTTGCGGGGCCCGATTGCGGCCACCCCAACCCCAGCCCCCGCGGAAATTGTTAAATTTCCGTGGGTGAGTTCGGGCGGGGGAACTTATATTTAGGCTGGTTCGGTCCAAGTTCTCCTCCCTTAAGGGAGTACCCCGAAGGGGGGGGATTTTATCTGAACTCTGCACTCTGAAAACTAAAAAAAAAATCCCGCCGGGTGGCGGGATTTTATCGAATTACATCCGATCTTTTGATGCCATAAACCTGGGCAATGCTGTCGGCCTGGGCCTGGATCTGGGTAATGACATTTTGGATCGAATCAATACGTTGTGTATGACCATTATTTAACGCCCGCAATGAATCATAGGCATCATGTAAATTTTTATGATGATCATCTGCATCCTTTTGCGCCGCGCCCACATTCATCAAAATTTTATTGTTTAATTTTGCCGCTTCTAATTCATAATTTGCCGTTATGGAATCCAAAACATGCATAATCGCACGATGTTGATCCCGCAAGCGTTGAACCGCATCAAAACGATGCTTTTTCTGGCGATTGTCGGGTTGATGTTTGGCAATATACCCCATACCACACATCAAAACAACAACCATGGATACCTTGGCCCAATTTTTGATGTTCTGAATCGTTTTGTCCGTCATGTCCATTCTCCTTTGACATAATTATTGTTATATAATATAGCCAAAATTATTAATATGTCAAGTATTTTAATATTTTCTCTGCGAACGATCACGTGATTTTCTCAGAATTTCGCCACGTGTCATATTTAATTCATTGGCCAATTCGTCGACACGTTTCAACACATTGCCAATTTCATTGTTCAAAGAATCCATCCGATGATAATACCGGCGGCGCAACCAACGCACGCCGGGCGCATTATGACGCCGAACCAATTCATTATATCGCCATGCATAATCTTGCATGGTGTCATCCATTTCTTTGGCAGTTTTTGCGTATGTCATCGCCAGCTTTTGACATTTTTGATCATGATAATCATCAATATTATCAATAATTTCTTTGGCCAATACCATGATGACAATAATCCCCCCGAACGCTATAAACGCGCGCTTTGTTGTCGTCCAAACTGATTCTCTTGCCATTGATATACCTTTATATTTCTTTAACATTTATATCACAAAACAATTTTATGTCAATAAATGATTTAAATCTATATCTGGGAATTATTTAGGTATTGCGTTTACCACAAAAGCGTGTATAATCAGACCGCAATTTCATTATAAATGGGGAAAAAAATGTTCAAAAAAGAAAAAATCAAAGACCTGCATTATTCTGTTACCGGCCTGATTTCTGCGGCGGAATTACAGACGGCGGCGGATGAAATCTTGACCGAATACGGTAAAACGGCAAAGATGCCGGGGTTCCGTCCAGGGCACATCCCGTTATCTGTCCTGCGCCAGAAATTTAATGCGTCCGCCTATGGCGAAGCGATTGATAAATTAATGAACCGTGATTTGACCGAATTTACGACCGCGAAAAAAATCCGTTTGGCCGGCGCCCCAAAGGTTGATCTGGCCGGATGGGAAATTGGCAAAGATGCAGAATATTCATTGGAATTTGATATTTTGCCCACGTTACCAACGATTGATCTGGAAAAATTTACGGTTACGAAAAAGGTGACCCAGGTCGAAGAATCCGAAGTAGAAAAATCATTGGAAAACATTCGCAAAAACCGCAGTGTTGCGGAAAAACAAGATGAAAAATATGCCGCCGCCAATGGCGACGTCGCGGTCATTGATTTCAAGGGATTCATTGGCACCGACGCATTCGAAGGGGGCGAAGCAAAAAAGCATCATCTGATCTTGGGCTCGGGGGCATTTATTCCGGGATTCGAAGATCAAATTATTGGACACAAAATCGGCGACAAATTTGACGTTAATGTCAAATTCCCATCCGAATATCATGCCGAAAATCTGGCCGGCAAAGATGCCCGGTTCGAAGTTGTTTTACACGAAGTACGCAAACACATCTTGCCGGAATTAAATGACGAATTGGCAAAATCAGTGGGCCAAGAATCTCTGGACGCATTACGTGAACATATTCGCAAAATCTTGGCGGACCAATACAACGACGTTGCGACCCAGGAAATGCGTACAGAATTGTTGGACATTTTGGCGGACAAAGTCAAACTGGAATTGCCGGATGTATTGGTTCAACAAGAATTAGACATGGCGAAAAATGAACACGATCGCCAACACGCCCATTGCGGTGACAAATGCGCCGACCACAAATGGGACGAGAAAAAAGAACGCAAAGAAGCGGAACGTCGCGTCAAATTGGGATTGATTTTGGCCGAATGGGGTACCGCGAATAAAATCGAAGTAACCCGCGATGACATGCAACAGGCCATTTGGGCCGAAGCGGCACGTTACCCGGATCCAAAGCAAGTGTTCGAATTTTATAACAAAAATCAAAATGCATTATCGATGTTGCGCGGGATGCTCTTTGAACGCAAGGCCTTGGATGCGATGTTGGAACATGTCAAGACCAAGGAAAAAACCGTTTCGGCCAACGAACTGTTTAAACAGAAATAAGTTCTCTGGGCGTATAAACGTATAAAAGTAAGAGGGGGGGACAGGTCAATCGGCCACGTTCCCCGTCTTTGTTTCAAGCAACGAGAAAGGGGGAAACATGAAAGCATATCTGGATATTTTGTCGGAAATTATCAACACCTGTCACGATTGGCGGGAAAATCGTACGGGAATTCCTGATATTGGCCTGGGGCATGGTGCAACGTTTGAACATGATATGAGTTTGGGTTTTCCCTTGGTTACGACCAAGAAAATGGGATTGAAAAACATCGCGACGGAATTGGAATTCTTTTTGCGCGGGATTACAGATAAAAAATGGCTGACCGACCGCAAATGCAATATCTGGAACGAATGGGCCAATCCGGTGCGGGTCGAACAGGTCTACAACATTGCCGCCCGCGGGAAAAATTTAAGCCCCGAAAAATCCAAACAATTGCACAACAAAATTGCGGACCACATGCGCGATTTGGGGCCGATTTATGGGTTTCAATGGCGCCACTTTGGCGGTGAATACCAATGGGATGCGGCGCGTATCAACGCCAACCCGATGGACAATGTCAACCCGGAAAAGCCGGGCGTTGACCAAGTTGCCGCCGCCATTGATAAATTAAAGAACAATCCCAATGACCGGCGTATTTTGGTGTCGGCATGGAATCCGGTTGATTTTTCAAAAATGGCCCTGCCACCATGCCACATGATGCACCAATTGATTGTGCGAAATGGTCGCCTGTCCCTGATTTGGACCCAGCGGTCGTGCGACATGTTCTTGGGGGTGCCGTATAACATCGCCAGTTACGCGTTATTGCTGTTGCTGTACGCCAAAGAGGCGGGATTAAAACCAGGCATCCTAAAAGGTGAATTACACGACGTCCACATTTATCAAAATCATATGGACCAGGTGCGCGAACAATTGACGCGTACGCCGCACCCGTTACCGACGGTTGAAATCCCGGATGAAAATTGGAACGGTATGCTGAATTGGTCGGCGAACAACGGATTTAAATTAAAAGACTATATCTGTCACGAAAAACTGCGCGGCGACGTCGCGCGATAAAAAACTCCCCCGACCGGGGGATTTCTTTATTTCTGAATTGTTTAAATATGGCATGTGTCGCTCGACACCAAGGCGTCTGCGCGTATCCTCGAGATTTGCTCGAATAAATTCTCGCATACTCGGATTCATTGCGAGGCTGCCGGCAGAGCAACGCGGGGCCGGTGCCCGTGGCAATCCAGTTAATAATAAGGTTATATGCATATTTATACTAGATTGTGACGCCCGACCGCCATTGTTCGCGAACCTTGTTTAGAATATAGCGACCATGCATTTGACCGCGGGCCGATGGAATAACAGCAAAATGATTAAACTGGGCACATCCGGTAAAATGCCGATCTTCGTTAACACATAATGTCCCAACAATTTTATCATCGTCGTCATACAGGGCAAACGCCAACCCATTATCCCGATCGATTATCGGATGATCGCGACGTGCATTGTCAACATACTGGATAATTTCCGCAATAAATTCTGATGTTACCGGCCCCGGATTTTCCCCCATCGCATACCAACATACATCCGCAAATTCATTAATGCGACCTTTGTCTTGAAAAAGGGCGATTTTAATCATACATTCATGTATATTACATACATCCCAAAAAACAAGAAAAAACCGCCCCATATTATTTAACGGGGCGGTGGATTCTTTATTGCACCATGGACGGGGTGGGATCACTGGTGACTGTGACGGTTTCTATATCCATCACGGCATCTGGTGCCCCATCATATTCCCCACGTGGTCCGGCGGTCAAAATCCAAATGCCAATAATAATGGCAATTAAACACAGAATAATAAACAAAATATAACGCGAAACCGAATACGATGATGTTCCATCACGACGTGCCATGGTAAAATCTCCTTTTTCTTTTGAATCACAATTATTATATCACCCGACACCCCCACATGACATAGACATGAATTCCGCCAAAAAAATCGCCGCGGTGGCGGCGGTATGGATTAAAAGCATCGCATCATCTTCTGTTGATGTTGCAAGATTTGTTTCCAAAACACTTCGTTTAAAAACTTTTCCATATAATCTTCGGTCACAGGCCAACCATTTGACAAGGTGACTTTCATGCGCCGCCAGACCCACGGCTGGGCAAGATAACTAACATAAAAATTGTTATCCAAGGGATATTCGTCATGGCAATACACATGAAGCGCGTCCGGCATGTGATTCATATCTATGATAGTGTCAATATAGCCGTAACGCGCAAGAGCATATTGGATCCCAGAATGATACTTGGAATTATCCACATCAAGAGCTAATTTTAGCATTTGACGATAGGACAGAATTTTTATCACCGCAGGATCATCCAATACCGTTTGCGGAAACATCCCAAATGGAACCGTATTGCCATACTTTCGTGTCACGTCGTCCCATGTGGCCGGTGTTAAACCGCGAAACTGTGTTTCAAATTTTAAATTCATATTGGTAAGATAAACCAAAATAATCTGTCCATTTTCATTCCATGCCGGAACAATACGTTCGATAACTTCTGAGGTTAAAACCGGACAAATCATGCTGTTGATGGCATACGAAATCCCCCCACAATCCCAATTGTCGGATACACGAACTGTATTAGTGTCACCGCACATCACACGGGTTAAATCTGTTGGATCGGCCGAACGAATTTCTTCGCAACGATATGGTAATCTTACATACATTACACAACCCCTTTGGGGGTTATATTATCCAAAAATATTAAAATGTCAGAAAAAGACCCGACAGACGTATCCGTCGGGTCGGTGTGTCGAAAGCCCACACGTTTTATTTATCGCATGCCTTTTTATCGCACCCTGGTTTTTTGTGTTCATCCATTTTCATGGCTGTATCGCATTTGGTGCAATTGGCCATTTTCATGTCTTTATCCATATCTAAAGCCTTTTGGTTAATTATGTTGTTTTGATTTTGACCGGTCATGTAAAATCATACCGCGCATCCGGCCCCCAACACAATGCGTACATATTCATATCTTTAGGTGCGAAAAAAGCTTGTGTTTTTTATTCTTATCGGTTATATTATGGCGGTTGTCGGGGTGTAGCTCAGCCTGGTAGAGTACTTGCATGGGGTGCAAGGGGTCGCAGGTTCGATTCCTGTCACCCCGACCATTCGCTTACGCTACAGCGCGACTGCTTTGAAAAGTCTTGAAAATCATAAATCTTTGTTTTATACTTTCTCATGTTGCGAGAGAATGACAGACACATAAGGAAATACAATGGCAACAAACGACTCTCCCAGTGTGACATTTGCAATCAATTTTATTCACCCGTGTCATAATTCTAATTCTTGGTATTGCGCGACATTAAATTGCGCCGATTGTCGCAAAAATTGTTGGGGACCGTGCACATGTTGGGGATCGAGCGCATACGGGGATTGTGCCCTGAAAGATCGTTTTTATGCTGATTTTCATGATGTTGTACGCCTTTCCCGGCCGGCAATCGCACGTGACATTTATGAGGCCGGGCGCTATGTCCTGGTGGGCGATGCCCTGGGCGATAAACTGTTTAAACCGGGTATTGTTGGCACCGATAGCATTATGGTTGGGGTAATGTTGAACGTAACGCCATCTGGTATCACAGAGATTGAAAATTTCCCAATGGAATTTGTGAAAAAACACAAGGTCAGATAAACGCCATCTCCCACGCCGCAACAGCGGCGTTTTTTGTTTATCGGATATGCAATCTATGCGTACAATATTAATGATGTTGGTGACAAAGAACGGTCAATCAAAAAATCCCCCATCCGGGGGATTTTTTATCGAACCTTTTGCGTTTGTTTGCACGGGGCATGGTATAAACATCTGATCTTTTCTTGGATATAGTTAAAATCTGATGTATATTCAAACGCCCCACCGGCCGGATTAAGCATGCTGACATAGTTTCGGAAAAATTCTACACCTGCGTTCATTAACGACCGCACATCGTTACTATTGGGCAATTTATTTGTGATTTGACGACCATCCAGTTTATATAAGACAAATGTTTTATTCTCCGAACGAATACACAAATTCTTTTTATGAATTTCCAGTAATTCTGGATCATAAGATTCATTAATTTTAATTAATTGTTTTAAATTCATGATAAATGCCTTTTTCCAGATTTATATCTAAGATATCTACATTTTTTTAATAATTTCAATACATATTTAAAGACGCCGATTTCCATTCACAACGTATAAAAAACACGGCGTTAATCAATTCGCACAAATCGCCATACCCATTATGTTTTAATTAATATATGTGCTATATTTTCCGCTTGCACGAATCGGAATTTTATTATTAGTATGCACATGTCATATTTTAACCGCAAAGGGCAGGGGGAAATGATGATTATCGGAATCGGAATTGATCTGGTGGAAAGCGGCAGATTCTTGGACTGGTCCGCATTTAAAAAACAACGTATTTTTACCAAACAAGAATTGGAATATGCCGATAACGACGGTGCCAATTCTGAAAAACACTTGGCCAATTTTTGGGCCGCCCGAGAGGCGTTTTTAAAAGCCATCGGAACCGGTTTCGGCGAAGATATTACATTTTCTGATATATCCGTGGATCATAATGATTTGGGTTGCCCCGAATTGGTTGTGACGGGCGGTGCGCGCACCATTTTAAAAGAACGCGCGGGCGGCGCCGACACGCGTGTTCACATATCATTAACCGACCAAGGGGATTATTCCGCCGCGATGGTTGTGATCGAAACCATTGCATAATATATTTTCGGATTACAAATCTAAAACCGCGAATCACGCGGTTTTTTATTAAACAAAAAATATCTTTTAATTATAATGTGAAAAAAAATACCTGTGTCGGTATGAATATTATGTTTTTATGATGTGTGTATATAAAGAAATATCAAGAATATGCCGGTTGCCGTGACATGAATCGCGCCATGAAATAAAAAAACCGCGCATAGCGCGGTTTATTATTTCCCAATGGGCGGGAAACAATCATTCCCGATACAACATGCGTACCCATCACCCATGTCGGTATATTCTTCGCCGGTACAACATCCGTACGGATCCGGACGCGTGCCGTCATCACAAAATTGTGGTTCTTGGGCCGGGGGCACCGGGACCACAATATTTTCCGTATGCGATACGTTATACGCCGGCTTTTCCCGCATGGTGTCATCACCCGACGATACCATCGGCGGAACAATCGATTCCGCGGGCCGCACCTCTGAAACAATAACATCGGACAAGGCTGCATTTTCGGCCACCGATGTGTCAACCATCGTGCCCACCGTTGGGGCCGGCATATAAACATCGATTTCTTGTTCAGAATTTTCAGATGTGATCAATTCATTATCCTGTTCCGGTTCAACAACCGGGGCCGTGTTAACATCCGACACCACCACCGTTTCCGGCACCATCATATCTGATTCCATCGGTGTCGGTTCATCCGCCACCGTGACCGACACCACCGCCGGTGTTAAAAAAGGATCATTTTCCATTGTCGCCGAAACTTCCGGCATGGGCGCATCATTATCCATTCCCGCGGTTACATCCCCCGATACCGTCACCAAATTGGGTTCGGTCGTCGGAACGCGCCGTTGGTACAGCCATAATGTGAAAATCGCCAACACGATTAACACCCCCAACAATATATAATAAATCAATGATGGGCGTGATCGATTACCCGTGGTGGTGGCCGTTGGGCCCAATGGGGATAACGGACGCACATCAGAATCCATGGCGGGTGCCGGTACAATATCGGCCGGTTCCGAATTAATTTGCCCGGACGTATTTTGTCCCCCATCCGTCGGGGTGTTGAGATCCATGGGCATGATAGAATCAATCATGGGTGCCGGATCGGAAACAATGGGCGTAACATTAATAGGATCATCATGTCGAACACGCGGATCACCATCATCGGGCCGCATATCCATTTCATCCAATGTTTTTTCCGTACGGGCCACCGGTGGCGTAAACGAGAGGGGGACCACCGGTGCACTTGACCCGGTGTCCATTGCCGCATTTTTATCATTATCCCCATCGTGATGATCATTGATCACGGGCATTGATGTTATAACCGAATCCGCCGACATCGCGTCGGGATTATCACGCACGACCGGCGCATCAAAATCAATCGGACGAAAAGCAATTTTTTCATCAATTATTTCTGGATCCTGGTCCAGCAAGGGTACCACCGCACTATCCCCATTTGGATCATCTTGGGCGTTATTGTCATCCATTGAATGATCTGCATCATCCCCATCATTATCCATTGATATCGTCCGAAATATCGGTGTATCGGTCACGGTAACATCACGGGGGGCGGGCGATGTCACCGCACGCGACGTCGTAACGTCCGTTGATTGGGGTTCTTGAACAATTTCCAGCAAATGTGTCGCCGTATCGGCATCGGAAATGGCCGCATCTAAACGACGCTGGGCATTGATCAAGCGACGTTGGGCCCGGCGCAATTTTTCATTGGTGGAATCTATCTGTGCCTCTGTCCGCAGAATCTTGGCCGCAGATTGTTTGGTTGGTTCACGACCAACGTCACGCCGTTGGGCGTTTAGTTTACCACGCAATTCTTTGACACGCGCCTTTAATTCATCGATTGTTTCATTGGTGCGTTCAATGGTTTCACGCGCCTTGTCGGCGGTTTCATTGGCCGTGTTTAAACGCACCAATGCCGCACGCCGCACCGATGATGCACGAAACGCATCCAATGCCGCCATCGCCGGGGACAAATCCACGCCATCTTGGGATGCCAGTATAAGGTCGTCATAGACCCCCAATCCGGCATATTCAATATCCAGCTTTTGATATTTATTATCCTTTTTCGGACGTACCGTTTCCAAATCAATGTTATAATCATTGGCCAAAATATCATCCCATTTGCGATCACCCACCGGATTAATAACCAATAAAACATTTGGTTTTACCGATGATATCGATTGATCCAAAACAAACACCAATTTTCCGGCCAGATCGTAATAGGCCCGAAATTCATTCCCGGCGATATCATAATCACGTGGGGATAATTGGTGTTTGATTGGTGTATTCTCTCTCGCGTTTGTCATGATTTTCCGTCCCTAAAAAAAAATTATTTCTTTTGCGTAAACTGATAGGCCTGTTTGCAATGTTCATAGCAATAGGGTTTTCCCACAAACACCGCCGCCCCACAGAAATGAAAATCTTCGGAATCCGGATCACCAATTGGCCAACGACACTGA
The DNA here is from genome assembly GCA_949156565.1 of uncultured Alphaproteobacteria bacterium. GTDB lineage: Bacteria > Pseudomonadota > Alphaproteobacteria > Rs-D84 > Rs-D84 > Enterousia. The sequence continues at coordinate 22,099 of CASCZI010000004.1, read as the reverse complement.
TTCGGTTTCAAATTTGCCATTTCCAATGAATGTTGAACAATCCGCTGATGCATGGCCAACGTCTTGTTCAAAGATTTTGTGCCTTCGCTTTTTTTCGATTGGGTCAACTGTTCGTCTTTTTGTGTACCAACACTTGTTTTTGATGTGGTAACCGTTGCCGCCTTTTTTGCCGCCGGGGCTTTTTTAACACTGGGCGCTTTTTTGGGTGCTGCCGCGGCCACGGCCTTTTTCGGGGCCGATTTTACCACCGTTTTTGTCACTGGTTCTGCCGCCGCCTTTAGATTCCATCCCAAACGGTTTAATTTACCAACCACCGCGTTCTTGGACATACCCAAACGCTTTCCAATCTCGGACGTTGACAGACCTTTGCCCGTCAAAGCCTTTAACTTTTTCAACATGGCGTTATCCCAACCTTTACTCATTTTATAAATTCCTTGTTATTTGTCATACGTTGATTGTACCATAGTTCCGAATCGAAGGGCAAGGAGAAAAAAATGATTTATTCCGTGATTTTTGCATCACTGGTTTTGGGCGCCGTGGTATGCGCCATTCAAATATGCCGTGCCGATTTTCGTCGACGTATTATCCCCGATGCATGGTTATTTCCACTGATGCTGATTGGATTGGTTATAACCGCATTCTGGGGATGGCCGGTTTCGATTACCGATGGGGCCGTGGGGGCCACTATTGGATATGCCATGACGGCCGGGGTGGGGGCATTGTTTACATGGGTGCGTCGACATCATCATGATAAATATCCCCCCGTGGGAATGGGCGACATCAAATTAATGGGGGTCGGCGGATTATGGTTGGGAACATCCGGATTGGCCATGGCAACCATCATTGCATGCGCGGCGGGGGCAATATGGGCATGGCGACGGAACACACATTATATCCCATTTGCACCATTCTTTATCGGTGGCGCAATTATTGCTTTGATTGGTATGGGGTTTTTGCTATAATTAGATTATATATTAATAAAGAAATGGGGAATGCGGGAATGATCTGGAAATTAATTGCTTTGGCGGCTGTGTCGGGCCTGTATTGCGGTGACACCAACGCGGCACAACCGGTTTCGCCATTTTCATCATATGGGCAAATCCAAAATGTTCAGAATTATTCTTCAAACCCATTTTGGGATCCCAATGGACCATACAATCAAAAATTTCCATCCCCCGTTTATGCCCAGGGAACAGACCTAAATACAGGCGAATGCCAATCCGTGGTTGCGGCATTAATTGCGGCACATTGCGCGTCACACAACAATTGTACGGGATTACGTTTGGCCGACGTTCGACCAACCATTATGGTTCAATTGTCACGTATGCCGGGCCATAACTATGCGTCATCATGTGCGGGATATATTGACGCCGCCTTTGACGCATATGTTTCACAAAACAGCTATGTTGCACCATCGGCGGGTGCCATGTTTCCAACCGGCACGGTTCCAAACCCCAATGCCAATGCCGAACCGTATAAAATGAAAAACCCCTATGCGATGCAATTGCCATCGGCGCCGGGCGATCCCTGGGCCCAGAATATGGTGAATCGCGTGGTTGAAATGAAACAGTTACAGGCACAAAACGGTGCCAACACACCAAAAATTGGGGCCACGGGATTTGAATCGACGGCGGCGGATCTGACCTTTGCCGAACGGATGGAAAACGCCAAGGCCGGCTATGAACCGTTCAAAGACAAAACAATGTATCACAAATTAACCATTGAATCAGATAAGGAGGCCGCCCAACGTCGGCAAATTACCAATGCCAACGGCAACGGCGGGGGCAAAGCAAACAATACGAACACAAATACAAATAACACGAACAAAAATCAAAAACCTTTATCGGATCGTCAACGCATTGTTGATACCATTATGAACGCGTTTAAGGGCAATGAATAATGATTAAAAAAATGGTAATTTCATTGATATTTGCCATTATAATGGCCTGGGGCATTGGTGCCGCGCGGGCAGATGATACGGCATGCCTGAACGCGTTGGCCGGCGAAATAGTAGAGGTGGTTGATTCCCACACCGATCCGAATGATACATTGGTTATTGCATCAGATGGGTTAATTGAATTTTTTACAAAAAACATTGATGCATGTCGGGATTATTTATTAAACCGTACATCTGATAACAACATTAATATTGTCACCGACGAATTAATTATCGATATCGATTGGGATTATATCGCGACCCAGGTGGCGGCATCATTAACACTGGCGGGGAAAAAACGCACCCTGTTTGTGTGTGAAAACGATCGATCGATTCAGGCGGGAATTGACACAGTATTGTGGGCAACAACGGCCATTGCGGCGGTGGCATCGTTTGGTACCGGCGCGGTTGCCGTCCAAGGTGCCAAAACCGCGGTTATCCAAGGAACAAAAAATTTGATAAAAATCGGCACAAAGAAAGGGGTCAAAGCGGCCATTATTGAAAAAACCGGTAAAAAGTTGGGGACCGAGGCATTGGTTGCCACCGCCAAAGAATCAGCCGCCAAGGCCGCGACCCAGGCATTGGTATCAGAACAAGCGGCAAAAGCGGCCGCCCTGGAAACGGCAAAAAAAGCGGTTTTGGACAACGCACTTATTACAACAACAAAAAGCCAGTTGAAAAACGCCGGGACAAAACGTGTGACAGATGCCATTGTGCGCCAAGAATTGCAAAAACAATTGGCCCAAGGGACCGGTAATCGGGCCGCGATCCAATCAGCAATCCGGGCAATAGATAATAAAGCCGCGGCGTCGGCCGCATCCAAGGCGGCATCCAAGAAAGTTATTGCCGACACCGCCGGCATCGTCATTGACGAAGCGGCCATCGCATCCAAGGCATTAAACCAGGCATTAACCAAATTTGCGCTTTCCACGCCGATCGCCGCGGCGGGGGCATGGGGATCAATTTATAGTTATTTAGAATCAGAATTAAATCCCACGGTGATGAATTGTACCGATACCGACCCGGGCGAAGGGTGTTATACCACATGTTCCGAACCATTGGCCAACCCGACCGATGACTTGAACACTAAGGTGTTTAAACGCACGTTTGGACGCAACCTGTGCGTGGACGAAGATACATATGTTCTGCGGGTGATTACACCCGGGTTACCGACGGCGGGTGAAATATTTGTCACAACCGATACACGCTGGGCGGCGGCCCAAGAATTAATCATGAAATCGGTCCAGAACCAGGGAAATTGTGACTGGAACGAAGATGATATTGATATCTATGTCGGGGCACCTATGTATGATCCATCCACACTGGAACCGACCAAAAATGGCCTGGAATCGTTAATTATTGACGCCATTCGCATTGACGATTAAACAAAATGATGCGCGCAACACTGGCATTTATTATATGCATATTATTCATGACGGATGTGCATCCGGCCGGGCTTATCGACGCCATGGGGGACGAAACAATTGTATCGGATGATATAACCGATACATCATCGGCTGTACCGATATCTGACCCCGATACCGAAATTGCCCCATCACCATCGCGAACACCATGCGCCACCGCGGTGATGTCAAATGCATTGGCGGCGGCCGGTGGAAATATATCCGAATCGGCACCAGAATCGGCGGTCCGCGATTGGATTTATAACACGTTACGGGATGGCAATGTTATCACCGCCATAATGAATTGTCCCGAATTGGACCAAATTTCCCCGGATGAAACCATTGTCTTTGACCCCATTCATTATACATTTGCAGGGGGACGGGAAATCACCATTCAGCGCGAAACCCAACCGCGGGTCCTGGAACGCCAATTATTACTCTCGCATAAGCGGGATATCCCATCCAGTCCGCGCATCGGGGCCGACGGTGCCATTTGGACAAACGTTGATCCGGCATGGTATGCCATTTTGGTGGTTCAATCGGGAACATTGGACAATTTTGTGGGCCCAGGACGATCGAACACCGTATCACTGGATTACATCAATCAACATATTGACACCCTTTATCCCGCGGGCCCATCGTGCACCAGTCGCAGTGCATTGGCCAATGACGATGATATGATTAACATTGCCGTGCACGAAACTGTATCTATACAGGACGACACCAACGATTATTATGTGGCGGGGGACGTGAACCTGCAATGGATCACATGGGGCGAAGTCGCCCTGGATGTCGTCATTACTGTTGCGACGGCGGGGGGTGGGGCGGCTATTTTGGGTGCGACCAAGGGTGCGCGCGCCACACGTGCGGCCAAGAATTTGGTGGCCACGATCAAGAATTTAGAGCGGACCGATACCGTACGGGATTACATACGCATTGGTCAACAACATGCACGCATGGCCGAACAAATCAAGACGATCGACCGCACGACCGATGCGGCCCGGTACGCCGATATAACGCGCGACATGAACACGGCGGCAACACGCATGCGTGAATTAGAACAGATGGATGACGTTCGTGATTGGCGACGCGCCACGAACCAGTTTTCTGATATTATGAAATATCGTGGCACATTACGCGGATTACAGACCGCCCGGCGGGGCAATGTCATAACCCGGGCATGGCGGGCGGCCCGTGCCGCCGGACGGGGTGAAAAAAATATCCGCCGCGCCACCCGCGCCGGCCGGGCCAGCATGCAATCCGGGCGCGTACGTGATTGGTTGTTCCAATCCACAATGAAAAACGCCGGACGCCTGGGGCGCGTTATGGAACAGGGCGGTATTATATACGGTGCAATTCAATTTATTGGAAATATGTATGATTGGTCCGAAACCAGTACCGGCGATTTTACCCACGGCATTGATTTTAAACCGTTGGGATTGTTATCGGCGGATGATATTACCGGCCAAGAAAACGTGGTCAATCATGGAATGTGGTTGATGTGGACGGGCCATTCGACCAGTGCCGCCGACGATGATGCCGCATTTCTTCAGGCCATGGATTTTGCAACGAAATTTCATATGGATTTAATGGATACAATGGCGGCCCATGAAAACAACGCGTGTGATGTCGATATTTATGTCGTCCGTCCCGTTTTGCGTAATCCCGATGAACCGGGGGCGGCGTTGTATTACCTGATTATGAATGACGAACCGTGGTCCACCCGCCCATAAATTATTTCATGAATATCAAATAATTTGTATCAGTACCCCGTCCAAAGACATGAACAATTAATTACTGCTGATCTTGTTCGATCGTGTGGCGTTTAATCCCTTGGGTAACGAATCCAAGAAGCGTTGACCGCCCGATGGACACGCACCATTCTCCATACCAACCGTCTCTTGCATCATGGTGGTATTATCGTCCTTGATGCTCACAAATGTGCAAACCTGATCATAATTATTGGGTATGGTCATTGTGCACCAGTGTAGTGTTTGGTTCGGATCATTCCACGGATAAACCGCCGTATATTCCCAACGGCTAGTGTTGTTGCTTGGATTTTGGGTAATACAGGCTTCTTTAAAAATACCGTCGGTAGCTTCTTTATTAGCTTCCTCAGCGATAACCGGCAACACCGATTCACATTTTACAGATGCACCATCGCGACTGCGGCGGCCACCATTTTCCCAACACAAACATGCCCCCCATGACCGCGTATCCACCGTATCGGCATGACCTTTGGGGCACATATTTTCACCATACGCGTCTATTTTTTTGACGCCATTATCTGTAAATTTCGTATTCTTTACACCATAATAATTAACCAATCCATAGTAGCCACTTTTGGGGGTACCGTCTTGATTATAATCAAAACTGGCATAGCACAAGGGTTCGCTTTGATCGTTCAACTGATTAATATATTGGAATGAATACGAATTGGATTGTTCGATCATATTTTTGGTCATAAACCGGCCATTTAATGCCTGACACTGGGTGTTTAAAATCGACAGAATGTTATTATAAACCTCTGTCGCGACGCCACCAGACCGAATTTGCCCCGGCAACATATTCGCGTCGTTTACAAGTCCATACTGTGCATCCTTATTTTCTTGTTTCATGCGATCAAACCCGCCAAAGGCCTTTTCATAAATATCTCGGTCGCTGCATGCCTCTATCTCTTGTAATTGTTTGGCGCAGACGGATATGTTTTTGGAATTTTCAACCAGATTCCCCTCCTTATTATAATCATATAATGTGAACCAATTTAATGCCTCTGACCGGGTAAACAAGCCCCGATTAGGGTTATAAAGATTTTCATATCCCGACCCACCAAAATTATCAAAACATTGACGTACAACGGCACGACATGCGGTTAATTTGTCGTTATCATTTCTGTTTTTAATGTAATCTTGAACAATATTTTCACCAAACATATTATTACAAGAATCAACGTAATCGGTGCACATATCGGCGGTCAATTCAATTTTATTTGGTTGCAAGACCAATGTTTTATCCCCGGTAATCTCGGCCATGGCGGCCGTCATAGATTTTTCTGCATTTAAATAACATGCCGCCACAAAATCAAAGCATCCCTGTTTGATTTCTGAAACCTTGGCCTGTTGGGCATAATAAATATCCAACAACGCCTTGTCCAGGTATTCAGACCAAACAAAATCTGCCTGTTCGGTACATTTATCTAATTCTGGTTGGGCAAATTTTTTCACCCGACTTTCGAAATTTTGAACAAATGTTTTGTTCGCGCCCACCTTGGATAATTTTTGATCCAATGCATCCACCCCATCGGCAAAAGTCAACATTTTTTCCAATTCATTAAAATTGGATACACCCGATATGGGCGCGCCGGTCGATACATCGATAAATTCACCATTATCCAGACATTTGCGATATCCCGGTCCACATACCTGATCACTTAAAACGGCCATTTCAACATTGGCCAAACACGTGGTAACATCATTGGCGTTATGCTTTTTGCGATTTTCAACACGGGCCAAATCTAACATCGCACTGCCTTCGCGGACGGCGGCCTTCATCGTTTTTTGTTTTTGCCCGATGGCGGTTTGAACCGTATTACAATCTTGTTCCACCGCCATTAAATAGGCCGTAATTGCCCGCTGTAATGATGCATCATTGCATTCAGATTTCACCAATTCGCGACATTGGGGATATACCGCATTATAAAGATTGGCCCCATTATACGTTGCAATCGTTGCGCCTGCGTCCATATCTCCAAATGATTGGGCGGCATCAAACGAAAGATTAATCGTATTCAAATCCGCATATTTACCCCCAACATTCGTATCTTCGCCCTTGATCGAATTCATAATGGCCGTCAACAAAGATTTTGATGCCGAATTATCCGTGGTTAACGCATCTTCGCCTTCGGATGCGGTACGCATGGCCGTTGCCTGGGCCTTGGTCATTCCCACCACGTCCAAGTTTTCGGTAAATGTCGTTAATTTTTCCCCCGCCGCCAATATGACATTTCGCGTTTCGTCCAGATCATAGACACGATCACTGCACGAACAACGCCGATAATCATCGTTTTTCAACTGACAAAACTGATCCATGCATGAAAAATACGCATTTTTACACTTTTCATATGCGGCACCCGTCCGCGTTTGGGACATCGCCGACGATGTTTGATCGATCGCCGAACGGGCCGCGGTTCCATTGGTTACCGCAGACCGCCCGGTGGTTGTTTGTGTCGATATTCGGGACATAGACGACATCCCGCGCGATGTTGTGCCGGTGGATATTGCCGCACGCGACACAACCCCCGATGCGCCACGTGACGATCCAGATACCGTTGGGGTGGCCGAACGGTCAACGGTTCCGCGCGATGTTGTGCCGGTGGATGTTGCCGCACGCGAAACACCCCCCGATGCGCCACGTGACGATCCAGATACCATTGGGGTGGCCGAACGGTCAACGGTTCCGCGCGATGTTGTGGCCACACGCGATTGCGTTGGGGCATCCCCACGACGGGCCACAGATACCCCATCGCGAACACCCCCATTGGCAAAACCCAACGCGGACCAAGTATATAAAATAAATGCAAAAAACTTTTTCATTCCTTTGGTTTGATTTTAGCAAATTTTGAATTTTCAGAGCAAGCGAAATTATCACCCCATAAACGGATTTCTTTCCTGCGGTTGGACAGGGGGGAATATGGTATGATTTCTTTATAAAAACCCAAAGAGAAATGATTATGAACAAGGCACGTCTAGAGGCATTTAGCGACGGTGTATTTGCCATCATTATTACAATTATGGTCTTGGCATTGAATGCGCCATCAGATACAGATTTCCAATCTTTGTGGCAAATGGTTCCGATATTCCTAAGCTATGTGCTAAGCTTTGTATACGTTGCCATATTCTGGATTAACCATCATTTAATCTTGATGGCGACACGCCAAATAACAACCCGCATTATGTGGGCCAATATGAACTTTTTATTTTGGATGTCATTGGTTCCTTTTTTCACCGCGTGGGTTGATGAACACCACCTGGACCGGATTCCTGTGGCGGCATACGGTATTATCTTTTTATTGTGCGTGGTATCGTTTCGCATGTTACAACGCTTGGTCATCCATACGCGTGACGCAAACGGGCGTTTGGCAGAATCGGTCCGATCTGGACGCCGTACCCATATTTCAATTATCGGGTTTATCGTTGCCATTTTAATGTCGGCCGTACACCCATTTATATCATTGGGCATTTATGTGGCCATCGCGATATGGTGGATCATCCCACAACGTCAATGGGAACGTTTATTAATCAATCCAGACGACACCAACGCATAACTAAAAAATACACAAACGTCTAATCACATATCGTATGGTGCCATGCCTGTTTTTGTGTTATAATAAAAACAATTATGTGGGGATATTTTTATATCTTTGTGATCATTATGGGGATCGGCATCTGTCCCATGGCCCATGCCAATGCGACGTTTGACGACGCGGTACGTGACACGATTGTGGCATGTGGCGATATCGGGCGTGAATTTGATGACATGAAAACATTGGCCGGCATTAACACCGCGGTCACCGGGGTAGGGACGGCAACAGGTATTGGTGCGGTTGCCGTCGGATTGTCAAAGGTGGGATTGGATGAACAAATACGCGCATTGGAACAACAGATTTGTGATGCCGGCGGGTGTGATCCAACATCTGTGGATGCGATGTCCGATTCGGATTTCTTTAATTATATTTTGATCCCGATGGGCCAAATTGATGAATTAAAACGTTTGAACATAAAATCAAAAAAGTTGGGGAATTGGCGCACCGGATTGTTGGCCGGAAACACCGCAACACATGTTGCCGGGGCCATTATCGCCGGAAAAAATCACATGGAAAAATCAACGCGTCAAAAAATCGATACCTGTGTGGCGGCGGTGCGTGACCTGCGCCGGGCCGTGATTCAGGCACGTTTAGATCATGTAGATCATGATCATATAAACTATGCCGTAAATATTATTAACGAATGCGGCCCGTGGGAATTTATCGATATTGAAAAAATTGACCGACGCGCAAATGGGGCCATGTGGTCATCCATTACCGGGGGCACCGTGGGGGCGGCCGGCGTCGCAACCAGTATTGCCGCCAATTCACCCGAAACCCGAAACAACAATTCCGAAACCGGCAACAAACATGAAAAGAACTTAAACACCGCATCAAATATTTTGGGAATTGGCGCCACCGCCGCCAGTGCGACCGCCACCGTCTTTAACGCATCCCAAATTTCTATCATTCGTCGGGCGGTTAATATTGCACAACAATGCCAGGGGGCAATCAATGATTAAACACATGATTTTTCCAATGTTGCTTTTTTTGATAATCCCCCAGGCATATGGGGCATATACAATTGATCGCCGACAATATGCAGATAAATTTGACGCCCCATTTTATAATGCCGGTCGATTAAATCGCATGGGGAAAAATTTCTGTTCGGCGGTCATTACGGCGGACAATATTGTTATCACGGCGCGTCATTGCTTGGGCGGGGAAATTCCATCACAATTGCGCGTAATCGATGTTTATGATACAACGCACCCAATCACCGATTATGTCGTCCCCGATACCGATGGGCCCAATGATATTGCCCATGATTGGGCCATTGTATCGGTGGGCAATGCCGTACCAATTTCGTCCGACATCACACTGGGAGAGGCCCCAGAAAATACATCTGTGCCGGTAACCATTGCCGGATACGGGTCGTTACGCGTGCTTAGTGATGATGAAATCGCAACCATTCGCCGCGCGTATAGCCAATATCTGAACGATCGTTTAAAAGAAAAGGGGACCACCCCCACCACCAGCACCCCCACAGATTTTTTAACACTGTTTGATAATAACGCATCGGGCACGGACATAAACTTTTTTGACGGTACAACACGTGATACGTTCGCACGCCGTTCTGTATTGGAAAAATATAATATACGCGCCACGGATGTTTTCGGTGACGGATCGCGAATGAAAACATCTATGTGCAAAGTTATATTTAAAAACGGAATAATTTATAATATCAAGGGTGAAAAACCGTGCCAATTGTGGTCGGGAAATTCGGGCGGGCCCATATTTTACAAAAATGACAATGATACATGGACACTGGTGGGGATTCAAACACATGGAACCGGGCAAATGTCATTAAACCCAGATACATTTGGCCGCTTTGGCGCGGGTGTGTCTGTATCGCATTTTCGTGACGCCTATAACCGGTTTCAAACCAATCCCCCAAACAATGATATTGATTTACGTATAAATAAATAAAAAATAATTGACATTGTCCCCCATACGCGATAGCATGTTCCCCGCACGGGGATATGGCGGAATGGTAGACGCTGAGGACTTAAAATCCTTTGGTTATTGCAACCGTGTGGGTTCGAGTCCCACTATCCCCACCAAACGTTTTTGCTATGGCACCGCATATGAATGGCGAAACGCGTTTTGGGAATACTTGCGGATGTGTAGCTCAGTTGGTTAGAGCGCTTCGTTCACATCGAAGAGGTCGTTGGTTCGAGTCCAATCACATCCACCAGAATAAAAATGCCCCCCATGGGGTGTTTTTTTATTCGTGCGTGATGTTGGACGAGAACCAACATGGTTCCACCAGAATAAAATTTTAACACCGATCCATTCAAATAAATTTTCTTGTTGCAAAAGAAAAGAAGTTAATATATGATAGTCAACGCAATATGCGGATATGGCGGAATTGGTAGACGCGCTAGTTTCAGGTACTAGTGGCAGCGATGCCTTGGAAGTTCGAGTCTTCTTATCCGCACCAAGTTTTGGGGTTGTAGCTCAGTTGATAGAGCGCTACGTTCGCATCGTAGAGGTCGTGGGTTTGAGTCCCATCAGCTCCACCAAAATAATAAACCGCCCAAATGGGCGGTTTTATTTGACATAACCGCAATTGTTATTATTATTCACAAAAACCCAAGGAATACGACAATGCCAAATTACGTTATGAAAAAACAGATGGAAATCCCGTTCGATTTACCCCCGATCAAGGCCAATGATATTTATGCCGTCATTGACCGAAATACTGACAATATCGCAAAAACCGTTGAACACAATGGTGCGTGGATGATCACGCGCTATATTATACCAAAATTATTTCATATCACCCGGTGCGTCCGCATCACCAACGGGAATCTTAAATCCTTTGAAATTGGGATGCACGAAAGTGTGATTCAACCGCAGAATCATTGCCTGGGGTATAAAGACTTTAATAACCTGTTTGAATATATGGCAAAAAAATGCCCCATACGGTAAAGGGATTATCAAATTGATCAATACCAATTTATAATATATAAATATATGTAATTCCGAACCCGTATTTCCCCATACGATTAAATACAAACCTTTCAAAAGAAAACGCCCAAATGGGCGTTTGTTTGTTATTTATTATCGCATACCTTTGGCACGACAGCATGCGGATGCCGCCGCCTTCCAGTCTGAATATTGGGCACCGGGGTTACGCAAATCCCGCCATGGTTGCCAACCATTACATTTTTTATTTTTACCCGTACCGGTGCATTTCGCATAACGCCGCAAAGAGCAGGTTTGATTAGACACCTTGCCGGTATCGGTTGTGCATTTTACCACCACATTTTGATTTTTCGCATCATTTTGTCCCAATTCTTTGGATGACAAAACCTGATACGCGTCGGCCGGGCGCGATACCAACCCAAATGTCAATAACCCCGCCAAAAATCCCAAACCGAATAAAGAAAGTGCTTTTTTCATTGGCGCCCCCATTCTTGTTATTTGAATTATAGGTCAATTATAATCAAATTACAATGAGAATAAATAGCGCCGCCCATTATTTCATTAAATCGGCCGCAATCAACGCGGCGGGACGATCCGCGCCACGCCACAATTTATCCGCAGATTTCAATTCATTAATCATCATTTCGCGCGCATGTGGGGTCGATAATTCCCGCATACACGTCACCACATTTTCCGCCGTCGCGGCCGGCCCCAATAATTCAGGATAAACGCACCGATTTAATAAAATGTTTACCAACGACACCCATCGAACACGGATCACACGCCGCACCAACCATGTTGTTATGGGATTCATTCGGTACACAACAATCGCCGGAATATGCATGATCGCCAATTCCGCAGAAACAGTACCACTGGCCACGATGGCGATGTGCGTCCGCCCATACCAATCATACCGATCGGATGCCGGCACCAATGTGGGGGCCACCGCCCAATTTTTGACATCATTTCGGATAAAGGCGTCGGTTGTTTCAACCGTCGGAATCACAAATCGATAATCCTGATATCCACATGATACCAACATATCAACGGTTTGGCGCATCAATGGCAACAGTTTTTTCACCTCTGACATTCTGCTGCCGGGGACCAAAGTGATAATTTTTTCATGACCGACCCGGGGTGATTTCGCCGGGATATATTTTTCCAACCCATCGGCAATGGGATGTCCCACCGCCATGGTATCCAATCCATATTTTGTAAAATAGGGCCGTTCAAATTCAAAAAAAGAATAAAGCTTATCAAACGTGGCCGCATATTTTTTTGCCCGCCCCGGCCGCCATGCCCACACCTGGGGGGCGACAACATGATGAAACCGCAACCCGGCCATAATCAATTTTTTCCCATCACGCGATCCCCGAATACGTTTAATGACCCCACGCGCAAACCCCGGGGCATCAATCGTCAAAACAATATTGGGCCGCGCATCTACAATCGCATCCGCCACACGCCGAATACGCGACGTCAACGTACGGGCGTGGGCCGCCACTTCTATAATTCCCATAACGGCGATATCCGAAATCGGGAACAATGAATGCAATCCCGCCGCCATCATATTTTCACCACCCACACCCATAAATTCAACACCGGGCATGTCACGCATGATCTTTGCCCCCAAGACATCACCAGATACTTCGCCGGCGATAACAAAGATCTTTAACTTCTTGTTTTTCTTGGAAATACGCGTCATTATTCGGCCCCTGGTGCCATGCGTAACGCACCAATACCATGCTTTGACGACCGATTTTCAATAAAATCAATCGCATCCATGGCATATTTATTATTTTTAATCTCTTTCCGGATACGTTTTAAACGATCATTCATTGTGCCATCCGTACCCCGAAATAATGCATTATAAACCGTATGAATCGCATGCATATCGTCGGTCGTTAATCCATGACGCATTAACCCCAATCGATTAATGGTTCGATAGGCGGCACGTGAGCCCTCGTATATGGCATAGGGCAAAACATCATTACCAACCCCCGACATGCCACCGATAAAGGCATTGCGCCCAATACGCACAAATTGCAAAACCGCAACCCCGCCGGATAAAATCGCATTATCTTCGATTTCGACATGTCCGGCAACCTGTACCAGGTTGGACATAACAACGTTATTTCCAATCTTGCAATCATGACCAACATGGGCATTGACCATAATTTGACAATCATTGCCAATTTCGGTCCCATTTGACGCGGGTGTTCCCGAATGAATGGTCACATATTCGCGAATCCGGCACCGTTTACCAACGCGCAACCCGGTCATGGCGGATTCATCTTGCCATTTTAAATCCTGGCTCAAGACGCCCAACACCGCAAATGGATAAACAATCGTATCATCACCGATCGACGTTTTACCATCAATAATCACGTTTGATATTAATTCAACGCGATCCCCCAGAACAACATTCGGCCCAATAATGCAATAGGGCCCAATTTTGCAATCTGCGCCAATCACGGCGCCATCATGAATAATTGCGGTTGGATGTATCATATGTAAATCCCATTCTTTACCAATTTATATCGCATAAAAATATACAATATTCATTAACCGATTGGTATTAAATAAATATAACAAATTATAACAAGCGTCCCCATTCCCGGCGCGTGGGCCACCGCCCCAGTGCCCCGCCCATAACCACGCCCAGGGCGGTTACGGCCGGCATCATGGCAATCAATCCCATCAACATCAATGTAACGCACCACACCCATTTATCTATATCTTGGGGCATTTTTTCCGCATGCCAGATATTTAATGCCCCCAACAGGCCCACCAACGCGGTTGCACCCAAAAATACGGGCACAGATTCGGTCAACACAAACAACACCACCCCCAGCGCAACTAAAACACGCATCATCCATTTTAATTTAACATATGCCCGTTGATAGATACACCCCCGGGACGGGACCAACCGCATGGCAATTCCCAACGCCGCCGCCGCACCGGTCAACATTAACATCCCCAAATGCCCCAGCGTCAGGTTCCCCAATTGCCCAAAACGGAAATATTCAGGTTGCATTAATAACAACGTTGCCATACCAATCACCAACCACGGCCCCAGCGCAACCGGGTTCGGCACAGTTCGTGTAAAACGCCCCAGAATGAAACCACCCATCATCGCCCCGGCATTTAATAGCATTCCCCACCATGCGGGATATCCAGAAAACGCCCCCGCGGCCAACAAGGCAATCACCCCCGTCCATGTAACAATACGCCCACGTCGTGATTGGGGTTTGCCCATGAACATCGACAAACGCCCCACACAAATCATTAATCCAAACAGCACCACCCCCACCACATAGGGCAGTGTGGTTACCACATCCCGCAAAACCGAATAATCACCAGCCATAAATATCACGGCACCCGCCGCCAAGGCCATCGCCCATTGCGTTCCATAAATCTGGGCGGTGGATTTATCCCGCCATCCCAATCGATCCAAAATGCCATCACGACACATCCACGCCATAATAAATATGGGCAAACATAACAATCCCACCCATAAAAAGGCCGGCGCATACAGGGCCGCGTTATTAAAGCTGCTGATGGCGCTTTGAACGATAAGTGCATTGTCAAACATCTGTCTTGCCTTTCTTTGATTGCTGAATTATGATACACCCATGACGCAAAAACAAGACATTTTTGGTATGATGGGCGGTGCGGCGCAATTCCGCCGTGGTATTTATAACCCAACATCTGATGCGGTGTGGCTGGCGGCGGCGGCACCGACGGGGGCCAAAACTGTTCTGGACGTCGGAATTGGGACCGGTGGGGTGACGCTGTGCTATCTGGTCAATCATCCAACGGCGCATGTCACCGGCATTGATATATCCGATGAAATGTTGGCGGCGGCGGCAGATAACGCAACCCTGAACGCACGAACAATAACCTTGTACCATGCCGATATCACCACATGGCGCACCGGGGAAACGTTTGATTTGGTTATGACCAATCCCCCATATTTTTATGGAACACCCGCCCGGCATAACGCACACCATAACGCCGATTTAATAACATGGATTCAACGATGCATTGCGCGGGTACGACCACGTGGCTATTTTTGTACAATCATCGATGCCGCGGTATTGGGCAATGTCATGGCGACCATTGCCCCACGATGTGGTGACATAACGTTATATCCACTGTTTGGATCAAACCAATGGGCCGAACGCGTCATTATTCGTGCCCGGGCCGGAACGCACGGCCCCACCATTGTTTATCCAGGTATTCATATGAATGACGAACGTATTTTACGCGATGGCTTGACTCTCGATGACTTTTTTACTAAACTAGGGCCCAAATGCTAAACTTTATTACACGATATTTTTCATCCCTGTGGTCACTGATAACGTGGCCGGTACGGGCCATATGGCGGATTATTGTGCGGATTTTCCCCCCGCGGGAATTTACCGTCATGGATACCCCCCGCGGCAATGTTTATACTTTTGAACAGAGCAGTTTTTGGCGCTTTACCAAATTTTGTGGCAAATTGGGATTAATTGTATGGGCGGCGTGGTCAACATATGTATTTGTATACCACCGTCCCCTGTTGCAAAAACGGACCCAGCAATTGGAACAGGCCCGGGCATCCCACACCCGCCAGATGAGTGATCTGATGACCTATCTTAAAAAATACAACGATTTGACGCGGGAATTGAATGTGATTGATGACAAGGTTTTACACGATCAAAAAATGACCGACGCGCAAAAAAACACCCTTATGGATAAACGATTAAAGACATGGGGGGAATTGGATTTTCTGCGGGTACGTTTAAACGAAATGTTCACCAACGAAGATTATACACCGGAATACGTCAAAATTTCTGAATTATCCGCCGAATATGAATTAACGCGCGCCGAAAACGAAGAATTAAAAAAACGCAATGCCTATATCACTGAATCAATGGGACAAATTGCCGACGCCGACAACCAAATTGTTGAATTGGTCACCCAGATGACAACCGATAATACCGAACAATTGCGCGGACAAATTAAAAAAATTAATTCAACGATCGCCGGATTGGGATTAACGGAAAAAACATTGGTCAATCGTGCCAATAAGTATAGCAGTCCCTTGGTCGGGGGCGCGTTTAGCCCATTGGACATCGACAAAGACATGGATCCCAAATACAAAAAATTGGCCGATGGATTGCAATTATGGCATGGATTGGCGCGCCTGGATACACTCTTGCCATTGGGGGCCCCGGTGGCAAAAATGCGCGTCACGTCCAACTATGGCATGCGAAATGACCCCTTTGATGGGCGCCCAAAACGCCACCGCGGCATTGACTTTGCCGGAAAAATTGGCACAGAATTATATGCTGTTGCGCCGGGACGGGTGGTATCGGCCGGGGAACGCGTGGGATATGGCACCACGGTCGAAGTGGATCATGGCCTGGGCTTTTCAACATTGTATGCACACCTGTCCCAGATTACGGTATCACGTGGCGATTGGGTACGCCCAGGAACGGTTGTAGGCCTGGGGGGATCTACGGGACGGTCGACGGGCCCACATCTGCACTATGAAATCAGGTACAAAGGCACACCGTTCGATCCATCAAAATTTGTAAAGGAATAAAGAAATGCAGGCATTTACAAACGCACATGAAAAAAATTCACCCACCATCATCGGGGCAGGGTGCAAATTGACCGGCGACATCAAAACAGATCACAGCGTTCAAATTCATGGCACCGTCATGGGATCAATCGTGGCCGATACCGTTGTAATTGGACGCGGCGGGCGTGTGGTTGGCAAAGTAAACGCCCAAACATTGTTCTTGCACGGATCACTGGATGGCCCGGCGACGGTTGGCACCGCCAATGTTTTTGGGCGCGCCCAAATGGTTGGAACATTGTCATATCATATCTTGAATATCACAGGCAACACCGGCCTGGAATGCAAATTAGCCAAACGAAAGGATAAATAACATGAATAAAACAGTGTCCAAGGTATATTTGGCGGCCGATCACCGCGGGGTTGGGTTAAAATTATATTTGATCGAAATGTTAACGGCATCGGGATATGCCGTGGTCAATCTGGGGGTGGATGATCCTGAAACATCTGTGGATTACCCCGACATGGCCAAAACATTGGCCGATGCCATGGTGGATGATCCCAAATCGCGCGGCATTATTATCTGTGGCACCGGGGCGGGCGTTCAAATTGCCGCCAACCGGTATCGGCACATTCGCGCATCGCGGTGTGATCGCCCCGACCAGGCACGCGATGACCGGTATCACGATGATACAAATGTTTTGGCATTGGCCGCCGACGATATGGATATAGAGGTGGCATTTCTCTGTGTTCAGGCATTCCTCGACAGTCCATTTGATGCCGTCGAACGCCGCATTCGTCGTATTGAAAAAATTTCATAAAATAAATCCCCCATTCGGGGGATTTTTAATAGGGATAAGTTCTGACAACCACCCCAATCCCGGGGCTTGTGCGGAATCTTTTAGAAAAGATCATCCCGCCACTTCGTGGCACCCCGCCACAGAGGGGAACTTTTCTCTGTTCTTAAATTCCACACCTCGGATCCTGTAGGAATTGTTAAATTTCCGTGGGTGGGTTTTGGCGGGGGAACTTTTAGATCGGTACAGGGGATCTCCTCCTGTGGGGGAGTACCGGCATAGCCGGGGAGGGGGTCTTTTTTTAGATCCCGGACATGGACCATGGTTGGTGAACCCGTCCACGTTCCCCATTTCCAATTTTCCCCTTATAAAAAATCGCGCAAACGGGTATAATTCCTGGGGCTGAACGTTATTTAACTATGCCCAATCTAAACGTCGGGTTTTGGGACGCGATTTCCGTCGCGGGGTCGCGTGTGGGTTGGGATCTCTGCTCTGTGCGCCGACAATGGGGCCAACGTGACCGTTGCCGGCACAACGTATCATATAGAATAATTCCCCCACACCATCGATGGGGCACCGGGACCATATAAAAAACCGCCCCAACGGGCGGCTTTTTAATGTTGTTTTTGGCTTAATTGCTTTACCCCATCAAAATATTCTTTGTATGTCTGAACATACCCCAAGAAATCCATCACCGCAACGGACGACGGATCATGCGGGGGTAATTCCGACTTTTTATAAACACCACCACCGATATAGTCGCGGGACATTAAATTCAACGCCCCCGAAAACCGATTCCGTGTTAAAATATTCCAGATTGTGGCCACCTGATCCCGATTATCAGAGTTTTCAGAAACCAAAATTTGATCATAGGTCGGTCTTTCAATCGTCCCCCATCCGCGAAATGCATTAACCTTAATCGGCAAATACACAATACCCACCATTTCAGTATGCGGATACAAAAATTTCGAATTAACAAACGTTTTAAAATTATTAATATCTTTCCAATCCAGCCCCGCATACCAAACAGCCGCCCGATCTGTAACATTTAAAACAACGGCATGTTCCGCCAAAACATCCATTATTCCATGCAATTGATGGGGCAATATTTTATGAAATGAACAACGTTTAAATAAATTTTTCCAATTTAACATGATTTTCTTTTTTTCGAATGACTAATGTTTATATAGTACAAAATAAACCATATGTCAATCAAAATAATCCGCCGAAAATATTTTTTAAACGACGGATTATTGATCAATCAATTTATTTTTTTACAACAAAATTTACCAATTTTTTCGGCACAACAATCGTTTTAACGATTTCAACGCCATCCAATTTTGATCCAACCGCGCTACGCGCTGCCGCGATCAGATCCGGTTCCATGGCATCGGCCGTAACCACAAAATCCGCCGCACGTTTGCCATTCACCGATGCAACGATGGTCATTTCGGTCTGGGCCAATTTAGCCGAATCGAATGTAGGCCATGCGCCAAACGTCAACATATCGGCATTTCCCATTTTTTCCCAAATTTCTTCGGTCAAATGGGGCGCAAACGGATTTAATACCCGAACCAGCGCAACATACGCCGCCCGCGGCATTTGATTGCCAAACGCATTGATATATTCCATCATTGCGGAAATTGCCGTGTTAAAACGCATACCTTCGATCCGTTCGGTGACGTCTGAAATTAATTGGTGCATACGGCGTTCCTGATCCGGGGTCATTGGATCATCTGATAAATTATCGCCCAGATTTTCGACACGTCGCAGAAAACGTTGAACACCGTTTAAGGTTCCTTCGGACCAATTGACATTTTGATCCCATGGCCCCAATGACAATATCGTCATACGGCATGCATCGGCCCCGGCACGCGCGACGACATCCGAACTGGGGACCATATTTCCCAATGACTTTGACATTTTACGACCATCGGCCGCCATTAACAAACCACTGCTGGTGCGGCGGGCATACGGTTCCACCCCCGGCACCAATCCCAAATCTGATAACGCCTTGTACCAGAACCGTGAATAGAGCAGGTGCCGCGTTGTATGTTCCATGCCCCCATTATAATGGTCCACCGGCATCCAACGATCCATCTGGGCACGCGAACAAAACTGATCATCATTATGGGGATCTAAATACCGCAAGAAATACCATGACGACCCCGCCCATTGCGGCATTGTATCGGTTTCACGCGTCGCATGCCCCCCACAACATGGACATGTTGTATTCACCCAATCTGTTGCCCGGGCCAGGGGACTTTCCCCATTATCCGTCGGGCGATAATCGGTCATATACGGTTGCAGGACCGGTAACTGATCATCGGGGACCGGCACCCACCCACATGAATCACAATGAACCAATGGAATGGGTTCACCCCAATACATCTGGCGTGAAAATCCCCAATCTTTTAATTTATACTTTTTTGCACCACGCGCAAATCCATGCTTGGTTCCATAATCAATGGCGGCGGCAATGGCATCGGATTTATTCATCCCATTTAAAAATTCAGAATTAATATGCGGACCATCTCCTTCGAAAACCGTATCGGGTTGACCACCATCCAAAACAGGAATGATGTTCATCCCAAATGTTTTGGCAAATTCCCAATCGCGCGCATCATGCGCCGGTACCGCCATAATCGCCCCATACCCATAATCCGCCAAAACATAATCTGCGATAAAGACAGGTATTTGAACCCCATTAAATGGATTTGTCGCCATAACACCCAACAATTGAACCCCGGTTTTTGTACGCGTTACATCCGTACGTTCAATCTCTGACTTGGCCGCCGCCGCCGCCATATAATCACGCACGGCATCTGCATTTTCAATCTGGCCCGTGTCGATCCATTTCTTGACCAAGGGATGTTCCGGTGCCAACACACAAAACGTTACCCCAAAAATCGTATCAGGACGCGTTGTATAAACCGTCATCACGTCATCGCCAACACGAAAATCAACATCCGCCCCATATGAACGCCCGATCCAGTTTGTTTGTTCTACCTTAACCCGGGTGGGATAATCAACCAATGCCAAGTCATCAATTAACCGATCGGCATATTTTGTAATGGCCAGATTCCATTGTAATTTCATCTTTTTTTCAACCGGACCATGACAACGTTCGCAACACCCATCTTCAAGTTCTTCGTTGGTCAAATTTGTGCGACAATTCGGACACCAATTCATCGGCAATTCGGATTTATACGCCAAACCCGCACGAAAGAATTGAATAAACATCCATTGGGTCCACTTAATAAATTCCGAATCCGACGTTGCAATTGTCGATTCTGGATTGAATGACAACCCCATCACCGAAATATCTTTTTCAAATGCCTTGATCAATTCGGCCACCGATTCCCGCGGATGCCGACCCATTTTAACCGCATATTTTTCCGATGAAATTCCCATCGAATCATATCCAATCGGATAGAGCACGTCATACCCCTGTGCCCGCTTAAACCGGGCGCGAACATCCATCCCGGTATAGGGTAACATATGCCCCACATGCAAACCAGAGCCACTGGGGAACGGAAACTCAATCAGATTATAATATTTCGGCCGCGCACCATCATTTTTCGGTACAAACGCCCGCGCATCGCGCCAACGCGCCTGCCACTTGAATTCACGTTCTTTGATTTTCTGGATATCGTCGGCCATTTTGTCCCCCATTGTCTAAATATAACCTTAATAATATACGACACGCCCCAAAAGTCAAACTGAATTCTGATGGAAAACCCATTCATCGCGCACCTTTTATGGGTGCCCCCGGCCGGAGTTCAGTGTTCAGAGTTCAGATAAAAGCCCACCCCGCCACTTCGTGCCCCCCCCTCCGCCGGAGGGGAACCTGGGCCGAACCCGCTTGATCGCAAGTTCCCCGCCAAGAATCCACCCGCGGAAATTGTTAAATTTCCGTGGGGCCCGGGGTCAGGGCGGGCTTTTTTTAGATCCCAGACGACGGGGGGGGGAGGGGGGACGGTGAATCTGTTCTTTGTTCCCAATTTTTTCCTTGTAAAAAATCCCCCAAACAGCTATAATTCCTGGCGCAGAACGTAATTAGACTATGCCTAATCCAAAGGGACAGTTTTTTTAGGCATA